>JBLHSI010000001.1:0-45904 GCA_047626655.1 Halioglobus sp.
TTATTTACAAGCCGCTTGATGGTATGGGCGGCACGTCTATATTTCGAGTTAAGCAAGACGACCCCAATATTAATGTCATTTTAGAGATTCTTACCGAGTTTGGTGCTCAAACCATAATGGCGCAGCGTTATTTGCCCGAAATTAAACAAGGCGATAAACGTATCCTGATGATTAATGGTGAAGCCGTTCCCTATGGCTTGGCTCGCATTCCTACAGGCGATGAAACCAGAGGCAATTTGGCGGCAGGCGGCAAAGGGCGGGCGCAGCCGCTATCGGAGCGAGATTTATGGATAGCGAAAGAGATAGGCCCCAGTTTGCGGGAAAAGGGCTTGTTGTTTGTGGGGTTGGATGTAATTGGTGACTATCTGACTGAAATTAACGTCACCAGTCCAACCTGTATTCGCGAAATTAACGACGAATTCAACTTAGATATTGCAGGTGATTTGATGAAATGTATCGCGCAAGAATTGCGCGATAGGGGCTAAAATCTCTGTGACTTATGAGGGCATGGAGCGTGAACCAGACCGGCATGAGCGCTTGCAGTTTGCCGTTTTTTTGGCCGCAGCGCTGCATCTCACTTTTATACTGGGCCTCACCTTCGAGGCATCTGAGGCCGTCAGCTATACACCGCAACTCGAAGTGACCCTGGCTACTCGCCCCAGCGAGCAACTACCTGACAAAACCGAGCTTCTCGCCGCTATGAATCAGCTTGGCAGTGGCGATGAAGCCGACCGCAACGAAATAACCAGTCGAGAGGTTTCCCCAGCGATTCAGCCGGAGATAGAACCGCAGGCGAGTCAGGCAAGGCCGGAGCGTCAGCAGGAACAGTATGCCACGCCCACGGCAGCGACAGCCGCCGCGGCTGACGCCTATATTACCAAAGAGCCCGAGCAAAAAATCCGACTGAGAGAGAGGGCGTCCGGTGCGACTAGCGAGGTTGACCGATTGTCCCGCGAGTTGGCTAGTCTGGAAGCGCGCTTGGATTCGCAGACTCAGGCGCTCTCAATCATGCCTAGAGTTCGCCGGCTTACGTCGGCGTCAGCTAAACAGGCGGCCGATGCAGCTTACCTGTTACAGTGGCGACAGCGGCTGGAAGCGGTGGGTAATAAGTATTACCCCGCAGCGTCCGAGCGCTATGGTATTTATGGCAACTTGCAGTTGCTGGTAGTGATAGCGCGGGATGGAAACCTCGAAGATATTCAAATATTGTCGTCTTCGGGGCATGCAGTACTAGACGAGGCCGCCATAAAAATTGTCCGTATGGCGGCCCCTTTCGCGCCGTTTTCAGAAGAGCTTCGAGCGACCACCGACACACTGGAAATTATACGCACATGGCAATTCCAGCAAAACAAGCTAAGCTCAGGTTAGGACTTAGTTTGATTAGCAAATCAAAATACCAGGAGTGACCATGTCCCTCATTAACAGCCAAGACGAGCATAGCAGCAGTCTGCGAAACCATTTTTTGCTGGCTATGCCCTCATTGCGTGAAAGCATTTTCTCTCAGAGTATTACCTATATTTGTGAGCATGACGAACAGGGTGCAATGGGAATAGTCATTAACCAGCCTTTAGAGCTTTCGTTATCAGAGATTTTTGAACATTTGCAGATAAAGGCGCAGGTTAAGGTTCCCCAAGTACAGATTATGTCGGGTGGGCCAGTGCAAATCGATCATGGCTTTGTGCTGCATCGAAAAAGTGATCGTGAGTGGGAGGCAAGCCTCAATGTTACCGCCGAAATTACGTTGACCACGTCTCGAGATATTCTACAGGCCATTGCGCAAGGCGACGGCCCTCCTGACCATTTGATGGCTTTGGGCTACGCCGGTTGGTCTGCGGGTCAGCTGGAGGAGGAGCTGGTAGAAAATAATTGGCTGACATTACCGGCCGATGGTGACGTTATCTTTTCCACGCCTTACCACTTAAGGCACAGTGCGGCGGCGGCCAGCCTGGGAGTTGATATGAACTTAATTTCTGCTCAGGCGGGGCACGCCTGAACACTCTGGGACCAAGCCGGTGGTAGTTCGCGCTACGATTACTGTCCTCGCCTTTGATTTTGGCTTGCGTCAAATTGGAGTGGCTGTGGGCAATAGTTACAGTCAGACCAGTCAACCGCTCGCCATTGTGAAGGCAAAAGATGGAAAGCCTGATTGGCAAGCGCTGGAAAAGTTAAGGAAAGAGTGGCTACCCGATTTGCTAGTGGTGGGCGACCCCCTCAATATGGACGGGAGTGCTTCAGGCATGAGTGAGCGGGCGCATAAATTTGCCCGCAGGCTTCATGGCCGCTGGGGCATCACCTATGAAATGGCCGACGAACGTCTCACTAGTTTTGAAGCCAAGCAGAGCCAAAGTGAGCGAGGGCACCAGGGTAACTATAAAGATGAGCCTATCGATAGTTACGCAGCTGAGCTGATTTTGCAGAGCTGGTTTCGCAATTGAACGTGGATCGGCCCGCCTATAGCTCCGGTACTAAGCTCGGACTGCCTATCTACCTTTGGTGTTTACCGGGACTATTGGATGCGTCATAGGACAGGCCATCGACACGGGGACCAGATTCTCGATTGCCATGCATTTTAATCGCCAGGCGAACTTCGTTGGATGAGTCGGCAAAGCGAACCGCGTCCTTAGCACCTATGTCTCCTGCCTTATAGCTGGCAATCAGAGATTGATCCATGGTTTGCATGCCCAGTTCGGTAGACTTAGCCATCAAGTCTTTAATGAGATGCACATCTCCCTTGCGGATATAGTCAGCCGCAAGAGGGGTATTTAAAAGTACTTCTACCACAGGGATACGCCCTTTACCCTTTTTTGCGGGCAAGAGTTGCTGTGCCACCATCGCTTTGAGGTTAAGAGATAGGTCCATCCAGATTTGCGAGTGTTGGTTGGGCGGGAAAAAGCTCTGTATTCGATCTAATGCCTGGTTGGCGTTATTGGCATGCAGTGTGCAAAGGCAGAGGTGACCTGTTTCGGCGAAAGTGAGGGCTTGTGCCATAGTGTCTGCCGATCGTACCTCGCCGATCATGATGACGTCGGGAGCCTGGCGCAGGGTGTTTTTCAGTGCGACCTCGAAGGACTCTGTATCGGTTCCGACTTCACGCTGTGTGACGATACAGCCGGCGTGTTCGTGAACAAATTCAATCGGGTCTTCAATGCTAATAATGTGGCCGCGACTGTTGCGGTTGCGTTCCCCTATGATGGCGGCAAGCGATGTCGACTTACCTGTGCCGGTTGCGCCGACAAAGATGACAAGCCCGCGTTTGGTCATCGCCAGTTCTTTAATAATAGGTGGCAGACCTAGGTCTTCAATTTTGGGAATGGTAGTTTCGATACGACGCATGACCATGCCGTACTGACCGCGCTGGACAAACGCGCTGACCCGGAAACGACCGAGGCCCTGCCAGGCTATAGCAAAGTTACATTCTTGACTGACTAAAAACTCTTTCTTTTGCTCCTCCCGCATGACAGAAAGCACGAGCTCCTTCGCTTTCGCTTCCGACAATACTTTGTCAGATACTGGAAGCAGCTGTCCGTCAATTTTAATACTGGGCGCGGCGTGTGCCGATATAAAGCCGTCAGATGCGCCTTCTTTGACCACCCGTTTGAGTAAGTCATCTATATTTATGGGGGCGTCCTCATGTGATTATCGACCAACGTTACCGGCTAAAAATTTTCCGGCATTCTGGCTTTTCCTTTGGCTGTTTCCCGCATGATAATTTTCTTAGCGAGCAGTTCTTGCAGACACTGATCCATAGTTTGCATGCCCAGAGCCGACCCAGTTTGTATCGCAGAATACATTTGCGCTACTTTATCTTCTCGAATCAAGTTTCTGATGGCGGGTGTGCCTCGCATGATTTCGTGCGCAGCCACACGACCTCCGGTGGCGCGCTTCAACAGTGTTTGTGATACTACCGCCTGCAGTGATTCCGATAACATGGAGCGAACCATGGACTTCTCCTCACCGGGAAACACATCGACAATACGGTCTATAGTCTTCGCAGCGGAAGTAGTGTGCAAGGTACCAAAGACCAAATGACCCGTTTCGGCAGCGGTTAGTGCCAGACGAATAGTCTCTAGGTCGCGCAGTTCGCCCACTAGAATAATATCGGGGTCTTCGCGTAATGCCGAGCGCAGGGCCTCACTAAATCCCAGCGTGTCTCGGTGTACTTCGCGCTGGTTTACCAGACATTTTTTGCTTTCGTGGACAAACTCGATAGGGTCTTCTACCGTGAGAATGTGCTCGTATTTGTTGTCATTGATGTAGTCAACCATGGCGGCCAGTGTCGTGGACTTACCTGAACCGGTAGGACCGGTGACCAAGACCAACCCCCTGGGCATCATTGATATATCCCTGAACACTTGGCCCATGCCTAGGTCTTCCATGGTCAGGACCTTAGATGGAATGGTTCGAAACACGCCGCCGGCACCGCGATTGTGATTGAAGGCGTTGACCCGAAAACGGGCCACTCCTGGTACTTCGAAGGAGAAGTCGGTCTCCAGGAACTCTTCATAATCTTTGCGCTGTTTATCGTTCATGATATCGTAAATTAATTCGTGAACTTGCTTGTGCTCCATCGGCGGCAAGTTAATGCGGCGCACGTCTCCGTCGACACGAATCATCGGTGGTAGTCCAGCCGAAAGGTGCAAATCTGAAGCGCCCTGTTTCGCACTAAACGCCAGTAGTTCTGTAATATCCATGGTGTCCCCTCTACGCCCTAATCGCAGACCATTTTATTATCATATCGCCCGCCCTGAGGAAAATCAGCTACTATGACTCTCATGAGTAATTCACTAATTTCGCAGAACGTAACAAAGCTAGCAAGCAGAGTACGTCTCGCCGCACAAAAAAGCCAGCGCAGCCCTCAGGACATCAGCATTGTCGCAGCCAGTAAAACCCGTTCTGCCGATATCATCGAGCAGGCATTTCAGGCGGGCATAACCCACTTTGGGGAAAACTATCTACAGGAGGCGCTGGAAAAAATCGACCAGCTGCGCGCGCTCAAGATTGTGTGGCATTTTATTGGGCCGATTCAATCTAACAAAACCCGGGCAATTGCCGAAAATTTTGATTGGGTACACAGCGTTGATCGAGCCAAAGTTGCCCGCCGGCTCAGCGCTCAGCGCCCTGATAAGCTGCCACCTCTGCAATTGTGCTTGCAGGTCAATATTTCGCAAGAGCCTAGTAAGTCGGGCGTGCTAGCCCAGGAATTGCCCGAGCTCGTACAAGAAATATCTGAGCTTGAAAATATCCAACTGCGTGGCCTGATGGCGATTCCCGCAGCCACCACGGATGCACGCGAGCAACTTTTGGCATTTGGTCAGATGCGCGAGCTTCTGGCGTCTGTGCAGGCTATGAGTCCGACCATGGACACTCTGTCTATGGGTATGTCTGCTGATTTGGAAGCGGCCATCGCGCAGGGGTCTACCCTCATTCGGGTGGGTACTGATGTTTTTGGCCCGCGTGACAGGTGATATTGCCTACCCGCCCTGTGTATACTGGGCTATTCGGTAAAACACCTTTTTAGACAGTATAGGTACAGATTTGGACACACCACGTATTGCTTTTATTGGCGCAGGAAATATGGCCAGCAGTATTATTGGCGGCTTGGTTGAGAGCGGCCACTCGCCACAAGATATCAGCGTTGCCGATCCCTATCCGCCCAGTTTGGAGAAGTTGAGTACGATCGCTGCTGTGCGCGTATGTCACAGCAACGAGGCGGCGGTAGACGGCGCAGATGTTGTGGTTCTGGCAGTGAAGCCGCAAGTCATGTCCGAGGCGATTAGCAGTATTGCGGGGGCGGTCGCCACGAGCGGTGCAGTGCTTATGTCTATTGCTGCTGGTGTTACCATTGCCAGTATGCAGAAACGCCTGAGTGCACCGGCCGCCATCGTCCGCTGCATGCCTAATACGCCCGCTTTGCTGGGCTGTGGTGCCAGTGCGCTGTATGCTAATGAACATACATCTGAGCAACAACGAGATTACGCACAGAGCGTATTGTCGGCCGTAGGGCTAGCGACATGGGTGGACGACGAAGCGTTGCTGGAGGCTGTAACGGCCTTGTCTGGTAGCGGCCCTGCCTATTTCTTTCTGTTTATGGAGGCGATGATTGCCGCCGGAGTCGAGTTGGGCTTGGACAGTCAAACCGCCACGCAGTTGACACATCAAACGGCTTTAGGTGCTGCTAGAATGGCCGTGGAAAACGATGTCCCATTGGCCGAGCTGCGGCGTCGTGTTACTAGTCCCGGCGGAACCACCCAAAGTGCCGTTGAGAACTTTCAAGACAACAATCTCAACATCATAGTTGCCCAAGCCATGCAAGCTGCCGCCAATCGAGCAGCGCAAATGGCCGAAGAAACGGGCTAAACAAGGAGTAAATGAAAAGATGGGCGCATTAGCTGATATCTCTGCGTATCTTGTGCAAACAGTTGTGAGCCTGTATCTGCTGGCCATGTTACTGCGATTTCTACTGCAGCTGGTGAAAGCGGATTTTTACAATCCGATTAGCCAGTTTCTGGTCAAGGTTACCAATCCCTTAGTGATCCCTCTAAGAAAAGTCATTCCCGGCTTTGGTGGGATAGACATCGCCACGTTACTGCTGTCGTTACTGTTGCAGATACTAGCGATGGTGGCCGTGCTAATGCTCAACGGCTGGCAGCTACCCAACCCCTTACAATTATTACTTTGGGGTGGGCTTGGCTTGGTTGGATTGCTGGTTAACATTTACTTTTTTGCGCTGTTGGCAATGATTATTTTGAGTTGGGTGGCGCCGGGTAGCAGTAACCCCGCAGTCTATATGCTGCACCAAATAACGGAGCCGGTGATGGTCCCCGTGCGAAAAATTGTGCCGCCTATGGGTGGTCTGGATTTCTCTCCTATTGTGGTGTTTATACTGATCAATATTATTCAAATAGCATTGGGACATATGGCATCCGAGATACAGCTGCCCTCCGGCTTGGCCATTGGCCTCTAGACTAATGCCGTGAATAGCAGCAGCGAAAATGGTTCAGCGAGCACGCGCGCATCGCCCACCGATGCGAATCTTGCGGACTTGGTGGTGCCCCAGCGAGCACAGTTTGACGAGCCGCTCCAGCTCGCCTGCGGGCGTGAACTAAGCCGCTATGAACTGGTGTATGAGACCTATGGCGAACTCAACGCAGCAAAATCGAATGCCATTTTAATCTGCCATGCATTGAGCGGTCATCACCATGCTGCCGGCTATCATCACCGCGACGAAAAAAAACCCGGTTGGTGGGACGAATGCATAGGCCCTGGCAAGGCTATTGACAGCAATAATTTTTTTATCGTCAGCTTAAATAATTTGGGCGGTTGTCACGGATCCACCGGGCCCTGTTCAATCAACCCGGACAGCGGAGAACCTTGGGGCCCTGATTTTCCAAGCCTGCGCGCGCGCGACTGGGTTCACTCGCAAGCCCGATTGGCAGACCGTTTGGGTGTTGCCTGCTGGGCCGCTGTGATAGGGGGTAGTCTGGGAGGCATGCAGGCTATGCGCTGGTCGCTGGAATATCCCGAGCGGGTAAAACACTGTATCGCTATTGCTTCAGCGATGAAGCTCAGCGCCCAGAACATTGCCTTTAACGAGATCGCCAGGCAGAGTATTTTCGCCGACCCCGATTTTGCCCAGGGTTATTATTTGAAAAAAGGCACTGTGCCGGCCAGAGGCTTGGGGCTTGCCCGCATGGTAGGTCACATCACGTATTTGTCTGAAGATGCCATGGCGAAAAAGTTTGGCCGGGATTTGCGCAGTGGCACCTTAGATACCGGTACAGACGATGATATTGAGTTTCAGGTCGAGAGTTATCTGCGTTACCAGGGCCGTCAGTTCTCCGACAACTTCGATGCGAACACCTATATCCTCATGACCAGGGCTTTGGATTATTTTGATTTGGCTCGTGAGTATGACAATGATCCAGTCGCTGCATTCAAGCATGCCCGTTGCAGTTATTTAGTACTTTCTTTTTCAACAGACTGGCGATTTTCGCCGACCAGATCGCGTGAAATAGTCGATGCATTAATCGCGGCGGGTCGGCCCGTATCCTATTCGGAGCTAGTGGCCAATGAGGGTCATGATGCCTTCTTACTGCCTATACCGCGCTACCTGAGCGTGCTTAGTGCCTACATGCGTCGCGTGGGAGCGGAGCTGTAATGCGTCTCGATCTCACACATATACAGCGCTGGATAGACACGGGCTCTCGCGTATTGGATTTGGGTTGTGGCAACGGTGAATTCCTGCAAATGTTGCGCGATGGCCGTCAAGTCATTGGCATGGGCCTTGAAATTGATGATGACAATATCACCGAGGCCATTTCACGCGGACTCAATATAATTGAGCAGGACTTGAATGGCGGTCTAACTAACTTCCCCGATCAGAGCTTTGATACGGTAGTGATGGCTCATGCGCTGCAGGCGGTTCGCTATCCCGATTTGGTACTGGATGAAATGCTGCGCATTGGCCGTGAGTGCATAGTGACTTTTCCCAACTTTGGACATTGGCGTTGCCGCCTCCATCTTAGTACTAGGGGTCGCATGCCGGTATCTGACTTAATGCCCTACAACTGGTACGACACGCCCAATATTCATTTTTGTACGGTGCGCGATTTTGAGCAGCTTTGCGATGCCAAGGGGATTACTATTTTGGCGCGCGAAGTGGTTGGCAATACTCAGCGTAAACCTATGTTAGCCGCTCAATGGCCCAACTTGTTTGCCACTACGGCCATCTATCACATTACCCGAGGAGGCGAAGATGCCTAATTACATGACAGCTTTAGCCGCTTTACTTTGCCTGCTGCTTTTTAGTAGTGCCTCCGGGGCGCAGCAGTCCCAGATGTTTGATCAGTATGAAGTGCATTACAGTGTAGTTAATTCGACATTTTTGGATCCCAAAATTGCCGCTACCTACGGTATTACCCGAGGTAAAAAGAGCGCCATTTTGAATCTAGCGGTTCGCGAGCACTTGAGTGAAGAGCCCAATGGGCCAACAGAAGCCAGAGCCATGCTGCTAAAAGGAAAAACCTGGGATCTCATTCAAAACCAATCCTTGGAATTCCAGCAGGTGAAGGAAAGCGCGGCTATTTACTACATTGCCGAGTTTAAGTTTATCAACGAAGAGTGGCGTTTTTTTGAAGTAGACTTTCGACCCGAAGGCGCCGATAAAACCTATACCTTTAAGCTGAAGCACCAGCTGTACATCAACTGATGGTCGCACAAGACGCATCGGTTGTTGTGCTGGCCAGCGGCAACGCGGGCAAATTGGCAGAGCTGTCTCGCATACTGTCTCCGCTGCCGTTCAGTTTGCGCTCGCAAGCCGAATTTGATATGCCCGATGTCGTGGAAGATGGTCTTAGTTTTGTGGAAAACGCCATTATAAAAGCCAGAGCCGTGGCCAAATTCACTGGCCATGCAACTATTGCCGACGATTCCGGTCTGGAGGTGGATCATTTGTTGGGTGCTCCAGGTATCTATTCTGCGAGGTACTCGGGCGAGGGCGACGCAGCCAACAATGCGAAATTGCTAACGGCGCTGGCAATGCTGCCTCGCAGTGAGCGTACCGCTCGTTTTCAATGTGTCCTGGTTTACATGCGCCACTGGCGTGACCCTACGCCCATTGTGTGTCAAGGCAGTTGGGAGGGAGAGATTTTATTTGAAGCGGCGGGCGTTAACGGCTTTGGCTATGACCCATTGTTCTTCCTCTCCAAATATCAGTGCAGCTCCGCGCAATTGGATGCCGCCGAGAAAAACCGCGTGAGCCACCGTGCCAAGGCCAGCGTGCTCCTATTGGAAGCACTGCGTCAACGCTAATATGCCACTGTTGGAATTGCCACCACTGAGTCTGTATATCCACCTGCCCTGGTGTGAGAAAAAGTGTCCCTACTGCGATTTCAACTCTCATGAATCTACTCAAACTTTGCCTGAACAAGACTATGTAGACAGTCTGTTGGCTGATCTGCAGGCTGATTTACCTTTCGTGGCAGGCAGGGCTATAGGCACCATTTTTATCGGGGGTGGTACTCCCAGTCTGTTTTCGGCCTCGGCTATTGCGCGTCTAATGCGCGGTATTGCCGAGCGCCTAGAACTGTCTGTAGGGCTTGAGGTTACGATGGAGGCGAACCCGGGCAGCGCAGAAGCTGAGAAATTTCATGGCTATCGCGAAGCTGGCATCAATAGAGTTTCTCTGGGTATTCAGAGCTTTCAAGATGATCAACTACAGTCACTGGGTCGCGTACACAGCAGCCATGAGGCTCACGCAGCCATCGAGAAATTGAGCTTGGCTGGGCTGAGTAATTTTAATATTGATTTGATGCATGGACTCCCGGGTCAAACTGAGCGAGGTGCCACCGCCGACCTAGAAACAGCGCTATCGTATGAGCCTGCTCACCTGTCTTGGTATCAGCTGACAATCGAGCCCAATACGGTATTTCATAAACGCCCCCCGACTCTGCCCGTTGACGATACGCTTGCTGACATACAAGCAAGTGGCGAGCGCCTAATAGGCGAACGGGGATATCGACAATATGAAGTTTCAGCCTATGCTCGTCCTGACAAACACTGCCGGCACAATGAAAATTACTGGTCCTTCGGTGATTATCTCGGTATCGGGGCTGGTGCGCACAGCAAAATTAGCCGTTTAGACGGTCCGGTTACCCGCTATGCAAAGCGCCGGCAACCGGGCGAGTATATGCGGGCTGAAAACAATTGTTTTATCGCCAGTAGGCGTGAGCTAGAACCCGAAGACATCATCGGCGAGTTCATGCTCAATGCGCTGCGTCGGAATAGGGGCTTTAGTTTACCGCACTTTAGCCTGCGTACAGGTCTTGGTACAGAGGTTGTCGAGTCAAAAGTTTCGGCTCTGGTTGATAGGAAGCTGTTGGTTTTGGACGGCGACTTTATCTGTACGTCAGAGCTCGGTCGCCGTTTTTTAGACACGGTTGTCGCTGAGTTTTTCTAGGTATTGGGCGCGACTCAGAGGGGCTATCTTATGCTCTCGTGAAGGCGTTTTTTTGTCACTGGGCTGGTAGTAGGCTATTCAAAGTAGGTTGCTTGGCTAGTATTGTTCTTGAAGTCCCAGGCGGCCAACAAGTCGCCCGCAATAGTGCGTCCAGTCGATAGCGGGGGTAAATTATCCAGTTCAAAATAAGCGGCACCGGAAGTTTCTAAGCCAGGTGACACGGCGTGGTTGTTCTTTATACGACACAGGAAAAACATTTTATAAAAATCTATTACGTCAGGGTCGTAAGCGCCTTTTGATTTGTGCCTTACGCTGTAAAGGTGAGTCGCCTCAACCTCGATGTTGGCTTCCTCGTGTACCTCCTTTTCGACGTTCTCGGCTGGCGACAGCCCTAAATCTGCGAAGCCTCCCGGGAGAGCCCAAAGGCCATCAGATTTTTCTTGTATCAGTAAAATTCGATCTTCATGAAAAACGGCCGCGCGGACCTCGCCTTTAGGTGTTTGGTAACTCGCGGCGCCTTCGTTAAATAGATCCGCCATAACCTCCACTGGTTTTTGGCTAAGGTCAGCCATCATCTGCAATGCGATAGCAGAGACTTCGTCATATCTCTCTTGATCAAATTTGTCTTGAACGTAGGTGTTGCCGGTGGTCGCTATCGCCTGCAGCCGCTTTGCCATTGATAACCAACTGTTTTCCATTACTGCTCCGTGAGGCCCTCTTTTAGATGGCCCGATTTATTGTTCCAGTTTATCCAATAGAGCGCGTATCTCAGATTCGTTGGGTGGCCCAAATCGAGTCAGCAACACATGGCCCTCAGAATCGGTAATGAGGGTGGCGGGCAGGCCATCTATTTGGAGTGCGTCGGTCAAAATTTTCTTTGCTGCCGCTCGCGATTGCTCGGATAAGCCAATCAGGAGCTCATAGGGTGGTGTGTACTTTGACACCCATTCAGTGAGCAAGTCCTCGCCTTCCTCTTCATCGTAGGGAAGCCCCACCATAGCCATCACGTTCTCGCCAATGGAGTCGCGCAGCGTGGTCAGTGCCGGGAGCTCGGCCAAGCATGGACCACACCAAGTTGCCATTGTGGTGTACATGATGAGCTTCGATTCGCCTGTGTTGTTGATCAGGGGCAGCAAGATGGGTTTGTTGCGCACAACTGTGGGCTTATCGCGTACTACCGGCGTGGGCACTGTATCTGTCGCTGCTAGAAGTGAGCGTATCTCGGATTCGTTGGGGGGGCCGAAGCGCGTTAGCAGTACTCTGCCGCGGGTGTCGGTGATTAGGGTCGCCGGTAAGCCATCTATTTTGAGAGCACCTTTCAAAATGTTCTTTGCCGCCGTTCTAGAGTCATTCGCTAGTGTAGTGAGCAGTTGGTACGGCGGGTTATATTGATCCAGCCAGTCTTCCAGCAGGTTTTCACCCTCGTCTTCGTCGTAGGGAAGGCCCACCATGGCCATTACATTCTCGCCTATGGCGTCACGCAAACTAGTCAGCACCGGAAGCTCAGCGATGCACGGGCTGCACCAGGTGGCCATTGTGGTGTACATGATTAAACGCTGTTCTCCGCTAGGGCTCACTAACGGAGGGAAGACTGGGAGGTTGTTATGGGGAGTTTCGATTGTCGAAAAGTCGATGGTGGCCGCATAGGGAGCCACAGTAAATGATTGACCCGCAGGCGCAGCTTCTTTATTTTCGAATAGTGTGACTAATTGCCCCGCGTTGATGGGTCCGATGCTCTGTGTCTTACCTGATGGCCAGTGCACGCGAATATTATTTACTTGCGATTGCTCTCCCAGGCCGATCAGCATGGTCGCGCTATTTTGCGCGCCCATCCCTTCACCTGCGCGGTGCTCGCGGAGTAAAACCTTGTCATTCAATTCGACTTCTACTGTTACGCCATAGCCGTCACGATTACTCCAAGCCTGGTTCGCGTTGGGGGTTCTGTTACCGCCCTCGAAGCGCAGCGCAATGATTTGCATGGTGGAGTTTTGTGCGGAGTTTTGCTGCGCGCCGAGATTTCGGTACAAGGCAAAGCGAGGAGCATTAGCGCCAACCACCGCGGCGTCCAGCCAACCATCGCGGTCAAAATCGAGCCAGCTGAAGGCCCTGCCGTCGCCTGAATGGTCGAGGCCGGAGACAGCGGAGACATCGGTGAACTCCTTGCCGCCCAAATTCAGAAATAGGTGGTTGCGCTCGTGGCCGCTAAAAGAAGAGCCGCGCTCCAGGTCTCTTGAACTGACGCGTAAAGCGCCCGCCTCACCGCCCCCGTCAAACTCATGAGTGATGGGAAGCTTCGAATCCGTGCGCGCAACTGCGCGCCAGAAGTCAGTTCAGGTGTCGACCGGGATTTCGGCTTCCCCCGGCGCCGTGTAATAACCACTCAAAGCAAAAATATCCAGGGTACCGTCGTTGTTAACGTCGGCAAATTGGCTACCCCAGCTCCAACCCGCATGCTCAACCGTTAAGCTGGGCTGGGTCATACCCGAGACATGCTGAAACGTACCTTCGATGTTGCGTAGCAGCGAGTTGCCGCGCGCCATCTTTACAATTCTCGGATCAATACCAGGAATTTGTGCAGTAATTCTTTGTCCGGCTTTGCTGTACATGTTCGAGACGTATAGATCTTGTCGACCGTCTTGATCGTAGTCGCCCCATGTGGCGCCCATGCCAAAGCCAATGTCGGCTGTGTTGCTGGCCTGTGTGACGTCGGTAAACTTACCTGTGCCATCATTGCGCAACAAAACATTGGGGGAAAAATCATTGGCAACGTACAGATCCGGGTCGCCGTCACGATCGTAGTCGGCCCATGTCGATTGGTAGCTGTTTAGGAATAGACGGGTGTTGGCTTCGCTACCCACAGCAGTAAATCCCGAGCCCGTATTACGCAGAAGTACGTTTGGGGGCCCGGGTCTGTTGAGATTTTCGTGCGTGTCCTTTTTTTCTAATAAGCGGCTGAGTTCGTCAGAATCAGAGTCGGGCAAAAACCGTTCGAATGCCTCGCGGCCCTGATGTCGAATAAGGTCAGCGGCATATGTTGAAATATACAGATCAAGCAGGCCGTCGCCATCGTAGTCGGCTGCAGACATCGACGAAACGAAAAAGGGCATTGGGACATCTATATCTTTGGAGTGGTCAACATAAACACCGCCTTCATTCTTTAGGTAAACACTTCTAGCCAAAGTCCTGCCGACAAAGACATCGGGGTCACCATCGTTATCAAAATCTGCAAAAATGGCGGATGAATTGAAATCGGTTAAAGCCAGCCCGTAGTCATCTGCGCTTTCACTGAATGTACCGTTGCCTTGATTGCGCAGGAGCATCGCCGGTCCCCACCGCGCCAGAAGATAGATGTCGTCGAATCCATCATCGTCGATATCGACGATAGCAACTCCGGGGTGTCGGTCGAATGCCGGCAAACTGAACAGCTCATGCGGCTTTGATCGGACACCATCTTCTTCGCCGAGCAAAAATTTTAGTACGAACTCTTCATGGCGTGAGCGACGTGCTTCAGCCAGGTCTGCCGGCGACAGCACCAAATCGAGTACATCTGCAAACAGTAGTTGGTCTGATTCTTGTATTTGTAGCTTGGAGGTGTGCCATTCTTTTATACGCCAGCCGGAGGCCTCCTCCGCCGGTACAGATGGCTCGCGACCCCAAACCAGAGTGAGTTTGCCCTCAACCGATGCATGCTGACCTTGGTTCAGGCGCGCGAGCGCATAAAATCCCACGGAGGTCTCATAACGCTGGTGAGTGTCGTCAAGAAAACGGCCTTTTATCGGGTAGAACTTTGCATGCTCAAAATACTTGACTGTTGTTAACAACGGCTGCCACAGGAGCAAGCTTTCTCGTGAGATCGTCTGAGTCTGTTTCGCGATAGTAAGTTCGCGTTGGATTAGTTGGGCTGTTAGTGCTCTTGCAGGTGCAGAGCTTGTGGCGTCACTGGTTAGGTCCCGCACCATGACTTGCTCGGCAAACAGTAAGCTACCTTCGTGATCAGGTAACTTTAGGTTGAGAATACTGCTGGAGAGTGTTTTTTTCAGTGGTAGTGTTAGTTTGAGTAACAGTTCTTCGCCAGCCGACATCTCCTCCCATGCCAGGCGTAAGTCACGGTCCGGGTCGATGATGTGCAACGCTTTTAGGTTGCCATAGATACCCACACACAAAACAGACAGCAAGCCCACTACTGCGATGCGCACAGTAGAAACCGTAAATCTGAGGGCGGGCTGGCGCAGTATTAGCCATACCCCGGCGGCGAAGATAAAAACTTGCAATACGACGATGATAGCGATGCTGGTCTCAGCGTAGATGTGCTGATCGGCGCTGAATAGCCGCTCCAGAGACCACTTGTTAAAAATAAGGGCAACCAGCACCAATAACAGACCAATAAGGCGATGTGGGAATCTACCTGACTCTGCGCTTGAGTGTATTGGCTGTTCGTTCATGACGTCCTGTTTATCCTTGGTGAGCTATGCATTGCGCGGACGAAACAAACGGTTTATTCCAGTTGTAGTGTTCGGCTGGCATCAGCGCAAAATTGCCTAAAGAGGATAAACAATCTCCAGTTGGAAATCTATCGCAATTAGAAACCGTGGTTTTTAAGAGATCAATTGAACTCCGTCGTCGTATTCAAAGATTCTAATGCACCAAATTTGTGCACTATAGTAGACGCTTGTTAGTACTTAGATGATGACATACCCTGTCGAGATGCTCACCGAAAAACAAAAATATCAGGGTCAGTATTAAACACAGTATGTTTATGTCATGAGCACAAACTATCAGCAGAAACAGAGTGTATCGCACAGTCAGGTGGTTATCATCTTGTCCACCGTGTTGCGGCTGGTGGCATCGCTTGCCCTAACAATGTTGATAGGTAGAGAGCTGGACCCAGCGGATTTTGGGTTTTACGCGCTGGTAATAACGCTTTTTGTCATGGCGAGAGAATTGATGGACGTCGGCTCTACGAGCTTGGCGGTGCGCGAAATAGCTCTTGATCCTAGTGGCGAAAAATCGATTCTGGAAAGGCTAGTCGGTTTGCGGCTAGTGGCAGGGATTATCCTCGGTATATTGTGTTTGAGTCTTGCATGGCAGCAAAGTGAGCTATCACACCGATTAGTATTGTCCGTCACCGCGCTTATGTTACCGCTGCTGGCAGTGGGGGCGCTAGGTGTTGTGTATCAACTGCGGCAAAACTTACTGCCACTAGCGATCAACTCAACGAGCTTACAATACGGCCTGCTAATAGGTTGTTTCGGGCTTTATTTTGTTCAGGCGCCGGCGTGGTCTTATCCCTGCCTGCTTCTTGTACGAGAGCTGGCCGGCTTGCTGTGGTTAAAAATACACGCAGGAAAAACGCTGGGATATACAGTTACACCGAATTTGGCTTTTAACAACATGCGGTCATTTTTGCGCAAGCTGGCTGTCGTTGGAGCTGCAGCTGCGATGTACAACTTGTACTTTTACGTGGGTCCGCTACTCATTTGGCTGCTTCGCCCGGCAACAGAAATGGGTGCCTACTCCGCTGCATTTAGACCGATTAGCCAAATATTGTCATTTCCCTTGATGTTGATGGTTCCGCTGCTGCCTGTTCTCACCCAATTTTTTGCCAACGATCGCCCTGCGCTGCAAAGGCAGGCCGCATGCTTTATTCCTCTCGCGATTGGCCTGGGTGCAATTGGCGGGGTGGTGGGTCTGGAGGTGAGCAGAGATCTACTGTTTGTGCTGTATGGCGACATCTATATTGTGGGAGCCTTGTCGGCGGAGAGAAGCTTGCAAATTCTTTCTCTGTCGTTCGCTTTTTCAATGGCAACGGCGGTTGTGATTATGTTTCTGCTGGCACAGGGCCTCGAACGAGTACTTGTTGTGATGTGCTCAATGGGTTTGATCGTCAATCTGTTGTGTAATTTTGTGCTGTTGCCAAAGATTGGTTTTACCGCCGCGGCGATGGCGACGCTCGCTACCGAAGTGGCGGTTTTCCTCTTTGGCGCCGTTACCATGATACGCCTCAAGGTTTGGAGAGTGTCTGCATTATCCCTCGCAGCCTGCCTGCTTCCGACAATCGTTTTGGCGATTGCAATTCAACTCATGCCCGAGGCTGGGCAAGGTTGGCCCAGGCTTGTACCGGTGCTGGTTCTGGCGGTTACCGCAATGTTGAGCTTGTTATTGCTGCCCAGCACGAAACGCGGGCGGGAGGATCTTTCTCGCCAAGCTGTGGACGCCGTCACAAGTTGAGCAAAGAGCCTATTAGCAGCACTGCTTAGAGCGCAAAAGACTGATCTTTTTGGATGTTTTTTTGGTATGTTGCAAACACAATGAGGTAAAATGCGATCGTTAGGTTCTCCAGCCGCACCCATTTGGTGGCATCGTTGGTTTGCAAATAGGTAATGAAAAGAGGCACTTATGAACAGGATTCACTCGCTTTTGGCGCTTACGTGCCTGCTGCCATTGCAGCATGTACACGCTCAAGGGACTATCTCTGGATTTGACCACTTCAGCTCACTGGTTGAATGGCAGGAGTCTTCTGGGCGCGAAGTAACGCCGCTGCATGCATCGTTACTGCCAACCGGTGACATATTGTTTGTCAGCTACTTCAAGTTTTTTGAAGATCCGGAGTTAGATTTAACAACACCTGGATTTATACCTGAATTTGCCTTTGTCATGGCCCCCGGCGCGCCTTATGTGCCTCCACCTGCAACAGTAACCGTGCAACCCGAGCTGATTCCATTCTCTCTCACCCTTGATATCGATGAGCAAACGAATACCGCGTACTACAAAAGCCTAGTCTGCAGCGGCCACTCCTTAATGGAAGATGGCAGCTTGTTTTTCGGTAGCGGTACCGACGTTGAAATCGATTTGGATCTTTATAACAGCGGTCAGCTTACAGAGAGCTTGGTTGTCGATGGATTGACTGAATCGCTCACTTACAACCCGTTTGGCCAAAGCTGGATTCAAAACCCCGATACTATTGGCGCGGGGCCATTACTCGATAGGCCCGGACGCTGGTATGGCACCGTCACCAGACTCGCCGATTCAAGAATGTTACTGACAGGCGGATATGAGAAAGTTGTGCCGGATAATTCTTACAACAATACGGTGGAGATTTTTGATCCGACAACAAACGCCTGGTCTATTGTTTCTGATTTAAATGATACGCCGTTGGGCATTGAAAACCCCGATTATCCTCATGTGTTCCAGTACCCATTGGATTTCGGCTCCTACGGTTTGGTGCTAATGATTGGCGGTTCAGGAGAACCCAAGTTCTTGATGATGGATGGCGCCAACACATTTTGGTATGAGACCGGAAAGTATCGACCCGGAGCCCAGGAATATATCGATGCAAAAGCACCCGCTAAGGTCTTTCCCAATCATGGATCCTCTAGTGCTATGTTGCCTCTTCGGCTACCCGGTGATGGCTGGGGCTATACCAATGGTAGCGTCGTTAATGTAGGCGGCGCCCATATGACACCTATGGAAGGCAATGTTGACGTTTTTGATACGGGTTTAAATGAGTGGCTACCCTCCGTTAGCATGGGAGGTTTGCGCCATCATGCATCAACGGTAATTCTTCCAGATGGTCGCATACTTATCCTCGGCGGCCACGATGACATGAGCCCTGTTAAGGAGACTGGGTTGGCGCTATACGTAGACCCCAAAAACAATTTTGAAGTGACTAAAGGTTTGTCGGTCATGGCAGAAACACGCGGCTACCACACGGTGTCACTGTTAATACCCGATGGACGCGTATTAATCGGTAGCGGTAACCCCGGTGGTAAGGAAGGCTTTGAGTTGCCCAATTTCCGCTACTACTATCCCGATTACATGTTTGAGCCTCGACCACGAATCGTCTCTATCAAGGAGACCATGGAGATGGCTAAATATTCGCTGCTCTTTGTGCCGCATTTAACGAATGTCGAGGAGGCAGTGCTCATTGGACTGGGCTCCATGACACACTCTTTTGATATGAGCCAGAGGAGCGTGCAACTTGCCGTGACCGACATGGCGATTATAATTCAATTGACTGCGCAGGGATGGGCAACCGTTGGTCCAGAGGAATGTGTGAGTCAACCGGAAAGCTGCTTCGATTTACATGCAATACGGGCACCTGAGTCAGAACAGATGGCACCTCCAGGTTATTATATGCTGTCTATTCTCGATGAAAACCGTGTTCCATCACCTGCTAAAATGGTGAAACTAGAACGTAGCCCTAGTGCGTAAGCCGAGAACTTGGTCTAGTCAAGGATCCCTAGTTAGGGTTCTTTGACGGGTCGACTTTCTTGCGGTGGTGCAAACAAGTTGTGGATGTAGCGTCGTGTGACAGTTAATGGACGTGTTGCAAGATAGCGTATAGAGCCCTTCTTAAAGATTCTTATTAGTCCTTGCCATACATCCGTTTTTGTCAGGATTTCTAGTAGGCCAATATGTGCCTGATGGACTTCTCTGCGGTGTTTCAAAAGTGCTTTATCGATTAGCGGTTCGCAGATATCAAGAATTTCCAGGACTTCGTAGTGCACAGTGATTTTCGATGTTCCGGAATAAGAAATACTCTCCTCGTGTTTGCGATACCAGCAGCATAGTTCTGGTAATGCAGCGGCTAAGTAGCCTCTGGCCACCATTAGAATGTAGTAGTAGTCTGAGATTAGGACAATGCTGGGTGGAATGCCGCCTATTTCGAGTACTGCCGATCGGCGCAGAACGACAGAACTGTATGATATAAAAGAGGGCATGGTGATAAGCTTTTGGAATACATCACCTTGCGGGAGTTCATTTCTATTGTGCCACCGATCGAAGGGCTCTACTTTTTCGGATTGATAAAACTGCAGGGCCCAGCCATAGACTATTCCGAGCTTTCCAGAAGTATCCCGATCAATGGCGGCGCTCTGTAGCGCCAGTTTATTTGCTGGCCAGATATCGTCATGATCCAGGAACGCTAGCCAGTCTCCCTTGGCAAAGTGCACCACCAAATTACGCGCTGGTCCGACGGTAGTATGTTCAGGTGCGTAGAAGTATTTGACTCTATCATCATCAAGGTCTTTACAAATCGCAGCAGTGTTGTCTGTAGACTGGTTGTCCCAAATAATGAGTTCCCAGTCGGTACAGGTTTGAGCGAATACGCTTTCTAGCGCTTCCGGTAAGTATTTTTCCCCATTGTATGCGTTGATAATGATGGAAAACTTTGGGGTTTTCGATTCACTCTTGTTCATGATTATTATTAACTGACTATGACCTATAAGCATACGCGAACCACCCGACAATTCAATTGTTGATGAATAAGCTCGCTCCGTTATTGTCGAAAAGTCGCCATTTTGTGCACTTTCTAGGATTGTGCTCACTGCGCGGTAAAAAAAATGCCCAAACGTGGCCTTTTAACGCTTATTTTATGAGTTGGGAAGGCCCTGGCCTTTTGTTTATCGAGGAGAAATGTTTGATGCGTTGTGGGGCATAAGAAATTGAGGTACCAGTTCACAAAACGGAGATAATTACAGCAATTCGATCTAAGTGGCGCAACTATCTGCATAACTTAGTATGGGTTGTGGTTTGATCTTCCTTATAATTCAACATTGAATTATACAAACAAGGACCTGAAATGCAGGAGTTGGGATACGCTTGTTCCGCCTATGCCGAATCTCTGAGTGAATTTGGTACTCCGCAGCGGCTTGCTGAATCGGGAGGATGGATTTTGGAGAGGACTATCGCCGATTCGCGACTGCGAGATGCAATAGGGTGTTATCCAATTTTCAGCTGTACCGATTGGTCGAAAATTCATTTGGATTTTGAAAACATCGGCGATGACTTGGTCAGTTTGTCTATGATCCCCGATCCGTTCGGCGATTACGACGTGGCCTACTTGAGAGAGTCCTTCAAGGACTTGGTGATACCTTTCAAGCAACACTATGTTATTGATATGGAGCGACCAGTAGAGGATATCGTCTCGCGCCATCACAAAGCAGCTGTTCGCAAAGCGCAGGGAAAAATTCAAACTGAAGTGTGTCTTAAGCCGTTAGAAATTCTAGACGAGTGGGTTGCCTTGCATCAGAACCTGGTTGCCAAACACGGTATTACGGGTGTGCGTGCTTTTTCCAGGCGGTCCTTTGAGCGGCAGTTAAGCACACCGGGATTAGTCGTTTTGCTGGCAAAGCACAATAACGAAATAGTGGGTGCACAGTTGTGGTTTCAGCATGCCAATGTAGCCTACGGGCATGTTCTGGCTTTTAGTGATCTGGGTTACAAACTTGGCGCAAGCTACGCTTTGTATTGGTTTGCGCTAAATTATTTTTCTGACAAGGTGCGATGGTGTGACCTTGGTGGCGTGGCAGGAAACAAAGACAGCGCGGAAAGTGGTCTTCACAAATTTAAAGAAGGGTGGTCAACGGGGCAGCAAACGGCTTATCTTTGTGGCCGAATTTTAAACCCATCACGTTATAAAGAGCTGGTAAAAAAAAACGCACTAACCGCTGATTTTTTCCCGGCCTACAGGCAGGCTTTCTGAGCGCCTGTTAGTGCAGCTACTGTATACTCAATACGAACAAGGGAGTCCTTATCACGATGACGGTTGTCGACGGAAATAATAAATCAATGGTTGCGGCCGCTAAGCCGCTTTTTCCGGCAGAAGATATTGCCAGTCTTCAGAACACGTTTGGCAAAATACTAGAGTCGGGTCGCCTTATCTTGGGTGAACAAACGCATGGCTTCGAAGAAGAATTTAAATCTTATGTCGGCGCACAGTACGCTGTTGCTGTTAGTAGCTGTACTGCTGCTATTCAAATCGCGTTGCGATACTACAAGGTAGCGGGTCGCGAGGTTATTTTGCCAACCAATAACTTTGTTGGTGTGGTGAGCGCTGTGATTGCAGAGGGTGGGCTACCCGTGTTGGCAGAAATGAACCCGGATACTTTTTGCGGCACTACAGATGATATTCTAAATCGAATCACCGACAACACAGCCGGGATTATTATCGTCCATATCGCAGGACTTATCTCGCCTGATGTAGAGCGCCTGAGTAAAGTGTGTGAAGAGAGAGGCCTATTTTTACTTGAAGATGCCTCGCACGCGCACGGTGCTTCAATTGATGGTCAAAAAGCGGGTGCTTTGACAGAAGTGGGTTGTTTCTCTTTTTATCCCACCAAGATGTTGACTACATGCGTTGGCGGTATGCTGACTACGCGTAATCCCGAACTGGCGTCTTATGCGCGTTCTGTTCGTCATCACGGGGTAGGCGGCAGCCTCGAAGATATTGTGCTTTTGGGAAACGACTGGTGCATGAGTGAAATCCATGCCGCCATGGGCCGCTCTCAGTTACTTCGAGTGGACGATAATGTTGATCATCGCAACGAAATGGTCGCTCGCTATCGGGCGGGCTTGCAAGACAAGTCCTGGTTGACGATACCCAGCTATCCAGACAATATTCGGCACGCTTATTACAAGTTTCCGACGTTGCTCGCGGAGCAGGCTGACTGCTTGAAATTTCGACGAATGTTGTTCGAAGACTATGGAGTAGAGAATGGTGCGATCTATAATCCACCTTGTCATCTGCAACCGGTACTTCGACAGAGATATGGCTTTAGCGAAGGCCTATTCCCAATTGCAGAATCAGTTTTGAATCGTCAATTGTGCCCGCCTATTCATTCGGCCATTACAGAAGCGGAGGTCGATCGAGTGATCGAATCGATCATCGCGGTGGCGCAGCGTTGTGGTTTGGAGTAGCTAGCGCCCGCGACGAGTCGGCTGTGGTAGAACACATTTTCCCGCGGCAAATCAACTATGAGTCTTAATCCAGGAAAGAGAGATGGCAGAAAAGGTCAGTGAAAATATGGGACGTTTGTCTGGCAAAGTGGCTATCGTTGCCGGTGCCGCATCTGCAAGCGGTGCAGTAGGGATAGGCGCGGCTACTGCCACCTTATTTGCCCGTGAAGGCGCTAAGGTTCTTTTGGTCAACCGCACTCAGGACCGCGTGAAACGGCTGTGTGAAGAGATTATTGAACAAGGTGGTGATTGTTCGGTATTCGTTGGAGATGTAACACAGGAAGACGATGTTAAGCGTATGGTTGAAGCGGCGCTTACGACTTACGGGCAAATCGATATTTTGCATAATAATGCCGGTGCGGGTGCGCCCGGGACAGTGGTGAATGTAGAGCAGGCCGTTTGGGACAATGCGATGAATACGAATTTACGGGCAACCATGCTGACTTGTAAATACAGTATTCCTCATATGATTGCTTCGGGCGGAGGCTCTATTATCAACACTTCGACTGTGGGTGCTACGCAGGGGTTTCGTCGAGGCGATATAGGTTTTGCTGCCTATACGGCCTCCAAGGCCGGCTTGATTGGTTTGACTCTATCGATAGCGGCAGACTATGCCGCCGAGGGCATTC
The DNA here is from genome assembly GCA_047626655.1 of Halioglobus sp. Lineage (GTDB taxonomy): Bacteria > Pseudomonadota > Gammaproteobacteria > Pseudomonadales > Halieaceae > JBALVT01. The sequence continues at coordinate 23,323 of JBLHSI010000001.1, forward strand.
GGGCCAATAGCCTCATTGTTGGAATGGTGAACACGCCGGCGCTCGACAAATTTGGCGAAGAGGCGCGTGAAAAGCGTCGCTTAGCGGTACCCCTGCAAACCGAAGGCACACCGTGGGATGTGGCTTCGGCCGCAGTGTATTTAGCAAGCGAGGAGGCGCGCTGGGTTACCGGCATTTCGCTGCCAATAGATGGCGGACAAATGAACCTGCGTCAGTGGCCGGGCTAAAACGCTAGCGCTTACTCTTTTTCTTTATTGAAAAACTTCAGTGGTTCATACACTTCTTTGGCCAAAGCGTCATGCAGTGCCGCTTTGCTTTTGTAGTTCTTGAGTACCAGTTGCGCCATTTTGACATAGCCGTCTACGACTGCATCCCAGCGATAAAGAGAGTCCGAACGACTCTTAGCAAGGATACGCAGTGCTGACACTTTCTCTGGGTCGTTATCAAGCTCTTGAATTATGGAAGCGAGATGGTTATCTCTTTTGGAAAAGAACATGCCGTCGTCGGTCATGACTTGGCGATGAAAAATGACGTCCATTGCCACCGGCGCGGCCGACATGTGCATTGCGTTCAACAAGCTGGGATTAGTGCCTCCCACTTCATGTCCATGCAAATACACATAAGAATTTTCGAACAAGGCGTTGAGTTTGTTCTTTTGGTAGATCGACCCTATGCAATGCACAATCTCGTCATCTTCAGCGGCGATAGCTCTGCCGTAAGGTGTGTCATATCGAGCGTCACCCACCACAATAAGTGGTTTGGTAGACTTTGCCTTGCGATACTCACGGATAATGACATCGATATTATTGTCGGGCTCTATTCGTGCGACACAAAGGTAGTATTCGCCTTTGGTCAAGCCAAATTCTTTTAAGATAGATTCGTCAGAATGGTCTCCCACTTCTCCTGCATAGGGAATAAAACTGCTTTTTGATTTGTATTCCTCTACATAGTAGTCCTGCATCGCCTTAGAGTCTGTGACTAGCCAATGCGCGAATAAAGCGGAGATTTTTTCAGACCATTTATAGTAGCGTTGCTGTAGCGGGCTCCATTTCTGGCGTTTCCAGCCCATTCCGTCGGTATGAATGATCACAGGGTGTCCACGGACTCGAAGCGGCAGAACAAAAGGGCCATTCCCGGGGTCCAAAACCAAGACTACATCGTAGCTACAAAAAGCAGCATGCAGTATGGCGATATTGCTGTGTACGATACTCTCGAGGCTTTTGCCACCTGGGGCGGGCAGATAAACACATTTTACCCCGTTGTAGAGCGGAGGCTTGCTGTCGTAGTAATTACTGCGGCAATAGACAGTTACTTCAAATCCATACTCTGCGACCATGCGCGTCGCCATTTGTTCGACCAACGTGCTAAAACCACTGTATTTAGCGGGAATACCCCGGTCACCAATTATTGCGAGTTTCATATTTTATTCTTCTATTGAGGCCAAGGTAACGCAGATCTGAAATAGGTAGAAGCGTCACCCGGAGGTCTGTTTTAGTTAGTTTTCACTGTAGTCCGTATTGCTCGGCAATGCCGATTTCACTCTCTGGCAAGGAGGCTATTTTCGCATACATTGCCAGATAGTCCTGCTTCAATTCAAGCCAGTTATACTTGCGACTGATTTCTTCGCCATTGCTCAATGCTACTAATTTCTCTGGATGGTCTACCAGTTCTCTAACCCGGTTTGCTAAATTCCCTTCGACATTCATGTCGAGAGCTGCAGGCTCGTTATTCATCAACCAGAGAAAATGAGGTGCATTATGCGTTAATAATGGGAGGCCGGTTGAAGCACCCTCGATTAATGCCAGACCAAATGCTTCATAGGTGGCAGCGTGAACCATCAAATCTGCTAAGGTGAATAACTCGCCAACACACTTTGAAGGCAAATGAGTAATTCTGCAGCGATCCCCCAATTTTTCTTGTGCATATGTTAGTAAATCCAGGTCGCCTTGGTCCATGCTCCCGTCAACCCAAAGCAGAATATCGCCTTCAAGTTTGCTAAATTCATCGATTAGGTAATCAGTGCGTTTGTGATAGCGATTGATGGCTGCCACACAGACCACGACAAACGTACTCTCGCTAATATCATATTTTTCACGCAAATCTTTGCGGCTGTTTGTTACCGAGAAAAAGTCGGGGTTGATCCCCAGAGGAATCACTGTCATAAATTCTGCGGGAATATTGTAGTCGATAGCCTCGTTATGGGTAACCTGCGAAATCTGCTGTATGTGGTCCGAGGGCGGATAGTCACTCGCAGGCATTGCGCACCCTTCACAATAGAGAATACGAAAATTCAGCTTGAACATTCTTCGCAGCTTGTAGAGTATCCTGGTTAGAGGTGGGTCGGCGCAGTGAACTATTTGAAAGCCCTGGCCCCGCATAGCGAGTAGTAGGCTTATTGCAAATGTTAAACACTCTACATGATATTCTGTTCTGCCCAGTAACTTGTGAATGGGGAACCATTTCAAAAACCTGCCGTTGCGAGTAGTAAAGAGAAGCCTGCGCTCTTTTTTTGATTCCTTGCCGCCACCCTTGAACAGGGTAACATCGATGTCATCCTCCAATAAGTCAAAAAGATCTTGGAACATTCGCTCGAAGCCCCTTTGCACCAAGCCAACACCCGGGCAAGCCATGGCGACTTTTACTCCGCTGGAATTTTTGTTGTCAGTCATTGTGCTGCTGCTGATACATAGGTTTCACCTCTCTTCATAGGAGTGGAGTAAGCATGCTTTGCTCTTGATAGAAATATGACCGGCGTGAGGTCTGTACTGAGATCATGACTTTGCGGCCGAACGGTTTTTCACTAGTGCAATCACCGATTCCAGCTTCTCTTTAGATACGCCGCCAACTAGAAAGGTCACCAAAACGAATATGATCAAGCTGACGATGCCGCCAACAAGCGAGCCATTAATCGGTAGAAAGGATACGACTGCAACCGCGGTCACTGCGGCCAAAAATAACTTGAGGACCGGCAACCAGGATAACGAGTAGTCGGCCATACGCAGGCTGAGGTAGATCACTGGCACCGCCGTGACAACTAACTCAACAAAAAGGTAGGTGCCGACAGCGCCATTTATGCCATAAATTGGCACCAGATAGGAGACCAGAAAAGCACTGGAGATCACAACCATAACAGTGATCCACATCGTTTTTCGCTGTCCTCCGCAGATGATAATGGGAGACGCCATAGCAATACTCAAGGCTCGGGCGAGAATTGCCCATGATAGTGCTCTCAGGATTCGAGCCGATTCGTCCATCGACTCACCAAAAAATGAAACGATAAAGTCGGAACTGCTATAAACAAGGCAGAAAAAGAAAGAGGAAACCAAAACGATGATTTCGACAACGTTTTGTTGGGTGACGGCAAACAGTTTCTTGTCAGTATGAAAATAGTTAGACAAGGGAGTGTAAAAAACATTAACGATTGCGTGAGTCACCATAATTATCGGGAACACCAATCGTATTGCTACCGTATAAATTGCGACAGCTTCCATACTTACCATCTTGGATAAAACCAGTGGTATTAAGGCGTCATAACATGCCACTGTAATGCCCGCAACGCCCAGAGGTCCCGCCTGCCGCAGCAATAAGTTAACGTCACCTTTATAGTCCGCTTTTAGCTTGGGTCGATAAACGCGTGAGCCGAGGACCAAATTCACGGCAAAGTAAATAAAACGAGATATGGTGTAGCAGGCTACAAAAGCGGTGACGTTGGGCTCGCCTAGCGCTAACAGCAGCGCCAGAATAAGCATCACTAATACGCCAGTTGACTCAGACATCATGTCCTTGTGCATCGTCATATCGACGCGACAACTCACGCGATAGATTTGGGCCCCACCATAAAACACAATGCCAGCACCGCCTATATATACTGCCGTCGCAAGCTCCGGATAACCCAAGAGATTGATGGCAAGTATGACCGCGCCGAAGGCAAGCACTGCCTGCAAGAGTTTGATTAGGGAGAAGGCATCTAGAATAGCTTTTCTTTTGTCGTGACTCTGGGCGATATTTCTAACGGCTATATCGGTGAAACCAAAGTCCATTAGCCATTCGCCGATGTAGAGGATGCTCATGACAACGACGTATTGTCCCAATACTTCGGTGCCAGCCACGCGCACAATAATGAGTACGATGAGCAGCCGCGACATACTAACGAAGACCCGACCACTGACCAGGCTGGCTATGTTCTGGAGAAGCTTCCAGTTTGAGTTCGCAGAGTTAGGCATTGGGGTCAGTTTATGCCTGGCCTTTTATACTGGCCTTGAGCATTATTTTTGTGCCATATATCTATGGCAACGATGAGCGCAGCAACTATGAAGAAAACTCTGCCACAATTGGGACTGCGGATAAAAAAGCTCGCCATACCATCTGCCAATAGCGCTAACATACCGGCCATACACCCAAGGTTCACCACTGCCAAAAATGGATGTGTATAGTGCGCCACTCCGCGCCATGCCATTAGCATCAAATGGTAATTAAACGCCAGAAAGAGTATTAGGCCAATTGTGCCCTGCTCTGACCAGACCAACAGGTAAATATTGTGTACAACAGGTAGATCGTCTCCAAACTTATCCAACACAGCCTGATAGCTTCCATACTTGGTGTATGGTGGCGCCTGCCAGACAAAAGAATTTAGACCAAAACCTAATACGGGTTTGGCCAAAGCCATGTCGAACGCGACCTCCATGAACTCCCAACGAAAACTGACAGCGCCGGTGTCACTTTGCGTTAATCGTTTGATGATGGGACCGGACAGGGCGCCGGCTATCAGGAAGATAAAGACGACGGACATTAGTCTGCCCAGCACGTATTTTCTTCGTAAGCTTGGATGTGCAAATGAGATAGCCATCAATACTATGTAGGCGAGCCCGAAAGCGATCCAGCCCGACCGAGAAAGCGTGAGGACGAGGCTCACAGAACCCACAACTACAGTAGCAAGCAGAAACGCTTTGTAAATAGGCTTGGCATTTGAAAATAGAACGGCGAGGCCAATAGGTACATTCATCGCCATAAAGATCGCAAGTAAATTTGGGTGTCCAATCATCCCACCGACGCGGTTGGTATATCCACCATCTCGGTAGGTTGCCTGGGAAGTAAAGTCTGTTCCCTGCTCGGTGACTTCACCCAGTATTTGGGCGCCAAAGTTCAAATCAAAGACGTACTGCAGTAATGCCACTAGGCCCTGAAAAGCGACTCCTATCATTAACACCGCGACAATATGTTCTATCTGTTTTACCCGGACGGCTTCATTGACGATCACCAAAAATAAAAGTGACAATTTGAGCATTCTGACCATTTCCAGGAACGCAACTTCCCTCATTGGCCCGGTTAGTATGTCTAAAAAGCCCAGCAGTGCCATGCCAAGCCACCAGTACAATACCTTTGGGACCACCAAGTTGGCGCGATTGCCCGTGGCGTAGTCACGCAGCAGAAATACGACGAGTGGTATTATGAAGACGTCGACCGCATCAATAGAGATAGAGCCGGCACCGCCCATATGAGCTGTAACCATAAAGCTTATGTTGAGCGCAAATGGGGCGGTGATGATCAAGCCCCACAAACAAAACAAACGTATATTTCCGCAAGCGATCAATGCCACGATAAACAGTAATCCGCCCGTAATTGCGAATACGATTTTGGAGCTGGCGAGAAACAGCATTAACACAATGGTTGTTGCTGCAAGAGCAGCAAAAATCAATGTCGCAAACGAGGAAAAGGTCTCTCTGGACTGGTCGCTAAGTTGCATAAGAGCAGCTTAATCTTCAGATAAAATGTGTTTTACATTGGTGATATTGTGGTTCGCAAATATTTCCATTTTCTGATCAAAGCTCTCAATCGCGGTAGTTCGCTCCTCGAGGTGGAGAAGAACGAGGTCGGCTGACTTTGCGTAGGGCAAGTAACGCGTATCGATCTGAATATCATCTTGCTGCAATATGACGTAATCGTACTCTGCTTTGAACTTGTCTATAAATGTTTGAACTTGCTCTTCCGAGACATAGGGTACTCGGCGCTGTTGAGCTACCCCGGCAGAAATAAAGGAAACGTTGCCGTTTAACTGGTGAGTTACCGACTCAAAATCTGGTGTGGAACTGTCGCCCGGGACCAGTACATCGATAATTCCTGGTCGATCCTCCAGCCCGAGTAAGCGCGTAAGGCCGTTGTTTCTGAATGTTGCATCGATAATCAGCACCGAACTGCTTAACTCATCCTGCAGAAAATGGCTAAACATCAACAAAACCTCACTGCTTTTGGTCATATCGGAGGCGGAGGAAAAAACGATGGAATTCCCCGTTTCAGAGGTGTTCATGTCCAATGCTATTTTTCGAGCTAGATAGCGATAAGACGCGGACGGAAACACAGGGTTTTCAAATCGCGCGAGAAACTTTTGCGTCTGCTCACGTATTCTCTTTATGAGGTATATGAGGGCGGTGCGCAGAGAACTTAGCAGTTTCTCGCTCCCACGACGTAAATCGGCTTTATTTGGTTTAGATAACAAGGAAATTCCTCAAATGCTGCAATAAATTATAGCTTTTCTAGCCGCTTAACAGACGTATCGCTGTCAGGGCTAATTAAGCTGTAGTGACTCGCTAGAAACTCCGTATCTCGTCGCACAATGGCGTAGACTTCGTATCGCGCAGCAGAGGCAGAAAGTCGATATCTGCTCACCCGACCATAGATGAAGTCGAGGGCAATCGCAGCGAATATCCCCACTAGGGCGCCTACGACTAAAGCCGCGATGAGAAGTAGTTTTGTTTTTGGCCAGTACGGCTTTTCGGGATAGTCGGCATAGGCTACCACTTGAATAGCTGGTGGTGCAGAGAGCACAGTTGCGCGAGATATGGCGGCGGTCGTCAGCTTGTTACTCAGCCCGGTATATTTCGTTTCCATATGGGATTGTTCACGTTGAAGAGCGTGAGTCGTGTTTATCTTCCCCGGGAGTGCCTTCAGCGTTTCTTCTAGCTGCTTATCGGCCGCATTTTTAACCTTCAAGTTTGCTTCTATTCCGCTCAGCTCAGATAGCAGGTTGCTCTTGCGACTTACTAGTCCTTGGTAGGTCTCGCTAATCATTTGGATAGCTTGAGATTCCTCTTTTTCTTCTTCTCCCTCCCACAGCCTGGTGAGCCCGGTAATCTGTGCTTGAATTTCGCTGACTTCAGGAGACTCGGCGCTATAGCGGAGCTTGGTTTGCTCCAGGGCAATTTTCAACTGAATGATTTGATTGCGTAGAGTGACCCTGGCGGCGTTGTTTATCATAACTCTGCTACCAACAATATTTTTCTTTTCAAAGCCGAGTTGCCTGTCTATTTCTTTAAGCGTCGCTTCGGTATGGGCTTTTGTTGCTTCGATCTCTATGATGGAAGCCTTGAGTTCCAGCCAAGTACCCACTTGCAATTTGTCCTTCTCGAAGGCCAGCAACATATTGTTTTCGCTGTAGTGAGCTTGCAGCTCCATCTCTTTCGCCGTCAACGCGACGAGCGCTTTGTCTACTTCCGTTTTGAGTGCGTTATAAGCGCGATCGGCCTCTTCCAGCATCCGTTCTTGCCGGCCCTCGAGGTACATATCGACCATGGTGTTTAGTGTATCGGCAATTCTGGGTGATGGGCCCCGTGCGATTAGCGCTCCCATATTGGTATCCGGTACGGGCTGTAAAATAACACCGTCCTTAAAGCTTAAGACTGTTTTCCCCCGCTCAAGCTCTTCCGGTGTCGCTGCGTAAAGCGTGCTGGGTGGAAAAACCCAGTGTTTGACACTCCGGTAGGTTCTTCCGATCAAGGACTCTACCCATATATAGCCTACATGGGTCATAAACGAGTGATACACATCGTCAAATTCCAGCTCGAGTTCATCGACAACTTTTCCGATCAATAGGGTCGAGGTCATCATTTCGCCCTCGTCTGGCAGAGAGTTAGTGCGAAATACGTTCCAGTGGTTGTAGAAATCGTCGCGACGCTGGTCTTCTGCAGAATCGGCGATAAGGACTACTTGTACTTGATACGACGCGGGAAATGCCATTATGTAAATGATAACAAGCAGCAAAGTGCCCACTGTGGTTCCCAAAATAAGCGCTTTGTGGCACAGGAGTGCCTGTTTGACCGCCTCGAGTGACCTCTGGAAATCAAAGGAATCTGCCTCCGGTCGATGAGGAATAGCTTCTATTATTTCTGTGCTCATCAAATATCTCTAGGTGCCGGATAGGTCTTCTATTAGCTGATACTGAAAATATGGGGTCAATATCAAATTGACCGCACCCAATGGTTGAATTATAAAGTCTTGAATTAAACGGCCGCCCTTTGATCGTTTGTTTTCAGGCACAACGATTAGATCATCAGCTTTCAGAGCGGTGTTTTGAAAGGCGGCATAGGGCCCCGCGGGACCTTTCGCGGGATCTTCCAGCAGATGCATTTTTATGAAACCGTCGCTATCTAATCGTATCAATGCCACATCGTTGAGCGATGCATCTCTAGTCACCCCGCCCGCATAGGCTATGGCCTGAGCTATAGTTCGCGCTTCGCGCAGTGGTATCGGTTTGGTCAAGCCAACTTCGCCGTAGACATACACCATGGGGTCGAGAGGATTGGTGAGAATGATGGTGACTTCGGGGTCTTTTAAGCGGCTGGAAAGCCTTTGTGTAATCGTGTCATCAAGCTCCTGAGGAGTCAGTCCACCGGCAGTAACTTCATCCAGTAGGGGTAGCGATATCATCCCGTCTGGACGCACGACCACAGCGCGAGAGACATCGCCATTCCTGTACACAGCGACTTCCAGCTGGTCGCCGGGCACAATCACGTACTCTCTTGAGTAGCGCTGTAGTGATTTAATAATTTCCGGCCCAGCAGCGATATCGTAAGGTGTTTGGGTACTGCTACAGGCGCTCAACAGCGCAAGTAGAGCGGCGACCGCTAGCGGGAATCGAATATTAGTTTTGAGAATCTTCAATGTATCTCTTTAAGCCTCAGTTTAGGCGCCTCTTGTGGTTCAGGCAGCTCGGGTAAAAACCAACTTAATATCCTTGGTGATACTAAAGCTATCGGTGCTATCAACCAAAGTTTGATTGATCGCAAGTTGTTGCCAAAGCATTTTATTATGTAACTCCGGCACTGTGCTGCTTTGCCCTGACGTGCACTAATCAACGCTTTTGAACGATACAGCCTTGACAAAATGACTCTGCGATTACGTTCCGCAATTCCGGTATAGGTGCGCCGCTCAAATTGCTCGATCATTGCATCGACCGGTTTTTCATTATTGAGAAATTGTTGATAATGCCGCATCGATGTTGTGTGAAATCGAACAGATATCAATTCTTCCTTCTGAAACCATCCCTGACACCCATGATCTCCCAAGTGCATAAATATATCGCTCTCGAATGGGAAATTCCCCACGCCTTTAGGGTCTACAAACCCGGAAGTCTTCAGCGCACTCGTTTTAAACAGCGTGCCCGAGATTAGAGTAAACCCGCATTTCAAATGACCCTCAACGACATCAAATGGTCCCTGCTCTGCATCCACCCGACCGTGCTCTTGTAGAAATTGTTGTGTTACCGATTCTGATGAAATGCCGTTTTCGTCAATAATATTGGCATTAGCGCAAAAGTAAGCGATATCGGGCGACTTTGCCAGTCGATCTACTGCTTTTTCGACGTAGTTCACACCTAGGGCGTCGTCGTCATGAAGAATCATGAAATAGGGGCTATTTTCAGCTTCTGCGAAGAAGTATCGGCCCTGGCCGTATTCACCTCCATTGGTTTCTTGCTGGTGAAATCGCACGCGACTATCACTAAGCTCGTCAATAAATGAAGAGATTGACTCGCCAACGCCAGGTTCCGAACAGTTGTCGCTAACCACAACCTCTATATCGGTATAACTCTGTGCCAAGGCACTGAGGATAGCGTCTCTTACGAACTCCGGCCTATTGATGGTAGGGATACCTATAAAGACGTTAGCCATTTTCTAGTCCTTATTGGCCGCTAGATACCATTCGTAGGTCTCAGCAAGACGATCCACGACACTGGCAGCAGGCTTCCAGTTCAAAGTCGTTTTTGCTAAGTCAGAAGATAAGTACTGATGCAAAATCTCTCCCTGAGCGGTATTTTGAACATCGGGCTGCAAGTCTTCTCGATCGGCAGCCTTTAGTATTAGGCGAATAAATTCGAGGACAGAGAGAGGCTCGCCGGTGCCGAAATTATAAGCTTTACCGTGAATACTCTTGTCTTCCATGTGCTCTGCCAGTGTCATGTAAGCTGCCGCAATATCCTTAACGAACACGTAATCTCGTTTGGGTGAGCCGTCACTGCGAATTATTGGTCTTCGATTCATCGCAATGTCGCGCATTGTGCCAGGTACGATGCGATCGTAATGCAGATCTCCCGGTCCGAACAAGTTGCCACATCGGGTAATGCAAACGGGTGTGCCATAAGTGTTGTGGTAAGTGCTTGCAATCAGATCAGCGCAACTTTTTGAGACATCATAGGGATGACTTCCCTGCAGCGCGAAAGTTTCATCGTAGGGCAAAACATCATGGTCTCCATAAGCCTTGTCACTGGAGGCGATCACCACACGGGTGACTAGCGAGTTCCGCCGGCAGGCTTCTAGTAAAACCCAGGTGCCTTTAATGTTAGCTTCAAAAGTCGACATAGGATTGCGATTTGCCACACCCACTATTGCTTGCGCACCCAAGTGAAAGACCGTGTCGATATGGTGCTCGTTGATGGCTCGCTCAATAGTATCGTAATCTTCTAGTGAGCCGTGTACGACGGTAATTTTTTTATCCAGCCCCGCCAGATAAAAAGGTGCCTGTGGCACTAGGTCGCGAACCAGACCGACGACATTAGCGCCTTGTTTAACTAGCTCATCGGTAAGCCACCAGCCCAAGAAGCCCGTGCAGCCGGTGATAAAAACGTTTCTGTTCTGCCAAAATTCCATAACAATCCTATTGCTCTACTGTCCAGGGGTAAGGCCTACTCGAAGCGATCTCGGCAAACTCGATTTGGTCTTTGTAACTATCCAGGGATTTAAAGAAACCTCTGTGTGGAAACGAGTAAACTAGATTTTTTTCGACCAGCTTCGGAAAAACGTGCTGCTCCATATTCGTTCCATCCCAGTGGTCAAAGACCTCCTTCTCAAATACGATGAAACCGGCATTCATCCAGTGGTCTTCAATAATGGGCTTTTCTCTGAGCTGGGTAATTTGCTGGTTTTCGTCGAACTCAATGAGCCCATACTGACTGTATAATGGCACGGTAGTAATTGTTGCCAGGCCGTCGTTCGCGTTGTGAAAGTCTACTAGCTTGCGCACGGGCACGTTACATAGTCCATCGGCATACGTTACGATAAATTGATCACCCGCATGTTCCTTGCACGCCAAGACTCTGCCGCCTGTGTCGGTATCGTCACCCGTATCAAGTATCTTGATGTTTGCGTCTAGGTCTTTCCCTTCGAAATAGTCCTCAAGCACATCTTGGCGATAGCCGGCAGCAAGAATAAAATCGTCATATCCTTGTGCGATAAAATTCTTGATCACTTGAGAGATTATGGGCGAGCCACCCACGGGCAGCATTGGTTTTGGCATGTATTCAGTAAATGGGAATGCTCGTATCCCCTTGCCACCACAAAGTATAATTATTTTCATTTTGTTAAAATGTCCTTTTCTCAATTGATTATTATTAGGATTACATGTCTAGAAACTGCTTCCCGCAGAAGGCACCGTATGATCAAGTGTCGCCCGATGCCTCAGGCGTTTGCTGTGTTCACCTTACCGCTGCAATATTATAGATGAGAAAAACCTTACCATCATGAGCAAGCGCTGAGGGAGATGAATAGCCGGCTAATCCTTTTTCTGTGGGGTACTTCTCAGATTGCGCCAAAACTTGTCGTTGTCGGCCAAGCCCGGTTCCGCTGGAAGACGCCGCTAGAGCTGAAAGCTCGTCAATATACATCATTGCCACTTAAGCTAAAAATTGTTTTAAATAGAATTTTTACATCCAGCCACAAAGACCAGTGTCGAATGTATTCCAGGTCTTGTTCAATCCGTTGCTCCATCTTACTGAGCGACTCGGTTTCACCTCGCAAGCCACTTACCTGGGCCAGTCCAGTAATGCCTGGCTTGATTTTGTGCCTAAGCATGTAGCGGCGAATGAGCTTGCGCAGGTCTTCATTCACCGTGTCAGGGTGCGGCCGGGGGCCAACAACAGACATATTCCCTATGAGCACATTCAGAAATTGGGGAATTTCATCCAGCGAAGTCTTTCGTAGAAAAGCTCCAAGCCGGGTTATCCGAGGATCGTTTTTGGTTGCCTGCACAAACTCGCTACCTTCGGGCTCATAGTACATAGTGCGAAATTTATACATTTGGAAGCTCTTGCCCTTAATGCCGTAACGGTTCTGCTTGTAAAGCACAGGGCCCGTCGAGCTCAACTTTACAAGCACGGCAACGACTGCCATTAAAGGTATAACGAGGGGCATCGCTGTTATGCAGATAAGAAGGTCTTCAACTCGTTTTAGATACCGTTGGTTGTCGACAAAAGGTGACTCAACAATACTGATAATGGGCTGGCCATAGACTTCATCCCAGCGTGAATTCATTAAGTCGAAGTTGGAGAAGCTCGGGCAGTAATAAATAGACGCTGTTGTATCAGTGAGAAGATTAATGAAGTACTTAACTCGGTTCTCGGCTGCTAGCGGCAGGCAAATGTAAATAATGTCCAACTCACAGTCTTTGGCCATTTCCACAAGCTCTGATACTGTTCCCGCGATTTCGTCAGTTCGCAGAGCCAGGCGACTCTCTCCGTCTTTCATTCGATCGTCGTAAATCCCCAGCGTATTCATTCCCATCCAGGGGTGATCTGAGAAGATAGTTTTCATGCGTAATGCAATGTCGGTGGCACCAATAAACGCAACCTTGCGCACATCGAATCCCAGTGCTCTGGCGTAGCGAGTGAATATGCGTATGCCACAGTGCACGGCGGCCATGACGAAAAAAGCAAGACTAAACCACGTACCCAGCAGATAAGCGTCGATGGAGTGCTTGTTCTCCGATACGTACAGCACGAACGTTAAAATCACCAATGTACTGGTCCAGTACAGCAGTATCTTTATGACTTCGTATCGAAGTCTGATAACGCGCCAAGATCGGTAGAGGTCAAAAAAACTTGCCAAGATTTGGTAAATCAACGCAGAGAGTAAACCTGCTACAAGGTGCTCGGGCAGCCATTCATATTGGTAGAACCAAAGTGAGGCGAAAAGGCTGGCAAATATAACCAGTGCGTCGAATAAGCTGCATAAGCGTACAAGAATCACGCTGTGTTGGCGCAAAAAGCCGGCTTTGAGCTGCTCATTGCGGCTATACAGCTGACCTTTTTTCGGCACCGTTTTGACGATGCTCATTTGATACCCCGACCCGCGATGTGTAGGTAAGTTTTCTGTGTGAGAGGGTCGGAGTTTAGTCGCATGCGATTAATGATGCATCAGTTTTTCTAATCTTGGGATCGCACGACTCTTCTACCACCTGCTGGTACATCCTAAGATGCCTCTCAAAACAGATGTCTTCATTCAGATCTGTTTGAACATCGACTCGCCCAGCTGCACCGAGGCGCCTGCAAAGCTCGTTATCGTTCCACACTCTGGATATTTTCTCGGTCAGCTCCTCTACATTGCCAGTTTCAAATAACAGGCCGGTAACGTCGTCTTGTATAAGGTCTGGCATTGCGCCGATTCTCGGAGCAATTACCGGTACGCCGTGGCTCTTGGCTTCTGATAAGACTGTCGCAAAGGTCTCTTCCCACAGGCTCGCTACGACCAATACTCTGGCACCACGGTAAAATTCAACTAGAGATTCTGGCGTTGGCGTTGCCACGCACTCGACGTCATCGCCGGGCTTGATCTCCGGATGCTGCAAGCTATCACCCGCCAAACGCAGAGGTAGTTTTGCGCGCCTGCAGGCTTCAATAAGTAGTTCAACTCCCTTCTCTGGAACAAAGCGACCCGCGTAGCCAACGTAGGCACCTTGAGCGGGGTCGGTAATGCCTGTATCCGGTGTGGGTATGGCCAGCGGGATGACCGCCACGCGCTCGGTTTCTATTCCCGCCTTCTGTTCAATCCATTGCTTAGAAAATTCGCTGAGCACAATAAAGCGTGATATGTGATCAGTAAAAAGACCAAATCGGGTGGCGACGCCACTGCGCAAACTAAACGCCAGGCTTTCGGGTAGGCTGTCGCGGCAGTTGTTGAGTAGTGCGTTATATTCTTTGCCGCCGTTGCACGCATGACAAATGCCATTTTTGTTGTGGTGAGTTGCCACGGGACAGGTGATCCTGAAGTCATAGCAGGTCATCACTACTGGGATGCCGGCGGCTGTGCAGCGCGGTAATATCCAAGGTGAGATTAATGGAAAAAGCTCGTGTACATGCACCACATCGGGCTTAAAATCCTGTAAAAATTGTTCGAAATCTCTCACCCCTGAACGGCTGTATATGCCTCCAAAAAAGGCTCTAACTTTGCCCCTGAGCCCAGCGGGGAGATCTTTGCTATCTTTCTCAAAAAACCCAAGGTCCATGCCTCGCTCGGTACAGACAGCCATGACTGAATGGCATGCCGCATCTGAGCCGCCAACGCCTCTGTGCTGATTATTGACATGAAGTACACGCATCGCGCTAGCGCCCACCGCGCAAAAATGACTTAAACGAAACCCATGCGTAGCGACGGCTGGTCACGTACTTTTGAGTGTATTCAGAATCATTTCCAAGCTTTGACAGAAGCGCAAAACAGGGCCACCGAATCGAATAGCCAAAGGTTAGTAGCAGATCGTAAAAACAGGTTTTTAGGCGCCCGTGGCGAATCTGAAAGTAGGCTCGGTTACCCTTTACTGCACTCGCCAGTACGTCTTCTGAAGTGTGTTTAGCGAGGCTCTGCCGCAGATGATGCATGACCGTTGCTTCGGATGTGTACATTACGCGCTTGCCAGACCTTTGCACCCTGTCACACAGCTCCAAATCCTCACCGTACATAAAAAACTGATCATCAAAGATAGCGTTGCCTGTCGCGTCGCGAGAAATCATCAATGCCGCGCCAGAAACCCAGCCAATATCTTTGGTTCCGGGAAGATCTTCAATCAGAAATGTGGGAGGAGGAGCCCATTTTTTAGGCATAATTTGGTTGAAAAAGAGATAGTGCCAAGCAACGTTATACAAAGTCGGCAATGCGCCGCCGGATGAGCGCTGGAATGAGCCGTCTGTATTGCAAAGCTTTGCACCTAAAATACCCGCATTGGCAGTTTCACGCATGATTTCCAGCATCCTTGGGATGGCACCCTCGCGAATCTCGGTGTCTGGATTGAGTAATAGCGTGAAATCACCCTTGCACTGCAAGAACGCTTGGTTGTTGGCACGGGCAAACCCCCGATTATCATCGTTGGCAATTAGCTGAAACTGGGGAAATTTTGATCTGACCATTTCCACGCTTTTGTCCGCCGAGTTATTGTCGACGACCAATACTTCAAATTGCTCGGGTTTGAGTCCGATGTTTTTTTCCACTGAACGAAGACACGACTCCAGCAAGTCGCAAACATTCCAGTTCACTACTATTATTGATAAATCGTGCATCTCAGATTTCTTTGCTTCGCTTTGAATACATGGGATGCACTTATAAAGTGCGGGACGCTTTTTGGCGAGAGTCGGTTGTTTCTAACGTGCATCATGCCTTCCTATATTGCGCCTATTATTATTTTGGTAGTCATTTTTTTCGCTATAACTTTTTTTCTTTTTTTAAAACGCTGCCTGATGAGCTATTTGTATATCGTATCCTGCAGGCGCTAAAGACTATATATATAGCGGTTAGTGATTTTTCAGTGGAAAATTTTTGAAGAAAAAAGCGATCAAAACCCAATTGGTAATTTTTCTACGCGTCTGGACATACGCTAACGACCATAATATAGTCTATACTAGCTTACGCAGCAAGCCTCAAAGCGCACTAGTTCACAGGGTTTACACTTTTTTAATCTGGGTCGGCAGTATCTGCGAGCCAAGTCACAACACTATAATAAAACCATAGACATTGTGAAATTTTGATCCTATCTTGGGCGTCCGATGGTCGGGGCATATGTCAGCCGCGGTCCGATATACATAAAAAATAATAAGACAAATATTAAATGGAGTTGTTTGTGGATAGTAAAAGTAATGCGCTTAGAGAACAGTACCTCGATGATCCGTTGGTTAAGTTGGAAGCACCCTTTGAAGACGATAGAGGCGCTATTTACCCTATTGTTGATGAGTCTATGGAATCTTGCGTAATAATTATGTCTAAGACGGGCACGGTGCGAGCAAATCACTACCATAAAACAGATTGGCATTATTGCCATGTCATGGATGGGGAAATTGAGTACCACTGGCGAGCAACGGGCGACGAGTCTGAGCCGCGCGTGGTAACCATTGGGAAAGGAGAATGTTTTTTCACTCCGCCCATGGTCGATCACGCAATGGTGTTTACACGTGATACTACCTTTCTAACCTTGGGACGCAATCCCCGAGATCAAAAAACTTACGAAGAAGATATCGAGCGAATAGACTTAGTTCGAGTCTAGTTGGCCAAAATGCCAGCCTCTCATATCCATCGAAGCGACTGTCGGTTATGCAATTCTACAAATGTGGAAAAAGTATTTTCGCTGGCGGCTACCCCTCCTGCAAACGAGTTACTCGGCGCTGCCTCAGACGCAGCTACGCAGGAGCGTTTTCCACTAGACCTGTATTTTTGTAATGATTGTTATCACTTGCAGTTGTCCGATGTTGTAAATCCTGGCCGTCTTTTTTCTAATTATGTGTATGTCTCTGGTACTGCGCCGTCTTTCAGGCTTCACTTTAAAGACTACGCAGCTGAGATTATTGAGCGGTACAAGGTAGATCAAGGTAGCCTGATTGTTGATGTAGGCAGTAACGACGGCACTTTGCTGTCGGCTTTCAAAGACACGGGGATGCGCGTTCAAGGGATTGACCCGGCAAACGACATTGCAAAAAGGGCCAGCGAGAGTGGCATTGATACTATTGCTGACTTTTTTACAGCCGATATAGCCAAACAAATACGAGAGGAAAAGGGGCGGGCGAAAGTAGTGGTCGCAAACAATGTGTTTGCGCACATTGACGATTTGCACGCTATCTTGAATGGTGTCGATGAGCTCCTAGATCAAAGCGGGCTTCTCGTTATCGAAGTCTCTTACTTGAAAGACGTTGTTGAAAAAACCTTGTTCGATACGATATATCACGAACATCTCGACTATCATTCGGTCGGGTCGCTAAAAACCTTTTTTGCCCGCAATCAGTTTGAAATCGTGGACGTCTGTGCGATTGAATCACATGGTGGGTCGATTCGCGTAGTCATTCAACGCAGTTCCGGAAGCTACGACATTAAGCCGTCGGTTGCTTCTTTTATAGAGGAAGAGGCCGCCGTGGGTCTTTTCTCTGCCGATACTTACCGCGCTTATGAGCACAAAATTAATGAACTCGGCACCGAGCTGACAACATTGATAGCGAAGATCAAAGGCGAGGGTAAATCAATAGCTGGCTATGGGTTACCGGCTAAAGCTACCACTTTAATGCACCAGTTTAATATCGGCTCAGATGCTATCGATTATGTTGTCGACGACAGCCCGCTTAAGCAGGGTTTGTTTTCACCGGGATTTGGCATTCAAATTGTCAATAGCGATCGACTTAAAGCAGATAGGCCCGATTATATTATTATATTGGCCTGGAACTTCGCGGATCCCATCATCGATAACCTTCAATGGTTTTTGGAATCGGGCGGCGTGGTGATTGTGCCTCTCCCAACAATAAGAGTAGTGAGCCAAAATGACTAAATTATATGTAGATTCAGATATCGAAAATATCGCCATGAGGCTTGAGCCTTTTTTTGAGGACTTGAGTGGCAAGCACATTTTGATGTGCGGCGGCGGCGGCTTCCTGGGGCGTTATTTCACCGCGTTGTTCCAGCACCTCAATAGAACTGTTTTAAAAGAGCAATGCAAGTTGACAGTTTTAGATAACTTTGTGTCGGCTAATAATCCCGCCTATGAAGAAGGTGAAAGGGACGGTGTGACGTTTATTCATCACAATGTGATTGAGCCTTTTGAGACCGAAATAAATTTTGACTACATCATTCAGGCCGCTGGTATTGCGAGCCCCTTTTATTATCGTGCCTTTCCATTAGAGACGATTGAGGTCGCGGTAACGGGCACAAAAAATATGTTGGAGGTAGCTCGCAAGACAGGTGCTCGTTTAATTTTCTTCAGCAGCTCCGAGATATATGGCGACCCCGATGCCAAGCATATTCCAACCGCCGAGAGTTATCCTGGTAGCGTATCGTGCCTAGGGGCGCGTGCTTGTTATGATGAAAGTAAGCGGCTGGGCGAAACATTGTGCCGGGTTTATCACACGCAGTTTGGTGTGCACACCAATATGATCAGACCCTTTAATATCTTTGGCCCTGGTATGGGTGAACTGGACTACCGTGTGTTGCCAAACTTTGCCAGTAAGGCAAAAGACGGCTCTCCGTTTAATATTTATGGGCACGGTCTTCAGACGCGGACTTTTTGCTATATCACCGATGCAATTGTGGGTTTCATGCATGTCTTGATGCGCGGCGTTCCAGGCGAACCCTACAATATAGGCAATCCTAAGCCTGAGATTTCTATGGTAGATCTCGCGCACAAAATTAAGGATATGTTAGATATTCCCAACGACATTAACTTGATCGAATATCCAGATAGTTACCCGGCGGACGAGCCCAATCGCCGCTGTCCGGATATATCCAAGGCTAGGACCCAGCTAAAATATAAGCCTGAAGTTGATTTGGATGATGGTCTAGAGCGCTTCTTTGCCTGGACTCAAGAGCACTTTGTAGGTGAGAATAAGTAGCAATGGCGGGTTTGGCGCTGGTTGGAGTTGGAAAGTGGGGAGCTAACTTTCTTAGAACACTAGCGCAGTCTGAGTTTGATGATCTGGTTGTTATTGTTAGCTCGAAATCACAAGAGCAACTGGGGTCTATAGCAAAAAGTTCAGCCACCGTACTGCCCAATCTCTCGTTGCTCGAAAACCATGTGCACGAAATTGATGGGATTGTTGTTGCAACCCCTCCCGGCGTCCGTCCGGCAATAGTCGAGCAGTGCCTGCGCCTGGGTATACCGGTTTTGGCGGAAAAGCCGTTGGCTTCTGATGAGAAAGCCAGCGCAGGATTGCTGAGCTTGGCGAAAGCTCTAAATGTCCAGCTGTTAGAGGATTTTATCCACCTATACAGCTGGCCCTATTTAAAGCTACTGGATCAAATCACCGATGATAGGCCAATTACCATTGAATCCTCGGGCGCCGGCCATGGCCCTTTTCGTGACTACTCGCCGATAGCCGATTACGGACCACATGACGTGGCTATGGCATTACAGCTATTTTCGACCTTACCAACCCACACAACGTTGGAGATACGAGATGTAGAGGGCCCGCTGGCCTTTACGGCAAAGATCAAACTCGATTTTGCTGAGCTTGGGCAGGCCAATATTACTCTCAGTAACGTGAGTAAAGAGAAAGTGCGAACATTTCGGGTCGCGCAGAATAATGATACATGGCTGTATGATGATACGTGCCAGGATAAATTAGTGCGTAACAACGTACCTCAAACCAGCTCTTTGCAGGACTACAGTTCAATGCAGTTAGTTCTGGATCAATTCTGTGGTCGCAGAGTGCTCTATGAGAGCGAGAGCCAGCTATGGCTTAGCGGTGCTGTGGCGGAAGTTTTGCAAGATCTAGAAGAAAAATGCCGCGTTTTGCTCGCCAGTGCTCAATTATCCAAACAATAAAGAGCAGTCAATTCTTACAATAAAGTGGCTGTGCTAAGGTTAGTTTGCCAACGATTAATGGAAAAATAACATGAATATTCCCAAAGTTTGTTTGATTGGCGTTGGGCATTTTGGCAAAGCCCACCTTTCAGAATGGCTGAAATTACAGGACGAAGGGCAAGCTCATATATCCGCTCTCGTTGTGCAATCTGAAGAGTCGCGCGCTGAGCTCGCTGCTGCGTATTCAATTCCTGTATTTACTGACCTCAATGACGAAATGCTGCGGGATACCGATGTTGTCGACATTGTGACGCCGGGCGACACGCATTTGGCTTTGATAGAACAATGCTTGCCGCATTGCCACGTATTGGTAGAAAAGCCGCTGGTGACATCGATGGAGCAGCTTAATGCGCTCAATTCGATGCTCGAGGAGTATCCGGATAAATTGATGGTGGGTCACAACTATCGATTTAACCAAGTCGTCATAAAGTTGGGTGAACTGATTGAGCGAGAGGTCGAGCAGCCTTCACTGGTTGAAATAACCATGCTTAACAAGAGCACGACTGTAGTTGATTTGAACCCAAACCTGGAATATGTCCACGCCTTCGATATTATGGACTGTTTGTTTGAGCTCGAACCGACCGTGGAGACATCCAGGTCTATCGACAATAGCCATCAAGTCAGCATCCGCTATGGCGATTCGCTGCATTGTGTTATGAGCTTGGGCTGGCACGACAAGCCCAGTAAAAGAAGCATCCATATCGTTTACCCGAATATGGATATCAGCTGTGATCTGTTGAAATACTCCATTCGTGTTAATAGCAATAGCCATTTCGATTCGTTTAACTTACCCCATAATCAAACTGCATTGAGAGACGAGCTACAGGCATTTTTGCAGTATTTTAAGGGCAATGTCAGCAATCCCGTGTCGGCTCAGGTTGCAGCTAGATCCCTTAAAACGGCATTGCGAACTACCCCTAAGGGCAGAAGGAAAGCCCCCACTGTCGCGGTAATCGGAGGAGGAATTTTTGGCACAAACTGTGCTCTAGAGCTGAGTGATAGCTGCGAAGTTTCTCTGTTCGAACGCCATCCAAAACTGATGGAAGAGGTATCCTTTGTCAATCAGTGGCGGCATCACTCTGGTTTCCACTACCCCAGAAGCTATGACACTATTCAAGAAATTCGATCTACTAAGAATACCTTTGAAGAGATTTACAAAGACGCGATCACTTATGACAACACCTCATATTTTTGCCCCTCTGCCTCGGGTGTAGAAATTCCTGCGGAGCGATATCTGGCCGCTTGCTCAAGCAACTACCTGTCTTTTTCTTTCGAGTATCCACCCCGCGATATCGTTGACCGCGACGCCATCAGTCTCTCTCTGAAAACCGATGAAGGCGTATACGATTTTTACAAGCTTAGGGAGATGGTTGAGCAACGGTTGGCCGCTGCGAGTCACATTCAAGCGCATACCAGTACCAATATTGTGGGAGCGGAGATTCTGCCCGATGGGTCGAAACAGCTATCAATCGAACGCGATGGTGAAGTGACCACAATGGTTTTCGACTACCTCATTAACGCAACCTATGCGAACCGAAACCTGCTGGCCAAGTGGTTTTCTTTTCCAATTGAGCCTCTGAGGTTTGACCTTTATGAGATGCTGGTTGTGCGCCTGCCGATTGAGCAACTCTGTGTGACTATCATCGATGGGCCTTTTACCAGTTTGGTGGGCATGGGGTATGACAACCTCTTTTTGCTGTCACATATTCACGACTCAGTACTAAAAAGTGAGGTTACCGCGGATGGTATGCCTCCCGACTGGGGCGATATTCAGTCAAACAGTTACAATATGCTGCGCAGTGCTTCGAAGTATATACCGGTGTTAAAGGACGCAGAGATTGTTGAGTCACGCTATGCAACAAGAGCCGTAAACGCTTACGCACGTGATTTCGATGCTCGACCGTCGGTTATTAGAAACCATGGCTTTGGCTGCTGGTCAGTTATGGGTGGAAAAATCGTTACCTGTGTGAGCAACGCGCGAGAGATTGCAGCTGGCATTGAGAAAACGCTCGTTCGATGAGTCGCTCCCTCTGCTATAGAAAATTTACGAGAGTGATGCGACAGCTGCGATAGCAGCGGCTCATCTGGAACTCGGACTCGAGAACGTTGTGCAGGGGCACTGTTGCTACTATCACCTCTATGCCACGTATCGGTGTGTCTGTGGGCATACCTTCATCGCACTTTATACAGTTGAGTTCATAGTCCAGCATTTGATCACGACCTAGGCGTGCCGTTAGTGGCTGCTTCAGAGCGACTTATTTTTGCAGTCGCCCGTTTGGGCGTATCTCGAGCAAGTCTACGGCTACACCGGCGGGCTGTGCCAGCGCAAAAGCTACTGCCTCGCCAAGTTGAGCCGTCTCCATTCCGGTCCTCATGTAAGCCCCGGCCTCTTTCCATGCACTCACACCTGCTTGCAATGCTTCGTTGTCCCAGCCATTTGCAAAGTTTGTCCATGCGTTCCCCGGGCGAATGCAGGTGACGCCAATGCCGTCGACTTGCAATTCGGTACTTAGATCGCGGCTAAAACGCTCCAGGGCAGCCTTAGTGGCGGCGTAGATAGACAAGTGGCTCATCTCATCATAGTGATGCGCAGATGCCGAAGATATATTAATAATACGGGGGTTGTCGCTGCCGCGCAGCAGCGGAATAGCGGCCTGACAGCAAAATACGGCGCCCAAAAAATTAGTATTTAATTGTAGTAATACTTCGTCTACGATGAGTT
>JBLHSI010000002.1:0-45787 GCA_047626655.1 Halioglobus sp.
TACACAGCGCTCATGAAGCACTAATAGCCCCCTGCCCACGCTATTACAACCCGGATCTGGGCGCGATGGTGTGCGACTACCATGAACCAGTAATGGAAAATGGACCAGCCATAACAAAAATAGCCACCTTATTGCGTGATATTCACGCTCTCCCGCCGGTGCATTACAAGCTAGACCTCAAAGAGCGAATAGGGGCTTATGAACATCAACTGGGCGATCAGAAAACTCGCCAATTGAGTCAATCATTGCGTCAAAAGGCCTTATCAGCACTTGAGCTACTTAGTCAGGAGCCCGAAAATGTAGTGTTGTGCCACAACGATTTACTGGCGGCCAATCGTCTCAACACGGCGCTGGGGCTACTCGCCATCGATTGGGAGTACTGCGCGATGGGCAGTCCCTGGTTTGATCTAGCGGTGATAGTGATAGGAGATAAAATGAGCGAAGCGCAGAGAGAGGCCTTGGTGCTCGCCTATCTGCAGCGCCCCGCAACAACAGCCGAGCAACTCCTGCTGGAACGATACTGTGAGGTTTATCGGTATTTGGAGCAGCTGTGGGGCCTGACCAACGACGCCGCTGCACTCAATCTCTAAAATTACTAAACTGTAGCGGCGATTTAAAGTCATTATCGCGCAAAATAGCCATGACTTGCTGCAAGTCATCACGTTTCTTACCCGTAACTCGAACTTGATCACCCTGCACCTGCGATTGTACTTTTAGCTTATTTTCTTTGATTTTTTTAACGATCAATCGACACTGATCAGCATCCAGGCCGTGGCGCAACACAATATTCTGATGCACGGTTTTACCGGTTGTCACTGGATCGGATATCTCCATCGCACCCGGGTCTATCTCGCACTTTATTAGCGCGGTGCGCAGCATATCTTCCATTTGCTCTATCTGGAACTCGGCTTCAGCTGTGAGAACAACCGTATGTTCATCGCGTTTGAAAGAAGCGTCAACGCCTTTGAAATCAAATCGGTTGCCCACTATTCTCCCCGCTTGATCCACCGCGTTAGTGAGTTGGTGTAAATCGACTTCCGATACAACATCAAAAGATGGCATAGTACAGATTCTCTAGTTTGATCATATTAGGAATTCACAATCGAATGCATGCGCCCGAGTCTAACATTCCATCCCCCAGGGTAAAACACCCGCGATCATGAATGTGCAATGGCATGTATTAGGCGCGGGCTCTATTGGCAGTTTATTTGCCTGTGCGCTAAATGAGGCGGGCGCAAGCCCAGTCTTGCTCAGCAAAAACACCTTAAGTACGGCGCTGAGCCGCACGATTTTGATGCTCCAAAAAACGCTCGACAACAAAGACCCAACCTCATTTACGTTTGCCATCTCCCCCAATAGCGACACTGCCTCAATCGAAAGACTACTGGTCACTACAAAAGCCTACGACGTCCACAATGCTATTCGCCAAGTAGCCCATCGTCTGAACGACAACAGCGTGATCGTGATCTTAGTGAACGGCATGGGTTTTCTGGCGCCCATACAGCAGGAATTCCCACACCTCACCTTTACTCTTGGCACAACGACAGAAGGAGCTTACCGCGTGAACGAAAACCATTTCTGTCATGCGGGCCTCGGTATCACTCAGATCGGTCAATCGGGGCGCATGCAAGCCCCTAATTGGTTTTCTAGCTGGTCTAAGTTGTCACTCAATTGCAGCTGGACCGCCAACATCGATGAAATCCTATGGCAAAAACTCGTCATTAACTGTGCCATCAACCCTCTTACCGCCAGACACCGTTGTAAAAATGGTGATCTAGCACTGCCCGAGAGGGCCACTGAAGTGAATTTCTTGTGTGATGAAATAGCACTCGTGAGCCGCGCCCAAGGCTATACTCACATCGCCGATAATATTCATCAACGAGTACAGGACGTCATTGCGGCCACAGCCAACAATAAGTCGTCAATGTTGCAAGATACCTTAGCGGGTAGACGCACCGAGATACAGTATATCTCGCGGTACTTTCTAGAATGCGCTGCACAACATGCCGTATCTACCCCACTAAACGCTGCGCTTTGTCATGAGATACAAAAATCTGACCAACTCGCCATATCAGCAGCTAAGTCAACTTAACTATCCTTCGCTGGAACAACACTCATAGGGCTCTCGACACGTTAGGTTGTTGAGACCAGCGTTAATCTACCCTCGAGCCTCAAACAACTGCCCTACTCGATTCAGTGAACGCAATCATCCTGATGATCACGATAATAACCGGCACCCAGCTTGTGGTTGCTACTGAGAAGGCTCCGCGACTTCAACATTCAGTAACTTAAATAGGAAATTGCCGTTCTCCGCCTCTAGAAGCTCCAGTATGACGTTTGAGAGACTAGCCTCATTGTTTTCAGGGTTATCTCCTGATCGGATAACAATAGAGGGCAAAACGAGCGCTTTGGTATCTTGCACAAAGATTGCTTGCCGCTCGGGACAAGCCTGTAACTTGCTGGAAACACAGGCAGCCACTGCCTGTTGCGCACCTGCAAAGTAGGCTCCCTGCACTAGATTAAATTCACTCAGCGACATCGTTTGATTCGAAATACTACAAACTTGTTGTATTGAACCCTCTAGCGAATCGTCGTGCCAGAAACGATGGTCGGGACATTCATAGTCACTGATATACCCTGCGACAAGGCCATCGCTAATAGACAAGACCTCAGAGCATGCGCCCAAAATGTAATGGTCGGAATCTTCAGAAACTATGAGTCCAAATACCTGCCTCGCACCAACAGCGAACCGGCTGGTTAGCGGATCGAACGGATTACTATCGACAACTAACGTTTCCTGCACCAAAGTGCCCTGAAATACACGCTCAACATGCACTTCCATGTGGGACTCAAGTTCCTGTTCATTCTCCACAAAGCGAAGCACCGTAGCATCTACAATGGTTTCTCCAATCCTGTATTGCGACAGCATGGGCAAGGAACCAGCACAGCTCAGTGCAAAGACTTTTAGTGGGGAAATTGTTATTACAGTAAAAAGAACAGATAGGAAAAATGTACGATACTGCATCGTGGTCTCCAGTGACACATTGGCAAGTATTGATGATAGCCCACGGTCACCAACAATCCTGTTAAAAATTGTTAGCTCGCACCTGAATAATTGTTGCAACACATAAAATGGATAGGCAAGACAAGAAACCATCCGCTGGAAGAACTACCTCACCAGAACGGCAACAGCCCATTTTATTTTTTCAGACTTACCCTTACACACCGATCTGAACAAGATAGGAGAGGAGCTTGATGCATCTATCATGCAGGCTAGACGCCCTAACACAGGCCATGCTTACGGGGCTATTTATCTAGCAATGAACTTTACCGAGAGATTCAAGAATCTGACCCACTCGCCGTATCGACAGCTGCACCAATTTAACTCTCCTTTGCCGGAACAGAACTCGCTGGCACACCCGGTGCTCTTAGCAATAGTGTTTCGGCCAAGTTCATAACGGCATCTGCCCATTGGGAGATTGGCATATGCGTAAATAGTATCTCCTGCGCTGTCGCTCGGATATGGGCATTTTTCAACTCCAACTGGAGTAGGCATATGTCAGCCTCACAGTTCAATCTGGAAACTATGTGAACCTCATCTGGGCCTGGTTCTCTTTTCAAGTTTTGTGAATACACCGTGGTAGTGCGAGGTTTCCCTGTAGACCCGACAAACAATGTCTGTTCAAATTTGTCTGCCATTGTTTGTTTGAGCACATTAACCAGCCACGCTTCAGATAGCCCAACCGGCAGATCTGTGGCCTCTTGTAGGCTCAATTGCGGGACCTCGATCTGCACAAAAACTGGCACTATAGACTCGTATCGACTCAGCATCGCAATCGGTAAGACAAACGCCAGCACCAGTCCTCCAACGCCAATGTGCCCTATCCGCAAAATGGCAATATCCAACCAAGACTTGAAGCCTGGCGGCAGCAGCCCAGAGCGACTATTTTTGAATAGATCACTGGGAATATCGAGCGGAATATCTTCGGGAGATTCACGACGGAAACTCGCTTGGGACTCATTCAGCAATGTATTTTCTACCGGCAGTGCCACGCTGCGCAGAATCATCCTCAGTGCGCTTCGAACCTGATGCGTATTATTCGGCCGATCATCGGGTGACTTTTGCAACAAAGATAGAACCAATTCATACATCGCATGAGGTGCGCCCAGGGCTTCCGGTACGACGTCTTCCAGAGGCTCGGGCATTCCTTCGAGCAACAGCCTAACATTGAGCTCATCCCCGATGACAAACGGATGTATACCACTCAATAATCGGTATATTAAGCAGCCCAAAGAGAATAAATCGGACCTCACATCCAAGGCATCCCCCCGATACTGTTCGGGGGAAATACAGGAAACACTGCCCGCTAATCTGCGGTTAGCCCCCTTGTGCCCCTCTAGCCGGGCAATACCAAAGTCCGAGAGTTTGGTGGTACCGCGATCTGTAATGAGAATATTGCTGGCTTTGAGGTCACCGTGAACAATTTGACTTTGGCGCGCAATGGCCAGCGCACTTGCAACCTCGATACAAATAGTCAAAATACTACCCATACACAGCCCACGATCACTGAGTAACTCCTCAAGATCGCAGCCAGGGACGTATTCCATAATCAACGCCACATGATCGCGCGCCACAATAAGATCATATATTTGCACTATTTTGGTACTTTGAAGCTCGGCGACAACACGCGCTTCACGCAGTACCTCGCGCCGTATTTCCTTATCAGCTGGCAATGGCATGAGTTTAATAGCAACCCGACGATTTAGCCTGTCGTCAAAGCCTAGATAGACAGTACCCTGCCCGCCCTGATTGATGAGGCGAATAACCCGATAGGGGCCTACATGGAATTGCCGCGACATAGAAATAAATTAGCTCACAACATACCTGTTTGCGGAGTGTTTCTAATTCGCTCACGCAAACCTGCCAAAGACACCTTCAATTGCATGGCGGCCAGCGCCTGATCACCGCTGGTATCACGCAACGCAGCCCAAATTTTTTCACTGGGTACTTCGTTGGCCAAGCACAAGTCGGACATTTCTGAAATTCGCCTATAGACAGCCTGCCGCGACAACCCCAGCTCCCTGGCAACTCGAGTGACCTCGTAACGGGCGATTGCATAACTCTCCCTGAATTCACAGTCGGTATAAAATCTAGGTTCTATTTGTTCGTCAACCTGCCCCCCTAATTCATCGCGTGAGCCGTGTAACGCTTTGCGGATAGTGTCGGGGATGTGAAGACGGGTTTCACTTGCTACGGCCACTTGGCGAGCATAATTAATCAACTGGCGAACGTTACCGGGCCATTGATAGCAAAGGGAAGCGTGAAAAAACTCTGCCCACAAAGCAGTATTCGCAGCAGTGCAAAGGTTCTTAGGCAGTAAGTGCTCTCGACCCATAGCCAGCAACTCTTTACTAACAAACGTCCAGAGTAACTCACCAATGTCTTCTGGGTGATCTCGAAGCGGTGCTAGCTCGAGTTCAGATTCAGCCAAGCGATAACGCAAGGCGGCCTTAAAACCACACTGATCGTCACTCAACTGCACATCGGTAGCTGAAATTACTCGAGTATCGACCGCTTTGATAGCACCGCCGACACATTGAATTTCACGTTGCTGTAACGCGCGTAGCAATAGCGGCTGAATATCCTGCGGCGTATCACCGATTTCATCTAGAAAAATAGTCGAACCATCGGCCTGCTCGAAATATCCCTGCGTCGCTTTGTCTGCCCCGGTAAAAGCACCTCTTGCGTTTCCAAACAAGGCTGCCGATGCCAGAGCTTCTGGAATAGCAGCCATATTGACGGCGACCAAGGCATTGTGTGATCTTTCGCTGGCATCGTGTATCGCTGCAGCAACCAACTCTTTACCGGTACCCGTCTCGCCGCGGATCAGAACATCGAGGTCGGTAGTGGCCAGCCGGATCACTTGAGCGCGCAATTGCCGCATATAATCACTGCCACCTATTAGACCCAGCCCTCCCGCCGGCCCAGAATTAGCTTCAACAACTGAACCCTCTCGCAACAGCAGCACAACACGTCCTCCCAACTGGATGGGAACGCCGAGCTGTAATTGAGCCTTAGTGATAGAAACTTCAGTGCCAATATCCGTGCCCAACACACTGCAGCGACTGGAACTCGCGACCCGCTCCAGTATCAGATCCCCTTTGCTAAAGCGGAGCTTTAGCGCAGTCCGGCTAATGTAACTGTCGTCAAGCCCGCGAGCAGCGCCGTGAGTCGTCGACGGTAAAAACTGAGGCGCCCGCCTGCCCAACAACCAAGATTTCTCTCCCGTTACTTTGGCAAAGCACGCTGTTTCACCAATTCTGTCAGTCTCGGGATGAAAAATAATAGTGAGTACAATCGCGTGACGTGGCGCCACTCTTGGGGAGTAAGCGACAAGAGAGGGCAATGTAATATCGGCAGTCGCACGTTTTGACATAGCAATCGGTCTCAGGGCCGTTCAGTGGCGGGATTACCTGCGGTGACATCCCAACATTCCTAAGCTTAGCAGCTGAGACAAAAAGCGCCTGCCTAGATCGAACTCCCATATCGTTGCCAATCAAAGGCCGGCCCTGGGTCGGTTTTTCTACCGGGCGCGATATCGCTATGCCCTACAATAGCCTTTGCATTCATCTGTGGAAGTTCTCGTAATAGCAGCACAGTTACCGCAGCGAGAGTAGCATACTGCTCATCGGCATACGGCTCGCAATCAGTGCCCTCCAGCTCAATACCTATACTGAAGTCATTACACTCCTCACGGCCTTGATAACAGGATTTTCCTGCATGCCAGGCTCGGTCTTGCAAGGCAACAAACTGCACCAGCTCCCCGGTTCTTCTAATCAGCAAATGAGAAGACACTTTAATACCTTCCAAATGAGCAAAATACTCGTGTTCCTGCCAGTCGAGGCAATTGGTAAAAAACTGTTCTATGCAGCGACCACCGAACTGGCCGGGCGGTAGAGAAATATTGTGGATGACCAGAAGCTCCGGCTCAACGCCCCCGGGTCTGGACCCAAAGTTGGGCGATGGGGTGTGCTTGGCCTGCAGAATCCAACCATTTTCGAGGGTATAAGACATGTACTATTCCAGTATTTTTAAACCGCTATTCATTTGACCATATTAAACCTCGAAGAACTCCCGCTCAATTGAGAAATGCGCTCTTCAAATGATGCTGGTATTATCGCTATCCCATTAGTCGACTAACGCGCCCACCATGCCCGAGAACTCAGCAAACCCTAAATCACCTTTAGCCCGCTTCACCGTCAGTCCGCAACATATCGCGGCGAACGTAAAGGTGGCACTTGATGAAGACATTGGCTCCGGCGATATTACGGCAGCGCTTATTCCCGAAGACGACCAAGCATCAGCCATCATTATTACGCGCGAGGAGGGTGTGGTGTGTGGTCGCGCCTGGGTCGACGCCGTGTTTGCCTCTGTCGACCCCAACATCACACTCAATTGGCAGGTCGAAGACGGCCAGAGAGTGGCACCTAACGATCTGCTATTTTGCGCTGACGGTTCGGCTCGCCATCTGCTAACCGCGGAACGTACAGCACTCAACTTTTTACAGTTGATGTCTGGCACAGCCACCGCCTGCCAGCGACTCGCTGATATTGTCAGTAGCACTAAGGTAAAGCTGTTGGACACGCGAAAAACCATCCCCGGACTGCGCCTCGCGCAAAAGTACGCTGTGACGCAAGGCTCTTGCTACAACCATCGTATTGGCCTCTATGATGCGTTCCTGGTGAAAGAAAATCATATTCAGGCATGCGGCGGCATCGCAGAGGCGGCGTCGCGTGCACGACAACTAGCGCCCGGCAAGTTGCTGGAGATAGAAGTTGAAGGCATGGGCGAATTGCGTGAGGCACTGGCGGCCAACTGCGACCGAATCATGTTGGACAATTTCACGCTAGAACAGCTACGCGAAGCCGTCGACCTAACGGCTGGCAAAATAGCACTGGAAGCATCGGGCAATGTAAACGAGTCTACCCTGCTAGATATTGCCAACACCGGCGTTGATTATATTTCGATAGGGGCTCTCACCAAAGACTGCAAGGCACTCGATTTGTCTATGCGTTTGAGCTGACACCATGGCCTGCGCTGAGTATTGCCAGGCACTGCCATGTTGAGTGTTGCGGCGAAACGTTAGATTAAAGCGTTCTGGCTAACAATCACGCCGTTGTTGTCAGCGTAGATGTATTGACCGGGTGAAATATGTACAGAGCCGATAGTAATCGGCATATCTCGCTGCCCCATGCCAAGTTTTTCGGTTTTTATTGGACAGACGCCCAGCGCTTTAACGCCCAGTGCCAAAAGGGCAATTTCTTCCACATCTCGAATCGCGCCGTTAATGACCAAACCAGACCAGCCGTTTGCAACCGCCTGCTCGGCCAACATGTCACCCAGCAGCGCGCGGCGCAAGGAGCCTCCGCCATCGACTACAATCACCCTACCCCGGCCCTCCTCCGCCACACAGGCTTTTACCAGTGAATTGTCTTCATGGCATTTGATCGTCACTACTTCGCCAAAAAACTGGGGCAGCGCGCCATAGCCTTGAAATTGGAGTTCAATCGCGCTTGCGGCAGGGTGCGCATCGCTTAGATCGGGCGTTGATACATCGAACATACTGTAATCCATCAAAATGACGAGTGAGGAAAGTGTCAGGGGTACTTGGCAATTCCTTCGTCAGGAGTATAATTCCCCGAACAAATAATCTCTACCCCTGCCATTCAGCTAATGAATATCATGAGGCCGCTTTGTGAATCTCAATCGAATTGACCTGAATTTACTGGTGTATCTAGACGCCCTGCTGCGCGAACGCAATGTGACCCAGGCTGCCAATCAGTTGAGCTTGTCACAGCCCGCTATGAGCAATGGTCTAAGGCGCCTACGAGATCTTTTTGACGACCCCTTATTGGTGCGCACCAGCGATGGCATGATGCCGACTGAAAGAGCACTGGAACTGGAGCCTATCGTTAGAGAGGTGCTGAGCAATATCGATCGCGCTGTTCAACCACGCTCCGCTTTTGAACCCGCTGAAGCGCAGCGCGTATTTCGCATTATGGCGAGTGATTATGCCGAATCCACATTATTGCCTGCCGTGCTGGGCAAGTTGCGCACTCTAGCACCGGGACTAACATTGGATATCATGACGCCAAGCGACGTAAGCTTCCTGGACGTCGAGCGCGGCAAGGTCGACATGGTCATCAACCGCTTTGATTCCATGCCTCAGTCGTTTCACCAAATCCACTTGTGGGACGACAGCTTTTCCTGTCTGCTAAGTCCTGAGAATCCTGTGCTAAAAGACTTCACCTTGGAAAACTACCTCAAAGCCAATCATGTCTGGGTGAGTAAAACAGGTATGGGCGTGGGCGTAGGAGTTGATCCCGACGATGTGCAGCGCCTCGGGTGGGTAGACGCTGCGCTCAACAAGCTGGGCAAAAAAAGGCAAATACGCGTATTCACCCGGCACTACCAAGCGGCGATGACAATGGCCGAGCAGAACGATTTGATCGTGACACTGCCGACTCGGGCAGCTCTACTCAAAGCCAACAATCCACGTGTAGTGATCCAGAAGCCCCCACTGGAGATACCACCGCTGGAACTAAAAATGGCGTGGAGCCCTCTGCTACAGCACAACCCCGCCAATAAATGGCTGCGAAAGTTGATTGCCGACAGTGCCCGATTACTCGATGGCAAAGAGCCCACTATTTGAGGCTAGCGCTACGGATATTCACACCGAGAATGCCAGCGATAAGAACGAAAAATTCGCTAAAATAATGTCCTCACCTTAGAATCGCTCTATCAGAAACACCTGTAAATTGGCTTTTTTACTGCAGTAACACTTATACCAGTAGCCAGTAGACTTCATCGAAAATTGACAAGGACAGGCACCATGACAAATCGAATCCGCAAAGCGGGCCTGCAAATCGCACCCGTACTGCACGACTTGCTCGAAAACGATATTGCGCCCAACACCGGAGTGAGCGCGCAAGAGTTTTGGCAGGGATTGTCAGCACTGCTAGAGGAATTTGGACCTCGCAATGCAGCGCTGCTGGGCATTCGAGACGACATGCAAAATAAGATCGACCATTGGCACCGAGCCAACCCCGGGGCCAATTACGACAAAGCAGCCTACCGCGATTTTTTGCAAAGCATCGGCTACCTGCTACCTGAAGGTGAAGACTTCACCATTGAAACTACCCAAACAGACGATGAAATAACCACCACTGCAGGTCCACAGTTGGTCGTGCCAGTGATGAACGCTCGCTATGCTCTCAACGCCGCAAATGCTCGCTGGGGCAGTCTCTACGACGCACTGTATGGAACCGACGTCATTCCTCACGATAACGGTGCCCAGCAAACGGGTCCCTACAATCCAGTGCGCGGTGATTTGGTGATAGCCTATGCGAGAAATTTTCTCAACCAACATTGCCCGCTGTCGGCCGGTGACCACAGTGGGGCCAAAGACTATACGGTGGTCAACAATACCTTGCAGGTCGTTCTGGCAAGCGGTCAAATCAGTTCTTTGGCTGATGCCAGTCAATTTAGAGGTTTCATCGGCGAGGCCAACGCACCTCGTAGCATTTTATTGCGCCACAACGGTCTGCACATTGAAATTCAGATAGACCCATTAAGCACCATCGGTGCCACCGACGCGGCTGGAATCAAAGATGTTGTACTAGAATCGGCACTCACTACAATTCAGGACTGTGAAGATTCTGTGGCCGCTGTTGATGCCGCAGATAAGGCTCTGATCTACACAAACTGGCTGGGCCTAATGCGCGGCGATCTTGAGGAATCTCTCAACAAGGGTGGTAAAACGGTCACACGCCGCCTCAACCCAGACCGGGTGTTTATTGGCAGCGATGGAAAAAAGCTCGTGTTACCGGGTCGAAGCCTGATGTTTGTGCGCAACGTGGGTCATCTGATGACCAATGAAGCGATTTTAGACAACGCCGGCCAGGAGATACCAGAAGGCATCATGGACGGCTTATTCACCGCGATGATAGCGCTGCATGACATACGCGGGAATGCGCCCCACAAGAACTCTCAGCGCGGCAACATGTACATCGTGAAACCGAAAATGCACGGTCCCGACGAAGTCACCTTTAGCTGCGACCTATTTGACCGAATAGAAGAAATACTGGGGATGCCTCGCAATACCATTAAGCTTGGCATTATGGATGAGGAGCGTCGCACCACCATCAACTTGAAGGAATGCATCCGTCGAGCAAAAGGCCGTGTGGCCTTTATCAATACCGGATTCCTGGATAGAACAGGCGATGAGATTCACACCAGTATGGAAGCAGCTGCTATGACACCCAAGGGTGCCATGAAGCAGGAGCCATGGATTTCTGCCTATGAAGACTGGAACGTTGATATAGGACTGCAGTGCGGCTTACAGGGTAAGGCGCAGATAGGCAAGGGAATGTGGGCCATGCCTGACCTGATGTCGCAGATGATGGAAGCCAAAATAGGCCACCCTCAGGCGGGGGCAAATACCGCTTGGGTACCCTCTCCCACTGCCGCCACGCTGCATGCCATACACTATCATGAAGTTGATGTAGCGCAGCGCCAAAATGAGTTGAAAAGCCGACCGCGAGCCAGCTTGGACGACATACTCACACTGCCGCTCAAAGGCGCTCACGGCATGAGCAGTGAGCAAATACAACGAGAGCTCGATAACAATGCTCAGGGCATTCTCGGCTACGTAGTGCGCTGGATTGATCACGGTGTGGGATGCTCTAAAGTCCCCGACATCGATAATATCGGCTTAATGGAAGACCGGGCCACCCTGCGGATTTCCAGTCAACATTTAGCCAATTGGCTGCGGCATGACGTCTGCAGCGAGTCGCAGGTACGCGAGACATTAGAGCGCATGGCTGCGGTGGTCGATGAGCAAAATGCCAGCGATCCGCTGTACACCAATATGGCGCCGAATTTCGATCACAGCATTGCATTTCAAGCGGCGTGCGACCTAGTGTTTGCAGGTTGCGAGCAGCCCAATGGCTACACCGAACCAGTACTACACGCCAGACGCCGAGAGGCAAAGGCTAAAGCGCTTAGCTAAGTCACATTGTGTGAGCGCTAGGTGTAGAATGGAGGTCCATTGCTGGCAATTGGAGCACCTTGTCTGTGGATAGAAAGCTACACCAACTGAATAAAATCGATCGCAATATTTTACGCGTCCTGCAAAAGGACGCGCGCACCAGTTTTGCTGAATTAGCCAGGCAGGTGGGATTGAGCACTACGCCGTGTAAAGAGCGCGTGAAGCGCTTAGAGCGAGAAGGCGTTATTAGAGGCTACCAGGCCATACTCAGCCCAGATTATCTCGATGCCGCGCTGGTCGTTTTCGTACAGATTCGGCTCAACCGAACATCACAAGATATCTTTGAAGAATTCACTCGCCATGCTTACGATCTCCCCGAAGTTCAGGAGTGCTACCTTGTGTCCGGCAACTTTGATTACCTAATAAAGGCTAGAGTTGCGGACATGTCGGCTTACCGTCAATTTTTGGGGGAGACGTTACTCACTCTTCCCGGCGTACAGGAGTCGACCAGTTACGTTGTCATGGAACAAGTCAAAGAAACCTTGGCCCTAGAAATACCCTACTAATACAGTATTATTCGTCGCTATCAGAATCTTTGTATTGCAAATTGGTTAACTGTTCTGACAACAAGCCAATCAAAAAAACAATCACGCTTCCCAGCAGTAGTAGAGTACTCATATTGGTAAATCGAGCGCCCGTACCAAAGGTAGAAAAATAATTGAATAAACCCAGGGAAAACATGCCCACCGAAATGGGGAAGTAGAGTTTCAGCGGCGAGTACAGTGTTCCCACCTTAAAAATAATCAACATAAACCGGACACCGTCACGCAGCACGTTAATGTGGCTCTGGCCAATTCGCTTGGATACCGTTATAGGCACATAGTCTACTGAATAGCCGGCTCTAAAGAAGGCCATTGTTGAAGTCGTTGGGTAACTGAACCCATTGGGTAGCAAGTACAAAAAGCTGAGGAATTTTTTCCTGTGCACGGCGCGAAAGCCGGAGGTCAAATCCTCTATTTTTCGATTGACCATCCAACTGGCCAAGCGATTGTACAGGCTGTTGGCACTCCAACGTGCCACGCTAGCCTGCGAGTCCAAGCCGCTGCGTGCTCCCACCACCATGTCGTAGCCCTCACGGACCTTGTCTAACAGCCTTTGAATATCTGCCGGGTCGTGTTGACCATCGCCATCCATGAAAACCAAAAAGTCTCCACTGGCTGCCCTGGCGCCCGTTTTTATCGCCGCGCCGTTGCCTTTTGAATAAGGGTGACTAACCACCTTGACCCCCACTTCCAAGCAGACTTTCTCAGTGCCGTCATTAGAGCCATCGTTGACAACGATAATCTCCACATCGGGATACAAGCCGCGCAAAGCCGGCAAAAAGTGAATTAACCCGTTTTCCTCGTTCTTGGCCGGGATAACAATCGAAAACGAAATCATTTATTTCTCCGTATAAAAAGACAGGGTCTGCCTTTCGCCCACC
Organism: Halioglobus sp.; assembly: GCA_047626655.1. Lineage (GTDB taxonomy): Bacteria > Pseudomonadota > Gammaproteobacteria > Pseudomonadales > Halieaceae > JBALVT01. The sequence goes on from JBLHSI010000002.1 coordinate 13,534, forward strand.
GTGAGCCGTCCCGCGTTTTCTAACACAGTTAGTTGGGCCCGCACAAGCTCGACAGCTTCTTTTTCATCGAGAGCCGTTGCAAAATGCAGTTTCATCAACATCCCTCTTACACTGCCCGGATCTAGCGCAAGCGAGAGATCGGCATAATCATAAGCCTTTTGGTAACGCTGAAGTGAGCTCTCCAATGCCGCCAGTCCTGCGTAAACTTCTGATGTGACAGTCGCAGGCGCCTGCGGGCCCAAAAGTATAGCCGAAAACTCATCTGCAATGAGTACTTTGTCGAGGGCTGGACACTCGTTCGCGTCGAGCTTTCGAACCAAGTAATGAAAAGCATTAGTTGCCGCAATAATACGGCCCTGTGCCGACCAAATAGGAAGCGCCTCAATCACCTCCTTGTCTAAGGGTTGATTGGCATAACAAGCAAGCAGCATATTGCGCACATCCAGATCCCCCAGCCTCTCGTTCTGTAATTGAGCGGCACGCTGCGAGTAAACAAACGCCTCCTGCAAGCCGCCATATCGCGCGAGCAACACCGCCATATTAATATTGGCTCGAGAAGACTCCGGATGGGCATTGACGGTCGTCATCCTCATCAACTGGTCAGCAGACCAAATTTGAACCTGAGAACTGGTTTGCCAACTAATCGAAAGAATCCAGAAACTCATGACAGTGAGAACTACATTCTTTAGTGCCGGCAAGGCCGTAAATAGGGTCCCCAGCAACACCCCAAGGAAAAGAAATATTCCCGCGGCAGGAAAATAATTGCGATGCTCAAAATACAGTTCCAGCGCCAATACGGTAGATTCAACGCTATGACCCACCAAAAAAAGCAACATCGCAAATGCCAAGTAACGGCCAGACTTAAAAAACCAGGTTAACACCAATAGGACTAGCACCATTGCCCACGCTAGCCAGGATAGCAATGTAGCTGCGCTAGAGGTAAGCGATGTGGAGACTACAATGTCGTCGTGGTACACCCCCATTTTCGCCACGGCGGGAATAAGCAACTGAAAAATATAGTCCCAAAGAATCCGACCCTCGGTGAGGACACGTTCTAGCAGGGTATAAGGTCGAACTATGTAGCCACCAACTACCCAATCCGGGGCGCGCGCATAGCCGAGTGCCAACACCGTGACACCTAGAGCAATGAGCGCAAACGAGACCCGCCGAAACCCAGCGTGGTTGCCCCCGTCTCTACTAACAAACTGAAACCAGAACACCTCCAATAGAACGAGTATCGGCAACACTACAACACCGTTTTCTTTAGAGAAAACAGCAAGCAATATGAGAGCAGTAAGTAGTGGCACAATAGCCCAGCCGCTATGGCCCCGGAGCCAGCGAATCCGCCAGACACTATAGGCAAGCAAACTACAAAACATAAACAGCGTGGAGAGTTGCGCCATACGCTGTATCGAATACAGGACAGTGCTGACAAATAACGGAGACATCAACCAGTAGGTAGCCAGTAGCAAAGAGAGTTGCCCAGCCCCCCGATACCGCCTATAACTTAACAATACATAAAACAACAGCGCCAATAGCGTGCCACAGGCCAGATGTAAAAACAGGTTAAGTCTCTTTTGGCCGCGAGTGCCACCATCGAGGTAGAGTTTCTCCAAGACAAAACTCAGCATTGATATGGGTCGTCCTGCAGGGCCGGAACCATTTCCTACCACGATATCTATGGCGTGAGATGGATTTTCATCGAGTATATCCAGCACAAGAAGATTGGGCCCATCGTCGAATACAGTGGGGCCATCCAACCCCGGCCAATACATCCAACAGCACAAAAACAGAATAACCAGCCAACACAGCATGGCCAGAGGGCGACCGATCGCTTTAGGTGTGCTGGTCATTGTGGAACATCCAAACCTAGCATCTGCTTTACTTGCCGCAATCGCAGACGCTTGGTGTCGTACTTCAAAATATTGGCAATGGTTACCATCACGCCACCAACGTCGCCACTTTTATCGCGAATAAGCAGCCGTTCCTCATAGGCTGCCCTTGAAGTCGGTGCGATAGACAAAGCTTGATCTATAGCCTCCAATGCTGCCAGGTCATCATTCAGCACCTGGCTATGATAACGAGAAATCGATAGCCAAACGTGCACGTTGCTGGGGTATCTCAAAGATAGATTGTGGTAGAAGGTCAGTATACGCTGCGGCGCTGGCGAACAGCCGCCTCCATCCACGCAGACTGATAGCAATCTCAATGCATTGAAGTCGGCGAGTGTGAAAACGCGATGCCTCGCTGCTGTTTCGAGCTTTGTAAACCAATCCACTTTCTCGCGCAGCATCGGAAAGTATCGCTCATCCAGAAAATAGAGACTCACCAGCGCGGCTATATCGTTATTGTCGAGTTGATACATCAGTTCGTAGAAATGCCGCGCTAACGGCAACAACGCTTTATTCTCGGCGCTGCTATCGGCGCTATCATACGTTCGGTATAGCGTATTGGCGTAGTGATAATTAGCACGAATCGACTGCGGATGATTGAGCACTGTCGCCCGACTCAAAGTCAATTCGTCAGACCATCGATCGGCGCGCAAAAACAGTAAAGCCGCCATTAAACACAATACTGCACCAGCTGCTGCCCAGCGCTGGCCGACGCTAGAACGGGACATCAACTCTGCCCCAAGCCAACTCACAAGTAGAGGAACAGCCATACCTGGAAGATAATTACGATGTTCCCACACGAGTTCCAATGGCAATACCGAGGACTCCAAAGAATGTGCAACAAGATAAAAAAGAACGCAAAACATCAAAATCGGATAGCGCTTTCTGAACATAAAAGTGACGCTTATCGCTGTAATCCAAGCCAAAATTGCCAGAATTGTCGTGGCCGGTTGAAACAGATTTTTTGACAGCGCTATGTCATCGTGATGCAAAGCCATGACCTGAAGATTCGGCAGAAGCAACCAGTAAACATAGTGCCAAAGCAATCTCATCTGGGTCAGAAGCCTCTCTGACAAAGTGAAAGAGCGATGCTGGTAGCTGCCAAGAAAAGGCATGCTATCTGTAACGATCAGTGCCGACACTAGCAACACAGGAAAAAGTAGCGCCGACCATGCCAGCCATTTTAGTGGCCGATTGTCTGCCCCTCCCCACCTACCACGGAAAAAACTCACTTCCAGTACAGGCAGCAGCCACAGCAAAAGTAGTCCATTTTCTTTGCTTAACCCTGCCAGGGTGGCAATCAACAGCAACCACATTGACAAGGCTAAGAACTCACCGAGATTGGGGCTCTTATGGCACCAGTTCCCCCGGTAAAAAGAAAATACCCACAGGCCCAGCAATACAAATAGCGTCGACAACTGTGTCATGCGCTGAACCACATACAATACCGTTGACACATTGATTGGATGAAGTAGCCAAATGAGGGATGCAAACCCGGCGATAGCTTTAATCTTCGCGCTATCAAAATTTAGTGTGACAGCTTTGCTGAGCATCGTAACCAAAGTTAAGTACAGCAGTAAGGCGCACAAAAAGTGCAGTAACACATTCACCGCGCGCAATTGCGGGGTAAAAAAGCCATCTCCGACAGCGTAATTTGCCGCGAAGCTCAGCATGGCCAGTGGACGCCCTAGAATACTTCCTCCGAAACTTCCCGCTGCGCTGCGCCAGTCGTCATATTGCGAACCGGTAATTTGAACGAGAGGATTGTCACTGAGAGAGGTCGTGCTATCGAACAACAAGGGGGCGCCTAGAGATCTGCCATAGCTAAACAGTGCCAGCAGTAAAAAACCTAGTACAAATACGGCCTGGTAGACTCGATGAATACGCGCCTGGGACAATCTGGATATCCTTAAGTGGGTGCAATGGCAAAGTCTGCTGCGGCATCATAGCAGCGATTAACACGCAAAAAAATACCCGCCTCTATGAGGCGGGTATTCGCGTGGACTGAACGAGTTTAGCTCAGCCCATCATCGTTAGAAACCTTATGTACGACAGTTAGCAGGCAAGAATTTGGATTGCATGGTGCCTTTTCTGCATTTCCACTGAATTGTACCGTTCACTGATGTACCCGACAGTTCAAACTCAGCAGTTGCGTTACCCGGTACCACGTTATCCTGCATGAACACAGTCAGCAGAGGCTGATTTGCATCGATAGTCAGCGACTTAACGATATCAGTATTAGGAGAGGTACGAATTCCAGCTTCGTCGGCGTCAGCGGGCATTCTATTGTTAGCCACGAAGAACTCGGTAACAGTCGTTTTGGCTTCAGCTAACACCGCCAAGGGCTCTGCCATCTTGGCGCGTACTGTATAGTCCTGATAGGCGGGCAGTGCAATCGCTGCAAGGATACCAACGATCGCAATAACGATCATCAGTTCGATAAGGGTAAAGCCCTGTTGTACATTCTTTCTCATGTTCATGTGTATCTCCACTAGGTTTTTAATTTTTAGTTTTTCAGTTATCGCACATCGGAAGTGTGCGATACCGCGCATGCCTAAGTACTAATGCAGAGAGCGTGCCAACTTCGATAGTTATGTGTAATTAAAATTAATTCACATTAATATCAGTAAGTTAGGCGCAACCAGAATCATAAAAAGCGAAAACCTCAGCCGACGTACTGCGCACGCACTGCGACAGTTATTGCTTATATGTGACGTTTTTTGTCAAGACGCGCCCTCAATGCGTCGCCCGCTGCCATCTTCTCCAATCCCTTGCGCCATGATACAAATACCCGTTAAGTTGACCCGGTATCAACACGCCCATCGGAACACGCAAGTAGCAACCTTGCGCTCACAACAAAAGTAAGAAAATAACTAAAAATCATGACATTAGTGAACTATAAACACTACTAGAGGGACGCTAGTTGGTTATACTAACCGCTGTGAAAATAAGGCCAAAACGCGATGGCGCATCTAGATCAGGGACGTGATGCAAATGAACGATAAGGCAGTTGGGCAATTGAGCGGCTTAGCCGGCAGACTAGTCGCTGAGGGATTAATTTCAGCGCAGGCTGCGGTAGACGCGCAAAAACAATCATTTGAAGAGAAAGTGCCGCTTGTGCAGTTTCTGGTCGAAAGGCTAAACGTCGATGACAAACGTCTGGCCGAAGTAGCTTCTCACGAATTTGGAATACCTTTATTTGACATCCACGCCTTTAATCGCTCTAACTTCCCCGCGGGACTAGTCGAGGCGCAACTGATTATCAAACACCACGCGCTGCCGCTGTATAAAAGAGGCACGCGCTTATTCATCGCTATATCCGACCCAACCAACCTGCAGGCCCTGGATGAAATAAAGTTCCATACAGGGATAAATACCGACGGTATTTTGGTTGAAGAAACAGCACTCAACACCATAATCTCTGAATGGGTCGAATCGCAGGACAATCTCGACACCGGTTTGGGAGACCTGGACGATGTAGACTTGGATGGCGTAGATATTGAGGCTGTCAGCGACGGAGGAGACAATGACGACGGAGGAGAAAGTGTCGATGAGACTCCCATTGTACGATTCGTCAACAAAGTATTAATTGATGCCATTAAGCAAGACGCATCCGATATTCACTTTGAACCCTATGAAAAAACGTACCGCGTACGATTTCGCATCGACGGTATTTTAAGTGAGATGGTGCGCCCGCCCAAGAATCTGGCACCACGCTTGGCTGCAAGACTTAAGGTTATGTCTCAGATGGACATTTCCGAGCGTCGTATACCGCAGGACGGCAGGATTCAAATGAAACTGTCGCGCAATCGTGCTATCGACTTCCGAGTGAACACACTACCCACCCTGTTTGGCGAAAAAATCGTGTTGCGTATTTTGGACCCCTCCAGCGCGCAAATGGGTATTGATGCACTGGGCTACGAGCCAGAGCAAAAAGAATTCTACATGAAGGCGCTGGAAAGACCGCAGGGCATGATATTGGTAACCGGCCCCACAGGCTCGGGTAAAACGGTATCCCTATATACCGGTCTCAACCTGCTCAACACGCCTGAGCGCAATATATCGACGGCGGAAGACCCCGTAGAAATTAACCTGGAAGGTATTAACCAAGTTCACGTCAATGCCAAAGTGGGCTTGAATTTCGCCGCCGCTTTGCGTTCATTTTTGCGACAGGATCCAGACGTGATTATGGTCGGTGAGATTCGCGACCTGGAAACTGCTGAAATCGCTATTAAAGCGGCGCAAACAGGACACTTGGTGCTCTCCACTTTGCACACCAACAGCGCGGCAGAAACTATCACCCGCATGCTCAACATGGGCGTCCCCGCATTTAACCTAGCCACCTCGGTGAATTTAATTATCGCTCAACGACTGGCGCGGCGCCTCTGTAAAGAATGTACCCAACCGGCAAACATACCGCATGAAACACTATTGAGTGAGGGTTTTAGCGAAGAGATGCTGGAAGCTGCAACTATTAACACTGCTGTTGGGTGTGCCTTGTGTAATGAGGGGTACAAAGGTCGCGTGGGTGTCTACGAAGTAGTGCGCGTAACGCCCGAAATTTCACGCATTATAATGGAAGAGGGAAACTCACTGGAGATCAACGCTCAGGCCAGAGCTGAAGGCTTCAATGATCTGCGCGCTTCAGCGCTTTTAAAAGTTACCCAAGGGTTAACCTCACTCGAAGAAGTAAACCGAATTACCACTGATTAGCCAGACAGAGGCGGAAATTACCATGGCAACCAGCGCAGCACGCAGCAACACTTTTACCTGGAGTGGTTTGGACAAAGCCGGTCGATCGACCAAGGGAGAGATTCAGGCTACCACTACGTCTATGGCCAAAGCCCAACTTCGTCGGCAGGGAATCAAACCCAAAACTGTTCGCAAAAAAGCTAAGCCATTGTTTGGCGGCGCTGGCAAAGCGATAAAACCCGCTGACATCTCTATATTTACCCGCCAGCTAGCCACTATGATGAAGGCAGGTGTGCCGCTGGTACAAAGCTTTGATATTGTGGGTGAGGGTTTGGAAAAACCTAAAATGCGCGACTTGGTTTCACAAATTAAGAACGATGTGGCCTCGGGCAATGGCTTGGCGGAAACGCTAGCCAAGCATCCAAGATTATTTGATGACTTGTATTGCTCGCTGATTGCTTCGGGTGAAACGTCTGGCACGCTGGAAGTGATGCTAGATCGTGTAGCGACCTATAAGGAAAAATCCGAACAACTGAAAGCCAAAATCAAAAAGGCTATGACCTACCCTACAGCCGTGGTTGTCGTTGCCCTCATTGTCACAGGCATACTGTTGGTGAAAGTGGTACCCCAGTTTGCTGAAACCTTTAGAAGTTTTGGCTCGGACTTGCCAGCTTTCACGCTGTTTGTGCTGAGCATATCCAACTTTGCCCAGGATTGGTGGCTTGCTATTTTACTGGCTATCATAGGACTGGTGTTTCTCTTTAAGGAAGCCAAAATACGTTCCGTCACATTTTCCGAGATCCTGGACCGACTGGCTCTGCGAGCCCCCGTTATAGGCGACATCGTATACAACTCTGTTATTGCTCGGTTCTCAAGGACACTGGCGACCACTTTTGCAGCGGGGGTCCCGCTGGTCGAAGCGCTAAATTCGACAGCGGGAGCCGCTGGAAATTCCGTTTATGCCAAAGCAATTGTACAAATACGGGATGACGTGACCACCGGTACAACACTGTATAACTCGATAAAGTCGACCGGGATATTTCCTAATATGCTGCTACAGATGGTGTCGATAGGAGAAGAGTCCGGCGCCTTGGATGAGATGCTAGACAAGGTGGCTAGCCACTACGAGGAGGCCGTCGACAACGCGGTTGACAGCATGAGCTCTCTAATGGAACCTATTATCATGTCCATCTTGGGAGTGTTGGTGGGCGGCCTGATGATTGCTATGTACCTGCCAATCTTCATGCTGGGTTCGGTCGTCTAGCGTCAAAGTCACTGTTACGGACACCACACCATGCTCGAAGTATTAAATCAGCACAGTTGGCTGTTGCTGACCTCTCTTGTAATGTTCGGCTTAGTCGTCGGCAGCTTTCTCAATGTGGTTATCTACCGCCTACCTCTCATGATGGAATCAAGTTGGCGTAACGACTGTTGTGAACTCCTCGAGATAGAAGGCGAAGCGGCCAGCGATACACCGCTGACGTTAGCGACCCCTAACTCTCACTGCCCTAGCTGTAAGCAGCCCATTAAGCCTTGGCAGAATGTGCCCATTATCAGCTATTTACTGTTGCGTGGAAAATGCAGTAACTGCGGAGTAGGCATTTCGCCCCGCTATCCCATCATTGAATTTGTTACCGGCGTGATGACGCTTGCACTGGGCTGGTATTTTGATGCGTCATTGGCTTTACTTGGCGCGGCGCTGCTCACATGGTCTCTAGTCGCGCTCACTATGATCGACATCGATCATCAACTGTTGCCCGATGATATTACTCTACCCCTGATGTGGCTGGGCCTGCTGCTAAATCTATTTGGTACTTACGTTAGTATCTCCGATGCAGTGCTAGGCGCTATGCTGGGCTATCTATCTCTGTGGAGCGTCTACTGGCTATTTAAGTTGGTCACTGGCAAGGAAGGCATGGGCTACGGCGACTTTAAACTGCTGGCAGCACTGGGAGCTTGGATGGGGTGGCAAGCCATTCCTATGATTATCCTTTTGTCCTCTGTGGTGGGAGCGATTGTCGGCCTGGCACTAATGGTGGCAACACGCAGAGGCAAAGATGTGCCAATCCCATTCGGCCCCTACCTGGCAATGGCGGGCTGGATTGCGCTATTGTGGGGAGACCAGCTTATGGTGATCTATATGGGCACTACAGGTCTTCAGCCGTGAGCTATGTGGTCGGCATTACCGGCGGCATAGGGAGTGGGAAATCTGCAGTTACCGCCCGCCTTGAACATCACGGAATTACGGTAGTCGACGCCGATGTCGTTTCCCGCGTTATCGTAGAGCCGGGCCGGGCGGCTCTGGATGCCATCGCATCGCATTTCGGCAGCGACATACTATTGCCTGACGGCAACCTCGATCGCGCCGCCTTGCGCACTCAGGTTTTTGCCGATCCAGAACAACGACACTGGCTGGAAAAGCTTACACACCCCCTAATCGCCGAAGAAATAGTGGCTCAACTAGCAGCCTCAAAATCACCTTACACGCTGCTAAGCTCACCTCTTCTGCTGGAGACAGCGCAAAGCGAGCTGACACAATATGTCGTCGTTATAGACGTATCAGAAGAGTTACAGATCGCTCGAACGATGAATCGAGATAGCAACGATGAAGATCAGGTCAGACGAATCATCGCCGTACAGATGAACAGAGAGCAGCGCCTTAAATTAGCCGACATGGTAATCGATAATTCGACAACGCTAGAGGCATTGAACCACGCAGTCGATGCGCTGCACGATCAATTACTCCTTAAGGCTGATGAGTCTCAAACTTCTTAAGCGCCCGAATAGCGTCGACAATAGGCTTATTCGCCGCCGGAAACGGGTAATCACCGAGTTCCGATATCGTCGCCCAAGCTAGCGGCTGGCCCTCCACCCCTCTTGCCTCGCCAGTAAAATTAAATACAAGCCAAACATCCAGTAGCACAGTTTTGTCTCCGTAATCATGGCGCACCTGTAACAAGGGCTCACTCTGCTTTACACCGATACTCAGTTCTTCGTGCAGTTCGCGCGCCAATGCTTGCTGGACAGATTCACTGTGTTCTACTTTTCCACCTGGAAATTCCCACAGATCACCCTGATGAGCATTTTTGGCGCGGCGGGTGATCAGTATTCGGTGGTCGCTATCTAAAATGACACCAACAGCAACATGAACAGGCTTCATCTAACTGCGATATTCGGCATTGATACGGACATAGTCGTACGAAAAGTCACTAGTCCAGACGGTCTCGGTACTCGTGCCGCGATTCAGCTCTACACGAATTTCAATCTCTTGCGGTGTCATGGCAGCAACCCCTTGTGCCTCCGTATAGGAAGCGGCTCGACACCCACCTTCCGCTATCAGCGTATCGTTTAGATAAAGCGCAATGTTATCAACATTTAGATCGCTCAGACCAGCGCGGCCTATCGCGGCCAACAGGCGACCCCAATTGGGATCACTCGCAAATAGGGCGGTCTTCACTAGCGGCGAATGCGCGATCGTAAACGCCACATCCAAGCACTCCTGCTCGTCGTTACCGCCATTGACCACCACTGCCACAAACTTACTAGCACCCTCACCGTCGCGAATAAGGCCTTGCGCAAGGTCAATACAGAGTTGATCGACTGCCGCTTGAAAAGCGGCCAGCAAATCAGTGGAACTGTACTCATCCAGCATCGCGTTACCAGCCTGCCCGGTAGCCACCAAAATACACGCGTCATTGGTCGAGGTATCGCCATCGACGGTGATGCGATTAAAAGAGGTATTTACCGCTTTTTTAAGAACGCCCTGCAGGGTCGACTGCTCGATCGCCAAATCGGTCGCCAAATAAGCCAACATAGTGGCCATATTGGGTTGAATCATACCCGAACCCTTGGCTATTCCGGTGACGGTATAGTCGATGCCATCGTGAACGAATTGCACCGAGGCACCTTTGGGGCGCGTATCGGTGGTCAATATACCGCTCGCAGCTGCAGCCCAGTTGTCCTCGTCTAAGCTATCGAGCGCAGCTGGAACTACAGCACATATCAGCTGAGCGGGTAGCGATTCCCCTATCACTCCAGTTGAAAAAGGTAGCACCTGATTTGAGTCAGTCGCCGTCGCGGCTGCCACAGCTTGGCAACAGCTGTTAGCAGCAGCAATACCCTCGGCACCGGTTCCGGCATTGGCATTACCAGTATTAACCAACAAGTAGCGCACACTGTTATTGCTTGCTAGCAGGTGCTCTCTCGCCACGAGCACCGGTGCGGCACAGAATGCATTTTGGGTAAACACCGCAGCACAAGTGCTGCCCTCGGCCAGCTCCATAAGCACAGTATCGAGTCGACCCGGTATTTTGATACCGGCCGACACAGTGGCCAGCCGAAACCCGGCAATGGGAAGTAGCAACGGGAGAACCGCTTCACCTACTGCCACGGTTCAATGACCTGCAAATTGCACTCCAACAAGAACTTTGATTTCACAGGACGCCGTGACACTGCTTGTATTTTTTGCCGCTACCACAAGGACAAGGCTCATTACGACCCACTTTGCGCTCATCTCTAGTGAAGGTTTGCGGTGTCTCAGCGTTTTTCCCGGCAGGGCCATTCCCCTCAGAAGCTGCCGCTGCTTCAGCGGCAAGCCCAGAAACTGCTTGATGTTGAAAGGCCATTTTCTCGCGCTCTGACGCTTCCCGTCGTTTCTGCTCGATCAATTGCGCCTCATCATCGCGCTGTATCTGTACATGACTAAGAAACTTAACCACTTCATATTTCAGATCGGTGAGCAGTTGTTCGAACAACTCAAAAGACTCGCGCTTGTATTCCTGCTTCGGGTTTTTCTGCGCATAGGCCCTTAAGTTTATGCCCTGACGCAGTTGGTCCATCGATGCCAAGTGTTCTTTCCATAGCGTATCTAGAACCTGCAGCATAATTTGCTTTTCAATCTTTCGCATATCGGCACCTACGGCAGCGCCCTTGGTGTCATAGGCCGCCTGGATCTCACCCGATATTTTCTCGCGCAATGCCTCTTCGTATAAACTATCGTCCTGCTCCAACCACTCTTGCAGGGGTAACGAAATAGCGAACTCGCCTTCTAGTTGTTTTTCCAAACCCGGAATATCCCACTGCTCTTCGACACTCATGGGTGGAATAAAACTACTGATAGCCTCGCTAACGACATCCTCTCGAATAGCACTAATAGTCTGCGATATATCCTCTTCGGTGAGTAGCTCGTTGCGCTGCTGATAGACAATCTGACGCTGATCATTAGCGACATCATCGTATTCCAATAGTTGCTTACGGATGTCAAAGTTGCGACCTTCAACCTTACGCTGGGCCTTTTCTATCGCATTAGTCACCATTTTATGTTCAATGGCCTCGCCTTTCTCCATACCCAGCGCCTGCATGAAACTTTTCACTCGATCGGAGGCAAAAATTCTCATTAAGTTATCTTCCAGGGAAAGATAAAAACGAGACACACCTGGATCGCCCTGACGCCCTGAGCGACCGCGAAGCTGGTTATCAATTCTGCGCGATTCGTGGCGTTCGGTGCCGAGAATGTGCAGCCCGCCCGCTTCGAGCACCTTATCGTGGCGCTCCTGCCAGTGTTTTTTCACCGCCTCGCGCTCTGGCTCGGTTATCTCTCCTGCGGTGGCGAGCTCCACTTCTAAATTGCCACCCAACACGATATCTGTGCCGCGACCTGCCATATTGGTCGCGATTGTCACTCTACCCGGGCGCCCGGCCTGAGCAATAATTTCAGCCTCCTGCTCATGGTACTTCGCGTTTAGCACTTTGTGCTCAATATTGCTCTTTTTGAAACGCTGGGACAATTCCTCTGACGTTTCCACTGACGCAGTGCCCACGAGGACCGGAGCTCCATTGCCCATACATTCCTTGACATCACTCAAAATCGCTTCAAATTTTTCCTCGCGACTCAAGTACACAAGGTCGTTGAGATCATTCCGCTTTTGCTCCTGGTTGGTGGGGATAACCAATACTTCCAGGCCGTAAATTTGCCTAAACTCAAAGGCTTCTGTATCGGCCGTACCGGTCATGCCGGACAACGTGTCATATAGGCGGAAATAGTTCTGAAAAGTGGTGGAGGCAAGCGTCTGGCTCTCATTCTGAATCTGTACGCCTTCCTTCGCTTCTATCGCCTGATGAAGCCCTTCCGACAAGCGTCTGCCGGCCATTGTTCTGCCTGTGTGTTCGTCGATTAATACGACTTGCCCATCTTGTACGATATATTCGACGTCGCGCTGAAAAAGCACTCGCGCTCTCAGCCCCGACTGAACATGATGAAGAAGACTCAAGTTGGTGGTAGCGTAGAGGCTGTCACCTTCGTCCAGCAATTTTTCTCTCACCAACACCTCTTCGATAAACTCATGCCCCATCTCTGTCAACTCTACCTGACGCTGTTTCTCGTCCACCGTGTAGTGACCGGCTTCGCCTTCCAGGTCGGGCTTGAGTTCAGGGATGAGCTTGTTCACCTTGCGGTACATCTCGGAGCTATCTTCGGATGAGCCAGAAATAATCAGCGGCGTTCTGGCCTCATCGATGAGAATCGAATCGACCTCATCAACAATGGCAAAATGCAGCGGGCTCTGTTGTCGGTCTTCCAAGCTGAAGGCCATATTGTCGCGCAAATAATCGAAGCCGAACTCATTGTTGGTGCCGTAGATAACATCCGCAGTATAGGCGGCCTTTTTCTGCTCCTGCACCTGTCCCGACTTAATCACTCCCACCTTGAGCCCGAGAAAAGTATATAGCGGCTTCATCCAATGCGCGTCACGGTTTGCCAGATAGTCGTTTACCGTAATGAGGTGAACACTTTTTCCGGCCAATGCATTCAAATAGGCGGGCAGTGTCGCTACCAGCGTTTTACCTTCTCCGGTGCGCATTTCTGCGATCTTTCCCTCATGCAACGCCATACCACCAATCAACTGCACATCAAAGTGCCGCATATTCATCAATCGGTCGCTCGCCTCGCGCACCACTGCAAACGCTTCGGGCAATAATTGATCGAGCGTCTCGCCGCCGGCAAATCGTTCCTTAAACTCGGTTGTTTTAGCGGCAAGTTGCTCGTCATTGAGGGGCGATATATCCTCAGCTAGCGCATTAATTTTCTTGACCACCTTATTCATCCGGGTCAACTCACGGCTGTTGCGGGTGCCAAACACTTTCTTGAGTACATTATTAATCATGGGAGTTGGATACTTTTACAAATTGAATGGGATTGCTGCCAGTTCAGGCAGCAAATACAACGAGAGAGCGGTTTTGTCGCTCAGCGACGAGTGCGATGAACGTAACTTGAGGGGTCGACAGCGCGCCCGTCCTTGTACACTTCATAGTGCACATGAACGCCAGTTGAGCGCCCGGTAGAGCCCATCAAGGCAATCGATTGGCCTTTTGTGACCAAGTCGCCGGCCTCTACCAAATTCGTCTTATTGTGAGCGTAACGGGTGACAACGCCATCGCCGTGTGACACTTCGACCATTTTGCCATAACCGGATTTAGTACCGGTCCATGTCACCACTCCGCCGGCAACGGCAATGATACTTGATCCCTCTTTACCCGCAAAATCGATACCGTCGTGGTTAGAGAGCTCCCCGGTGAATGGGTCGGTACGCTGGCCATAATGCGATGAAATCCAGCCCTTCTCGACGGGACGACCCGACAGCCAAGTCTGTTGGTCCAAATTGCGGTGAGCGAGCAGCGATCCCAAAATCTCGAGCTGCTGCTCCCTATCGGTAAGCTGAGCTTCAAACTGATCTAAGTGACTGTCTATATCCAGTGAACGGTAGCCGACGTTAAACTCTGAGGGTAAAGGGCCGCCCAGCGCAGGGGGTTGACTAAAGTCGAATTCACCCTCCTCCAGATCAGCTATTCCTGTCAAATGCTCGCCCAGCGCATCAAGGCGGGTCATGCGGGCCTGCAAACCGGCCAAATTGAGGGTTAGAGCTTTAAGTTTGCGCTTGGCTTTCAGACGAAGTTCGGACAATTCGGAGCTCTGTCGGTCAAACTCGCCTTGCATACTATCCAATGAAGCGCCGCGCACGGAGCGAGATTCACTGCTCTCGCCCGCCAAATAGCCGACAGCAATCAGCGCCATGGGTAAACCAAGGCAGCAAAGCGACAGAAGGGCACGGGACCAGCGCCCCAATTCGATCGAGCGGGAGCCGCCGTGCCTGCGATTTATAAGAATGATTTTCATTCAATTACGTATGTGGCAGACAGACGGCGCACTATCGCACATAGTAAGGCCGATTTCCACTTGAGCACGACACCACAATCAGTCATCAAATGACCTCCGGCACGGGCACTGCTAGGAAACGGGTACCGGGTTGGTAGCGTAGGATATGGGCGCGGTCGCTTCATCGTCGAAAGTGACCATTTCCCATGCATCCGGCTGGGCAATGAGAGCCCGCAAAGACGCATTGTTCAGGGCATGACCCGACTTATGGGCTCGAAACTCGCCGATCAAGCTGTGCCCCAGCAAATACAAATCGCCTATAGCGTCGAGCATTTTATGCTTAACGAACTCATCGTCATAGCGCAGGCCATCTTGATTGAGAATACGATATTCATCGACAACGATAGCATTGTCCACGCTGCCGCCTCGCGCTAGGCCCTGCGACCTGAGGTACTCAATTTCATGCATAAAGCCAAAGGTTCGCGCCCGACTCACTTCCTTAACAAAGGACGTGCTAGAGAAGTCCACTTCGGCATGGGCAATGCGATCGCGAAACACGGGATGATCAAAATCGATGGTGAATGAGACTTTGAAGCCTTCAAAGGGAAGAAAACTGGCTATTTTATCTCCATCCTCCACCGTCACCTCGCGCTTGATGCGAATAAATTTCTTGGCCGCATTCTGTTCTTCTATTCCCGCTGACTGGATCAGAAAAACAAAGGGGCCCGCACTGCCATCCATAATGGGAACTTCGGGTGCACTGACATCGACAAACGCGTTATCGATGCCGAGGCCGGCCATAGCTGAAAGCAGGTGTTCTACCGTAGAGACTCGCTCTCCATCTACCACCAAACTGGTAGACAACTTGGTGTCGCCAACATTCTCAGCCCGAGCTGGAATTTCAACCGTGGGCGAGAGGTCAACTCTGCGAAAAACAATGCCTGTGTTGATCGGCGCCGGATTAAGGGTCAAATAGACCTTTTCACCGGTATGCAAACCAACACCTGTTGCCTTAATCGCGTTGCGTAGCGTGCGTTGTCGAATCATATCTCATAAAACCGTTTCTGATGCAGCAAACGTCTGGCATGACACCGAACCTCTTCGCTCACTGCACGATTAGTCTGCCTGGCGGCGCAAAAACGCCGGGATATCGAAGTAATCTTCTCCGCTATCAGCCGGTGCAACCGCGGCAGCTCTGCTGTCGGTGGCCGCTCGTTTGCGACGTATTGCCGGCTTGTCCAGATCTTTGTAATTGGGTACCGAGTCAACCTGTACTGCGCTCTGCTCGCTGGTTACCACTTTAAGTGGCGCCCTGCTAATTTCAGCACCCAAACCAGTGGCCACTACCGTGACCTTGAGTTCATCGGTCATATCAGGATCTATAACCGTACCCACAACTACTGTTGCCTCGTCTGAGGCAAACTCTTCAATAGCATCGCCCACTTCAGAGAACTCACCCAGGGACAAATCCAGACCGGCGGTAATATTAACCAATATGCCTCTGGCACCCTGCAAATCAACGTCGTCCAACAGGGGACTATTGATCGCTCTTTCTGCCGCTTCGCGCGCGCGATTCTCACCCGTTGCGCTTCCGGTGCCCATCATCGCCATGCCCATCTCTGACATCACGGTGCGAACATCCGCAAAATCGACATTAATCATGCCGGGGCGAATAATCAGGTCGGCGATACCCTGAACTGCGCCCAACAGTACATCATTCGCCTCTTTAAAGGCATCCAATAAACTGGTATTTTTTCCCAAAACCTCGAGCAGTTTTTCGTTTGGAATGGTGATTAGTGAGTCGACATGCTGCTGCAGTTCAGCCACGCCTTCGGCCGCTATTTTAAGTCGCTTCTTGCCTTCAAAAGGAAAGGGTCGAGTCACTACGGCAACCGTTAAAATACCCAGTTCACGAGCCACTTCTGCAACTACTGGCGCACCGCCTGTGCCGGTGCCGCCGCCCATACCGGCAGTGATGAAAATCATGTCGGCACCGCGCAGCGAATCAGCTATTCGCTCGCGATCTTCCATCGCCGCAGCACGGCCTATCTCCGGGTTAGCTCCGGCGCCCAAACCTTTGGTAATTTCACTACCGAGCTGCAACACTGTTTTTGAGGCAATGTCAGACAGAGCCTGAGCATCGGTGTTGGCACAGATGAAGTCAACGCCTTCTACGTTGTTTTCAATCATGTGTTTAACGGCGTTACCGCCGCCGCCACCCACGCCAACAACTTTAATTACTGCGTTTTGTGGTACGTTATCGATAAGTTCAAACATGGTATTTCCCCTTTTTATCGTTTTTTCGCGCTCTCACACGAATCTTTTTTTCAGCTAAAAAATACAACACTACTTTTAAAAATTACTACGAAACCAAGCTTTCAAACGCGCAAATGCGCCTTCGTTACTACTGTTATATTTGGGCGATGTAGACGCGCCATCCTCCTGATGCTGCATGCCATACAACAGCAGCCCTACCCCGGTCGCATAAATCGGATTACGCACGATATCGGTTAAACCCTGAACACTCTGCGGGCTACCGACTCTGACAGGCATGTGGAAAATCTCTTCCGCCAACTCGACCACACCTTCCATTTTCGATGTGCCGCCGGTTAACACAATGCCCGCTGGTATCATGTCCTCGAAGCCACTGCGCCTCAGTTCTGCCTGAATCAGGGTAAAAAGTTCGTCATATCTGGGCTCAACAACTTCGGCCAGAGACTGCCGGGAAAGATCCCGGGGAGGACGATCACCAACGCTTGGTACTTTGATAGTCTCGTCGGGACCGGCCAGCTGCGTAAGCGCGCAGGCATATTTGATTTTAATTTCTTCGGCGTGCTGGGTAGGCGTCCGCAAAGCCATAGCGATATCATTGGTGACCTGATCGCCGGCTATGGGTATAACACCGGTGTGGCGTATAGAGCCGTCAGTAAAGATGGCTATGTCAGTAGTGCCGCCACCGATATCAACCAGGCAGACGCCCAGTTCTTTTTCATCATCAGTTAGTACGGAGTAGCTCGAAGCCAATTGCTCGAGAATAATATCCTCTACCTCAAGGCCGCAGCGACGGATACATTTTTCGATATTTTGCGCCGCGTTTCCAGCACAGGTGACTAAATGCACTTTTGCCTCGAGTCGTACGCCCGACATACCCAGCGGCTCTTTGATTCCCTCTTGATTATCAATCACGTATTCCTGCGGCAAAATGTGCAGTATTTTTTGATCCGCGGGAATAGCTACCGCCTGCGCGGCATCAATAACACGCTCCAAATCCAAGCCATACACTTCTCGGTCGCGAATAGCCACTATGCCGTGCGAATTCAAACTGCGGATATGGCTTCCGGCTATACCCACGTAGACTGAGTGTATTTGACAGCCCGCCATAAGCTCGGCTTCTTCGACCGCTCGCTGAATTGATTGGACGGTAGACTCTATATTGACCACGACACCTTTCTTCATTCCGCGTGATGGGTGCGATCCAATACCAACGATTTCAATCTGACCGTCACCATTAAGCTCACCTACAATGGCGACGACCTTTGAGGTACCTATATCCAAACCAACAATCATTTTGTTCTGCTGTCCGCTGCCCATGGCAGTGTCTCCCCTGAGATAAGCATCTTTTCTATAAACCTGCTATTTCTGTCGTTTGGCCAGTTTCTCTATAGGCAACGGCCATGCCGTTTTGGTACCGCAAATCTACCCGCAATATGTCTGCTTCTTTGGCTGCCAACTCGGCCTCGTAAATCTGCACAAAACGTCGAAGGCGCAGCAAATGGTCGTTATTTCCCAACACTAAAGTGATCCCGCCTCTTAGCAGCGCTTCTACATGCCCACGCTTATCAATAGACAACTCTTCTACTAGCAAATGATGTGGTGCAAAAATTTCCACTAGCCGCTGATAGATAACAATCAGCGTATCGGCCTCGCCATCTGGCCCCTGCAACAAAGGCAAGGTAGCCCATCGGTCGTCATTGCCCAGCGGCCTGAAAACCAATCCCTCGTGATTGAGAAAAGCACTGTCACCCCAACGTGCTATGGGCAGTTGCTCAACAACGTGCAGTTCCAGTGCATTGGGCCAGCGTCGGCGAATCGACACATCATTCACCCAGGGCAAGCTTTGCAACTCGGCTCTCACGTGTTCCAGGTCTGCATTGAGGAAACCACCAACCAGTGCTGGCCGTATTTTGTCTTCTAACGCGGTGACCTTGGTGTGCTCAAGCTTACCTGCAACAATAATTTGCTCTACGGGAATAGCGTGTAAGGACACAAATCCTTTCACTGCCACGGTTAGAACAACACCTACTCCAACCAAGACGAGCGCGCGATTGACCCAGGCCAGACTCGGACGCGGTTTTGCTGCAGCCACAGACTTACGGGTAGCTCCCTTGGTGAGTCGACGTGAAGTTCCCTTGGCGGCGAAAAATTTCATCTTAAGTACGCGCCTCCAAACTCAAGGCCACGATTTTCTCCACAAGTGCTGGCACATCCATACCGGTCGCCGCAGCGGCCATCGGGACCAAACTGTGGGTTGTCATACCTGGAATAGTATTCACCTCGAGCACATAAAATATTCCATCCGCGTCCCGCATGAGATCAACCCGCCCCCACACAGAACAACCCAGTGACTCGAACGCCGCGAGAGCCAATGTCGAAACCTGACGCTCTTCGTCCGCGGTGAGATCACTAGGGCAGTGGTATCGCGTTTCGTTTGAAATATACTTGGCGTCGTAATCGTAGAATGCGTTGTCTGTTTCCATTCGTATCGATGGTAGAGCGACGCCTCCCAATATAGCGACGGTATACTCGGGACCGCTAAAGAACTGCTCAGCCAACACTTCCCGCCCAAACTTCGATGCTTCAATAAACGCTAGCTCCAATGCTTTAGCATCTTCAGCGAATGTCATCCCGATACTTGAGCCCTCACAGGCAGGCTTAACAAACACCTTGCCAAATCGATCGATAACACTCTGCCAATCGCTGTCGTGTGCAAGCGTGGTAAAGCCACCAGTAGATAGTCCTATACCCTGCCACAACTGCTTGCTGCGAACCTTGTCCATGGCCAGGGCCGAACCCAATATCTCAGAACCGGTAAAGGGTATATTCAAAGCTGTTAATACACCCTGCATGGCTCCGTCTTCACCGCCCGGACCATGCAGGGCGTTGAAAGCGTAATCTACCGTTCGCAGTTGCTGCATCCACTGCGAATCTGCTGGATCTATTGCACATACTGAGTAACCCAACGATAACAGCGCATCGCGAATAGTCGCTCCACTTTGCAGTGACACGTCACGTTCAGCCGATGTTCCGCCCATTAACACAGCGATGGATTTAGTTTTTAGCAGATCAAGATTCACTCGAGTGATCTCCCAGAAAATCGATTGCAGCCAACTCTTTCGCCAACTTGCCTACACTTCCAGCACCCTGCGTAATAACAATGTCTCCATCTCTAACAATGGCGGCTAGCACAGCAGCCACTTCATCGATTTGTTCAACAAAAACAGGATCAACCAGACCGCGCTGGCGAATACTGCGAGACAAGCTTCGGCTGTCTGCACCGGGTATTGGATCTTCTCCAGCCGCATAAATATCCAACAGAATAAGACCGTCACACTTAGATAGAATGGCAACAAAGTCCTCATATAAATCTCGGGTACGCGTGTATCGGTGGGGCTGATAAATCATCAGTAAGCGACGCTCAGGCCATACTTGGCGCGCAGAATCGAGCGTGGCAGCCACCTCGGTGGGGTGGTGTCCATAGTCATCAACCAACAGCGCCTTGCCTGCTTGAAAATGCAATTCGCCGAGCTGTTCAAACCTGCGACCTACACCGGCAAAAACTTCCAGACCGCGCTGTATCGCAATGTCATCAATCCCTTCGTCACAAGCCACTGCAACTGCGGCGGTAGCGTTGAGCACATTATGCAGACCAGGCATATTGACGGTCACTGGCAGCGGCAACAGCGGGCTAGGCCTGTAAATAACAAATTCTGTGGATAGACCCGAGCGCTTTAAATCGTCTATTCGAAAGTCAGCGGCATCAGAAAAGCCGTAAGTGATGGCAGCCCGGGTAACCTCAGGCAGCATTTCTGCTATTACCGGATCATCGATGCACAACACAGACACACCGTAGAACGGCAAGTTGTGCAAAAACTCCAAAAAAGTGTGTCGCAAAACGGCAAAGTCACCACCATAGGTTTCCATATGGTCGGCTTCAATATTGGTGACGACTGCAACCATCGGCTGTAGATGTAAAAACGAAGCATCACTTTCATCGGCCTCAGCGATCAAAAAACGACTAGCGCCCAACTGAGCATTGGTACCCGCACTATTGAGTAAACCACCGATGACGAATGTAGGATCGAGGCCCGCCTCGCCGAAAATAGACGCGATAAGACTTGTCGTGGTGGTCTTGCCATGCGTACCAGCAACCGCGATACCATGGCGATAACGCATCAACTCAGCGAGCATTTCAGCTCGAGGAACAACCGGGATTCTTGCCTCTCTTGCTGCCGCGACTTCGGGGTTGGAACTCTCTACAGCGGTCGAACTGACAACCACATCTGCACCCAGCACATGAGCCGCGGCGTGGCCGAGAAAGACTTCAATATTCTTTTCCTGTAAGCGCTGAGTCACGTCGCTAGCAACAACGTCAGAACCCGACACCTCATAACCCAAATTAACTAGCACTTCAGCAATACCGCTCATACCAGCGCCGCCAACACCGATCATATGAATCCGTCGAATACGTCGCATTTCTGGAATGTGATAGCTGTTCTTATCAACGACCATGAATAAGTGCCTCACAAGAATCGCACACTAATCG
The DNA here is from genome assembly GCA_047626655.1 of Halioglobus sp. GTDB lineage: Bacteria > Pseudomonadota > Gammaproteobacteria > Pseudomonadales > Halieaceae > JBALVT01. The sequence goes on from JBLHSI010000002.1 coordinate 35,090, forward strand.
GGTAGCATCGGGCTTTGCCGCCGCCGCTGCCGCCTGCGACATATTCATTAGCTGCTGGGGATCTTTCATAAATGACTGCAAAACATCGGCCAAGACGGCTGACGTCATGTCGCTCTGCTTTAAAAGAAGCGCCGCGCCAACATGCTCCAGAGTGCGTGCGTTATGCGTTTGATGATCATCGATCGCCTGCGGCAAAGGAATTAGAATGGCGGGGCGACCCATAATTGCAAGTTCAGACACGGTTAGTGCCCCCGCTCGACACAACACAATGTCTGCCCAGCTGTATGCTCTCGCCATGTCTTCGATAAATGCCGACACGACTACTTGCGTATTATATTCTTCACCATAGGCTTTAGTTACGGCCTCGGCATGCAGCTCACCACATTGATGGCGCACTAGAATATCCTCAGACAAACCTCGAGCACGCAGGTCACTCAGAGTGGCCGGCATGACGTCATTGATTGGTTTCGCACCCAGACTGCCACCTATAACGAGTAATCGCAGCGCGCGCGCTCCGTCATAGTGATAGCTGCTGTTTGCAGATTCACGTATAAGCTCGTCTCTAACAGGGTTGCCCACTGTCTCGGCTTCGACATCGCCAGTAAAAGCGCCATCAAAACCAGTGAACACCTTCGTCGCAAGTGGAGCAAGCATTCGATTACTGGTACCGGCTACTGCATTTTGCTCCTGAATTATTAGCGGCTTACGCAACAACCAAGCAGCAACGCCCGCCGGACCAGCCACATAACCGCCCAAGCCCACGACGCAACTGGGTGAGAGGCGCAGAACCAGCCACAAAGATTGCACAGCTGCCACCATCAGAGACATTAGGGCAAGCACTTTACGCAAAGGGTTTTTACCGCGAACACCGCGAACAGCCAAGCAGTGCAAAGCGATTCCAGCCGCAGGCACCACTCTGGCCTCCAAGCCAATTGCAGTACCTATCCACTCCACCCTAAAGCCGCGCTCTTGCAACTCATTGGCAACTGCCAAAGCCGGGAAGATATGCCCTCCGGTGCCGCCGGCCATAATGAGAACAAGTGGGTTGACAGCGCTCATACTTTGCGCCTCGCACCAACACGACAGTCGCGCTCGGTGCGCAACACAAAAGCCAGCATCCAACAACAGGCAATCAAACTACTACCGCCGTAGCTTATTAATGGCAACGTCAAGCCCTTGGTAGGCAACAAGCCAGAACTCACACCCATGTTGACAAAAGCCTGGCCAGAGAAAATTAGGGCCACGCCATAACAAATATAGGCACCAAAAAGATTTCCCAATTGCGCCGCCGTGCGGCCCACCCACATCATTCGACCTATTAGTAGTCCATAAAGTGCCATGACAAAGACGGCACCAAGGAAGCCTGTTTCCTCTGCCCAGATTGAAAATACAAAATCGGTATGAGCCTCCGGCAGATAAAACAACTTCTGAATACTGTTACCCAAGCCCACGCCAAACCACTCTCCGCGGCCAAAAGCGATGAGAGACTGAGTCAACTGAAACCCGGTATCAAATGGGTCGGCCCATGGATCGGTATAAGCAGTGAGCCTTTTAACCCGGTAGGGCTCACTTACCACCAACACTAAAAGAGCGGCGATACTACTGGCCAATACCAATACAAAATGCCGGAGTTTTACGCCTGCTAGAAACATCATGCCAAAAGCCGCACCAACGGCGATTACGGTAGCGCCAAAATCGGGCTCAACCATGAGCAGTAAGGTCACTGAAAACAATACAGCCATAGGCTTGAGAAATCCCATCCACTCATGTCGAATTTCATGTTCTTTACGCACAAGGTAGCCCGCCAGATAAACCACCAAAGCCAGCTTGGCAAACTCCGAAGGCTGCAATGTAAACGGCCCCAGTGGCAACCAACGCTGACTGCCATTCACTTCGCGGCCTATTCCGGGAATTAGTACAAGAATCAACAATGCTAACGACAGAATTAGCCATACCCAGCCTGTGTTGAGCCACAACTCCCAGGGAAGCCTATAAACGCCATACGCTGATATTAGCGCGATCGATATATACACGAGATGCCGCATACTGTGATACCAGGGCGTCTGGTAATGCCAGTCGGCGTATTCGATAGAGGCCGAAGTGACCGCTATAAGACCCACTAACAACAATGCTATCGCCACAACCAGCAGCATCGGGTCCATAGAGAAATTGGATTGAGTTGAAGGGCTGCGCGCCGCAGTCATTGTGACTCCCCCGCCAACTGCGCTACCGCCTGAATAAACGCAGCGCCTCGCGCTACATAGCCACTGAACATATCGAAGCTGGCACAGGCGGGTGATAACAGCACACAATCACCTTCTAGAGCAGTGGCGCCTGCCAACTTTACGGCCTGTTCAAGGGAATCTACCGCGGTTGTATCGGTACAGTTTTCTAGGACAGCTGCCATCTCTTGCGCGGCTTCACCGATCAAGATCAATTTTTTGCAGTGCGATGAAACGCTGTCCTGTAAGGATGAAAAGTCAGCACCCTTGCCCACACCGCCGGCTATTAATACAATATTACGATTCCGACCCAGACCGACAAGAGCCGCTTCGGTTGCGCCGGGATTGGTTCCCTTAGAGTCATTAATATATAAGACACCGGCTATTTTGGTAATGAACTGACAGCGATGAGGAAGCCCTTTAAAACTGCGTAAAGTCTTAACCATCGCCGTCATCGGCAAGCCGGCGGCATGACCAATTGCTAGCGCTGCGAGCGCATTCGCGACATTGTGTCTACCGAGTAAACCCAGTTCCGCAACCGGCATTAATTGATTGAAACCATGATACAAGCATTCAGCGCCCTCGATACTGAGGGTCCCAAAACCGCGCAGCTCGGGATCGCCAAGCCGCCAACTAACCACCTCAACTGAGTCTGCCACCAAAGGCGATACAAGAGGGTCATCCTTGTTCGCAACCGCTTTTTGGCAACCACCAAACACTTTGTGCTTGGCTCTGTGGTAGGACGGGAAATTGCCGTGCCAGTCAAGATGGTCAGCGGTAACATTTAGCACGGTGGCAACAGCCAGATTCAACTTACCAGCGCGCTCCAGCTGAAAAGACGACAGTTCCACAACATACAACTCAATATCAGCGGCAAGCAAGTCCAATGCGGGAGTGCCTAGATTTCCACCAACAGCCACCTTGAGGCCCGACTCCCGCGCCATTTCGCCTACCCATTCAGTCACAGTAGACTTGGCGTTCGATCCCGTAATGCCGATAACAGGCGCTTTTGCCTCGCGCACAAACAAATCGATATCACCAACCACCGCCACGCCCGCTGCTCTCGCCTTCATCACGAGGGGCTCTTTCAGCGCCAGACCTGGGCTGACTATAATTTCACTTGCTCCTTCGATAACAGCATCTGGTATGTCGGCCAAAAACACAGTGACGTCAGGCATCTCGCGCAACAATTCCTGTAATCGGGGAGGCTCAGAACGCGTATCAACTACAGTGAATGCTATGCCACATCGATAAAAATAACGTGCACAGGACAGCCCGGTTGCGCCCAACCCAAGAACCACCCGGTTCGCACTGCTCGCGATGAGATTTTGATTCACTGCCTGTATCACTCCGCTTTCACCTAGCGCAATTTCAAGGTCGCCAGTCCGAACAGGACTAGCATCACAGTAATAATCCAAAATCGCACGATTACGCGCGGTTCTGGCCAACCTTTCAATTCAAAATGATGATGTATGGGCGCCATCCGAAAAATACGCTTACCCGTCAGCTTAAAGGAGGCAACTTGCAGAATCACCGACACTGTTTCCAGCACAAAAATTCCACCCATAATAAAGAAAACAATTTCGTGTCTGGTGATGACTGCCACTGTACCCAGAGCAGCTCCTAGCGCCAACGCACCTACATCACCCATAAAAACTTGAGCGGGGTAGGTGTTGAACCATAAAAACCCCAGACCTGCACCCGCCATCGCGCCACAAAATACAGCCAGCTCTCCGCTTCCCGCGACGTAGGGAATATTCAAATACTCAGCAAAATCGACATGACCGGTAAGGTAGGCAATGATGCCCAATGCTGTGCCCACTAAGACGGTTGGCAAAATCGCAAGGCCATCGAGTCCGTCGGTAAGATTGACTGCATTGCTTGACCCCACGATGACGAAGTAGGTCAATACGATGAACGCCGGACCCATCTGCCAAGCAAAGTCTTTAAAGAATGGTAGGTAGAGTTCGGTAGTTACTGGCGTGTCAAAAGCAAAATACAAATACAGAGCCGCGGTAAGACCGGCGATAGACTGCCAAAAGTACTTCCAGCGCCCGGGTAGTCCACGCGAATCGCGTTCCACTACCTTGCGATAGTCATCCACCCAACCCACTGCACCAAAGACAGCAGTCACCAACAGGACAACCCAGACATAGGGATTGCGTAGATCGGCCCACAGCAGCGTACTAATTGCTATAGCCACAATAATTAGTGCGCCACCCATTGTCGGCGTGCCCGCTTTGCTCAAATGGCTTTCGGGCCCATCAGATCGCACAGACTGCCCTACCTGATGATAAGCAAGGCGATGTATCATGGTAGGACCTACCAACATCGAAATGACCATGGCGGTTCCCGCCGCTAGAATTCCGCGCAGTGTCAGATACTGAAAAACCTGAAATCCACTTTCATACTGAGTCAGGTATTCGGCCAGAAAAAGCAGCATAATCAGTCCTCTCTCACGCTGTGAGTATCGACCAGTGCCGCTAGCACCAATTCCATTTTGGCACCGCGAGAGCCCTTGACCAGAACGTAGTCGCCTTCGCTAAATGCATTTGGAGTTGCGTCGATCGCGTCCTCGCGCGACGCAAAAAAGTGACCGCCATCAGCAAACGCAGGAACAGCTTGTTGTAATTCAGGGCCTACACCCCACAACTGATCCACGCCACTGGCCGCAGCATATTCGACAACTTCTATGTGCAGTGCATCGCTGTCAGCGCCCAACTCTCTCATGGCGCCCAGCACCAGTGTTGTACGACCATCACACTGCGCAAGAACGTCGATAGCAGCCTTCACTGATTCGGGGTTTGCGTTGTAACAATCATCTATAATTTGAGCGCCACTCGCTGCCTCTACATTTTCTAGCCTGCCTGCTACTGGCGATAGCGATTGCAGCCCTCGACAGATTTCTTCTTGCGAGATTTCACACGATAGAGCTACCGCTATAGACGCGAGCGCATTGGCCACATTGTGTTTGCCTGGCAGAGGAATAAAAACTGAAAACTCATCAGCCAAAGCCGACACTGAAAACCGCGTGCCTTGCAGCCCTAGCGACTGCATAGAATGCGCACGAACTGCGGCTGCAGTGGAAAAACCAAAGTCCAAAATCTTGGCCTTACCTGCTCTTGTTCGCCACTGCTGCGCCCAGCGCAGGTCGGCATTGAAGATGGCAACATCATCAGGGCCCAAATCGTCGAAGATTTCTGCTTTAGCGGTAGCGACACCATCAATACTGCCAAAACCCTGCAGGTGAGCGGGAAGAGCGTTAAGTAGCACGGCAATAGAGGGCCGACCCAACTCTACCAAATAGGCAATATCTCCAGCGCCAGCCGCGCCCATTTCTACCACCGCAAATTCGTGCTCGGGTGATAGCTTCAATAACGTCAGCGGGACACCCAGTTGATTGTTATAGTTACCTTGAGTTGCGAGCGTGCGACCCCGCTGACTCAATATGGCAGCGATCATGTTTTTGGTCGTTGTTTTACCGCCACTGCCCGTTATAGCCACTAACGGCCCGACAAATGCATTGCGATTATGCGCACCTAGGAGGCCCAGTGCTTTTTCGGTGTTCATCACTTTCAACACCGGCATGTCCACAGTCACGTCACAATCGACTATGGCAGCTCGGGCTCCCGCCTGGCGAACCTGCTGCAAATAGTCATGGCCGTCAAAATTATCGCCGCGCAGAGCAACAAATAAATCGCCGTGGGCGATTGATCGGCTATCGGTCGAGACGCCGGATATAGCTGCATCGAAACCAATAAGCTGCGCCACAAGTGGCTGGGTTAGTTGCGATAGACGCCAAGACTGCATCATGACTGCGCCCTCCGCTCAAAAGCTAGCTTCAGCTGCTTTTCATCACTGAAATGCAATCGGTCGCCGTTTATTATTTGGTAGTCTTCGTGTCCCTTACCTGCAACTAACACGCAGTCGCCTGCGTCCGCCATTTCAACGGCACTGGCAATTGCCTCAGCCCTATTCACGATCTGGCTATAGGTCCCAGTGCAGGCCGACGCTATTTCGCGCACGATAGATTCTGGATCTTCGCCTCGAGGATTGTCACTGGTGACGATACAAATATCAGAGAGCTCACTGGCAATGCGGCCCATTAGAGGCCTCTTACCCGCATCGCGATCGCCGCCACAGCCAAACACCGTAATCAAGCGGCCGGAGACTTGGGGGCGCAGTGCCAGCAACACATGCTCTAGTGCGTCGGGCGTGTGCGCGTAGTCGACTATCGCTTGAACACCGGCCTCGTTGGCCACCCGCTGCATGCGACCCGGAACCGAGTTCAACTCGCTAACAGCGCCTAGCAACCCGGCAAAATCTTTCGTCATCAGCGCGACAGACGAGAACGCCGCAAGCAGGTTGGACAAATTGAACGCTCCGCATAGCGGACTTGAGAGGCGCCCATCACCCCAGGGGGTATGCAACTGAGCGGTCACTCCATCGGCATGAAAATTCGCCTCCTCGATACGGACGTCCGCTGACGTGTTGCCCATAATTGAGTAGCTAATGACCCGTGTATTGGCACCCATAGATGACATTATCTCTTGCGCATAATCATCATCGAGATTGACGATGGCTTGCGCCAATCCCGGCGCCGTAAAAAGTTGTTTCTTCGCTCTTCCGTAGGAGGCCATATCACCGTGGTAATCTAAATGATCCCGTGACAAGTTGGTGAACACAGCCGTCGCAAAAGAGGTACCTACAACCCGACCCTGCGTGAGTGCATGAGACGACACTTCCATAGCCGCCGAAAACACACCCTGCTCTCTCCATTGCGCGAAAGTTCGCTGCAATGAAACAGCATCCGGCGTCGTGTTGATCGCTTCTGCAACAGCGTCACTCAAAGTTGCCCCAAGCGTGCCGATGACGCCACAACTGAGCCCCATCAACTTGACCAACTGCGCAATCAACCAAGTAGTGGTCGTTTTTCCGTTGGTACCGGTAACGCCAACCACGTGTATTTCGCGACTGGGGTCGCCGTAAAACCTTGCTGCTAGCTCGCCCACTTCGTGCTGAAGCTCTGGCCATTCAAGCAGCGGTACCGCGATAGAATCTACAAAACCAGTCACTGGCGGCTCAGCAACAACAGCTACAGCACCATTGTTAACTGCCTGCTCAATAAATTGCCTGCCATCAAAGTTTTCACCTGGAACAGCAAGAAAGAGATCACCCGGGGTCACCTGCCTGCTGTCGATCTGTAGACCACTGACCAGCACCGTCGATTGCAACTGCCCTTGCATACACAGCAGTTCGGCTAACGGCATTTCACGGGGTTGCAAAGAGACGGCATTCATTAAGCTGCCCTCTTCTTAAGAGCGGGAGGAGCTTGAACTAACTCCTGCTGCTGCGAGGGAGGAATGTTCAGCAACCGCAAGGCACCTTCGGTGACTTTGGAAAACACCGGTGCTGCGACCGAACCGCCGCCATGAGCTTCGCCTTTAGGCTCATTGATGATGACTATCGTTACAATCCTTGGATCTTCAATGGGCGCAATTCCGGCAAACAGAGCCACATATTTGTCCTGATAACCGCCCGGCCCAACCTTGTGCACGGTACCCGTTTTCCCGCCGACCTGATAACCCGGCACTCGCGCTTTTTTCGCTGTGCCATTCTCGCCGGTAACCGAATGTAACACTGCCAATACCTGACTCGCCGTATCGGCTGAAATCACCGGCTTCCCGGGCGGCAACTCATCTTCAAGTGCGAGCAGGGAAATGGGTTGCTGTATTCCGCCATTGGCGAAAACACTAAAAACATGCGCCAGCTGTAACGGTGTGGCTGTAAGGCCATAACCAAATGCCAGAGTCACCTTCTCAATCGCATGCCACTTGGGTCGATTGGGCAATCTGCCGGCACTCTCGCCCGGAAATCCCGTACCGGGTGACTGACCTAAACCAAAGCGACTAAACACATTCCAAATGGGCTCATGACCCAGTGCAATCGCCATTTTGGTAATCCCGACCTGACTCGATTTCTCGACTATTCTAGACACACTTATTTCACCGTAATCACGTGGATCTACCAGCAATTTTCTGCCTACCCTGATAGTGCCTGGTGACGTATCAATCATGGTTTCGGTGGTAAAATCGCCGCTCTCCAGCGCCGCGACCAGCGTTAGGGCCTTCATCGTTGATCCTGGCTCATAGACATCTGTCATGGCCCGATTGCGTGTTTTAGTGGGCTGTCGCCCCTTCCGGCTATTGGGATTAAAAACGGGATAATTGACCATCGCCAGCACCTCACCCGTGCGACTGTCCATAGTCACGATTGAGCCGGAGCTTGCATTATTTAGTGCAATCGCTTTTTGTAATTCTCGGTGCTGCAGATACTGCAGCCGAAGATCGATGCTCAAGGTGATGTCTTTTCCTGGCTCGGCCTCTTGCAACACGCCAATATCGCGCACCACATCGCCATGCAGATCCTTAATAATTTTTTTCTTTCCAGCCGCACCCGTCAGCCAGTCATCGTAAGCAAGTTCCAGTCCGCCGATACCTTTATCATCAACATCGGTAAAGCCCACCAAGTGTGCGGCAACCTCACCGGCTGGGTAGAAACGTCGATATTCACGCTCGCCGTAAACACCGCGGATACGTTTTTCCAGTATTTTTCTCGCTTCGGCTGGCACACGATGCCGCTGCAAGTACATGAACTGCTTACCTTCGTATCGGGCCAGCTTGCTCTCAAGTTTTTTCAATGACAGACCCAGCATTTCTGCCAATTCGGGTAACTGATCAGATTGACTGAGTAATTTTGGGTTGGCCCAAATCGAGACTACCGGAGTACTAACTGCAAGAGGCTCGCCTCTACGATCAGAAATCATGCCGCGGTATGCGGGTATTTCGGTGGTGCGAACAAACCGCATTTCACCTTGCCCCTGTAAAAACTGATAACCCCGGTCTGTATCTAGCACCTGCAGTGACAGCACCCGCCCTACCAGCAAAGCGAGCATGGTTAACATCACAACCGCCACCAGGTAAAATCGCCATGCGGCAACGGGCTTGATGTTTTTCTTCCTCACTGGCTATAGACCTGCACGTCGACAATAGAGGGTGGCGCCATACCCAACTGACCGGCGGCGACTGTTTCGACGCGATGATGAGAAGCCCAAGTACTTTGCTCAAGTAGCAACCGGCCATAGTCTTCTTCCATGTACCAGCGCTCAGCTTCTAATATCTGTAACTGGGCGTACAATTGTCGGCAGGCGTGAGATGCCTGAATCACGCTAAAGGCACAAATAACGACCAGACCAAGCGCTGCAGCGTTCATCCACGTCAGGTTGACCGTCGCAACCAACGATGAACTATCGACTGTCAGACCCTTCGCCGCCTTAGTCACACCCACAATCCCTTCAACTGATTTTTTCCGCCACACGCATCACTGCACTGCGCGAGCGAACGTTACTGGACACCTCATCGGCACTCGCCTTAACGGCCTTACCAACTAGCTTCATGCGCTTATTCAAATCTGAATCGAGTACCGGCACACCGGCGGGAATTTTGTCGCCTCGAGACATATCGCGCATGTAGCGCTTTACCATGCGATCCTCCAGCGAGTGAAAACTAATCACTACCAAACGACCCCCAACGACCAATAAGTCGATTGCCGCATCCAGCAAGTCCCTCAGGTCATCAAGCTCGCGATTGATATAAATTCGAATGGCCTGAAAAGAACGGGTGGCTGGGTGCTTGTGCCTCTCCCATTGAGGGTTGGCCTCACTGACTATCTTGGCCAAGCGCGCCGTCGTGACGATAGCCTCCTCCTCACGCGCCTCCACTATGGCGCCAGCGATACGCTTGGCAAAACGCTCTTCACCGTACTCTCTCAATACGCGAATAATATCCTCTACCCGAGCCACCGCTAACCACTGGGCTGCAGTCTCGCCTCGCGTGGTATCCATTCTCATGTCTAGTGGGCCGTCATTGCTAAAACTGAAACCGCGCTCACTCTCATCCAACTGAGGGCTGGAAACGCCGAGATCGAGCAAAATCCCATCAACTGCTGGCATCCCAATTTCAGTGAGCTGACCTGGAAGCTGCGCAAAAGAACCGTGAAAGAATTTGAACCGGGAATCTTCAGATACCAACTTATCGGCTACTACTTGCGCCTCAAGGTCTTTGTCCACGCCCAGTAGCTGACCATTTTCGCCTAGCGAATCCAGTATCAATTGACTGTGTCCACCGCGCCCAAACGTGCCATCCACGTAATTGCCATCTAGATTGGTTATCAGCGTTGCTACAGACTCTTGCAACAAGACAGCACGGTGCATGGTAGCCACCTAGAGTTTTAGAGTCAGGAGTTCTTCGGTCAGCACGGCCGAGGGGCCGGAGTCCAGAAGAGCTTGATCGCGCTCGGCAAACCAAAGGGTTTCCGACCAAAATTCCAACTTATTTCCCTGCCCTACCAGTACCAGCTTTTTCGAAAGCTGCGCGTATTCACGCAAAGGTGCTGGCAGCACAACGCGCCCACTACT
>JBLHSI010000003.1:0-38736 GCA_047626655.1 Halioglobus sp.
AGGCGCGCGCCTTTGTAGCGGCCTTGCAGAGCGCCTCCAACGCTCCGGTGGCCTACGCAGAACTTCCCGGGGCACAACACGCTTTCGAGATATTTCACTCGGTGCGAACCGATCAAGTGGTGAATTCGGCGGCAGACTTTCTCGAGTGGAGCCACGCCACCTGGACTGCTGACGCGAGCAAGGCCACTCAAGAGCCGTAGAGATCTTCTCCGCGCGCCCAGGTCGCATGAAAACCATTGGGAACCCTGTGTGGCAACTGCACTCGCGCGATGGGTCCTTGGGCAATGTCGCGGGCATCAAATACCAAGGACTCTGATCGCCATGTATTGCTGTCGGTAATGAGGGTTATAACGTAACCGTCATCTTCGGCAGAATCGCGATTTGCACCCGGCTTTGGGGCGAAAACAGCTTCGCTGCCAAACACGCCAGGACCATAATCCCATTCGCTGCGCGTACCTGTTTCATTGTTGTATTTAACCACGCCGGTAAAACGCAGCGTAGTACCGCCCTCATGCAACAGGGGGATCCGTTGGTGGTAAGAGTAGCGGCTCTTCACGCCGTGAAAGATTGGGTTACTCGTATTAAACTCTGTATTTAGATCATCAATATTTCCCTCTCGCACTTCTCCGGTAACCAAGTTGAAGCGCCAACGATAAGCATTTGCCTCCAGCCGCATATAGGCCAGCATTGAAGCCAATTCACCGTCACCGGGCTGCGATCCAGGCATGGGGTTGAGCGAGCGACAACCATCCATAACAACCCAATCACCCTCCTCCCAGCAATTCGACGCGTGCAATATGTAACAAGGTTCACACTCAAACCAGCGGATATCCCGGTTTTCACCCCTTCTGGGAACAATGCCAAAGCGCGCGGGAATATCCCGATGAAACGTCATTACGCGCCGCTTGTGTTGTCGCAATACGTTCATGTCGTGAAAAAAGGGTAGATCGTGCAGTACCGCGTAATGGGTGGTAAAACCCATATCATGCGGCAAGCGCGGCCCCGGCAGGTCAATCGACGCTTCGTGCAGTAATTTTCCGGCGCTGTCAGCCACGCCGAACGTCAAGTAAGGGGGCTCGTCACCATAGTCAAAAAAGAGTAATTCGCCGGTATTCCAGTCCACTTTGGAATGGGCAGACATTTTTCGATTGACTCTACCGCTCAATTCCATATGACCGAAGGTTGCCAGAGTCATTGGATCCAGTTCATAGGGGTGACCCGCGTTATACCACTGAGTCATGAGCTTGCCGTTATACCAGTGGATATCGGTGTTGGAAGTGTCCTTAATGCCAAAGGAGGAAATGTCATAGTCAAACGGCCCCATCACGCCGGGAGACATTGAGTCGCCAGTTGTCAATTCATCAGCCATTGCGACGGTGTTTACATAGCGATTACCATACGAGGCCTTGCCACCGCGAAAATACACGCCGTGAACCATGCCATCACCGTCAAACGGGTGGTATCGATTCTTCGGTTGATGCATGGGGTTGGGACCATTGCGAAAATACCCTCCCACCAGATCTTCGGGCAATTCTCCCTCCACGTTTAGGTCTTCAGCGAAAACTTGATTCACCGTAGGGGCATAAACCCCATGAAGGTAGGGATTATCCAACTGGTAAATCCAGCTGGGTGAGTCATCAAACTGACTAAGGCCACCGAGGTTTCGCTCTACTGCAGGATACTGATCTGCTGTTTCTAGTACACTCATTCTGACATCCTTATAAACGTTCAACTAGCACGGCACTGCCGGCGCCAGCAGCACCACTGGTTGCGACTATACCTCTAGATTGGCCGCGCCGCTCTAACTCGTCAAGTAGTGTTCCCAGCATTATCGCGCCTGTCGCCCCCATCGGATGCCCCAGCGCGATAACGCCACCGTTGACGTTAAGCTTGTCGCTCGGAATATCCAACTCATTATGACATTTCACAATTGTAGCGGCAAAAGCCTCATGGATTTCGAACAAGTCGACCTGGTCTGCTGTGAGCTTATGGCGGTGCATTAGTTTTTTCGTGGCCCCGACACAGCCTGATACAACTTGTAGCGGATCTTCACTAACACTCGCCGTATCCACAATGCGAGCACGCGCAGACATACCTAACTGCTTACCCAAAGCGCTATCACCCACTAGCACCACGGCCGCGGCGTCGGCCATCGCGGGTGAGTTACCGGCCGTGTGAATGTGTTCGATGTGGGCCAGGTAGGGGTAAGCTTCCAATTGCAATGCATCAATTCCGGCCAGTCCCGCTGCAGCAAAGGCCGCGGGTAACTGTGCCAGCGATGCGCTGCTAACATCGGTTCGAATGCATTCATCAGATTCTATGCTAACGTTTTTTACCGGATTGAAGATCGGGATAATGGATTTAAAAAAGCCTTGGGCACGTGCCTTTTCCGCTCGGAGCTGACTGTGCAAGGCTACCGTATCAGCTTGGGTTCGCGACACACCGCAAAGAGTAGCCAACAAATCAGCGCCATTACCCATCATCAACATTTGACACTGCGCGGCAAATTCCGGTTCGATGAAAACTGTCGCCTTATCCGACAGCATCGGTACCCGCGACATCATTTCCACACCTCCTGCTATAATCGCGCTCTCCTGACCGGCCGCTATTTTTAACGCAGCTGCGGCAATTGCATCAGTACTGGACGAACAAAAGCGATTGATCGTGACGCCGTTGATACGGGTTGGCCAACCCGCGTATAAGGTAGACGTTTTTGCTATATTGCCAGCTTGGTCTCCGGCCTGAGTAACGCAACCCAAAATCACCTCAGCCACACATTTTGGGTCGAGTCCACAGCGCTGCTCAAGGCCTAGATATAGATGCTTTAGAAGATCGTGGGGCCGCAGATCATGCAGGCCGCCCTGAGGTTTCGCTCGGCTTCTGGGGGTGCGTATGGCGTCGTAAATCCAAACTTCTTTCATCAACCCACGCCAACAACAAAACTGACACATGTCGTTGTGCTTCCCCCTACATTAAAGGTCAACATGTTTTCAGCTTTCGGCAATTGATAGCTCATGGCGCGGCCACTCACTTGTCGCGCACAGTCGAGCACCATACGCACACCCGTGGCGCCCACCGGATGACCCAAACCAATCAAGCCACCACTCGCATTAATCGGAAAATCGCCGTCTCTCTCAATACGGCCGTCTTCCACCGCTTTCCAGCTCTCCCCTGGCGCGGTGAGTCCACAGTGATCTATGGCCATGTATTGTGTAACCGAGAAGCAGTCATGAGTTTCCATGCCATCTAACTGGGACAGCTGTTCAAACCCGGCTCGGTGTATCGCTTCGGTAATCGTCTTATTGGCATGGGGAAAAATTAACGGATGGTCAGCGCTAAGCGCAAGCTTAGTCTCAAGCAAAATTGGCGCCGAACGGTGGCCCCATCCCTTAATACGCGGAATATCACTCAATTGAATACCCATTTTGGCCGCGTGTTCGCGCGCCCTCGCCTCGCTGGCAAGAATCACACAAGCGGCTCCATCAGTAATCTGGCCACAATCTAACTTTCGAACACTGCCTTCTATCACTGGGTTGAGCTCGTCATCGATTCCAAATGAGCCCTCGGGAAATTGCCAACTTCGAGTTTGCGCGAAGGGATTAAATTTGGCGTTATCAAAATTGAGCTGGGCAATACGGGTGAGGTAGGCGCTGTCTATACCATAGCGCTGATCATACTCCCGGGTAATTCGGTCAAACAGAAAAGGCCAGGGATAATTACAATCCTGGGCTTCTTTGCCGACCCAGGCGGCACTGCCCAAATACTGGGCGCCGGTTTTTCCATCCACATTTCTCATTAGCTCAAGGCCCAGAACACAGGCCACATCGTAGTGCCCGGATTCGATATCACGCATCGCAGCCAGAATAGCAGCGGAGCCCGACGCGCAAGCCGCTTCGTGGCGAGATGTGGGCAAGTCGGCCAGTTCAGGATACACCTGGCCAAAAAAGCCACCAATCAAACCCTGCCCGGCGAACAATTCACTGGCAAAGTTGCCCACATGGCCCACCTCAATTTGCCCGGGCTCCAGATCGGCGTTTTCTACAGCCTCTTGCAGCGAATCAGAAAAGAGATCGTATAGCTCATAGCCCTCTCGAGCCCAGTTGCGAGCAAAATCGGTTTGGCTGCCGCCCAGGATATAAATATCAGGAGATGATTGCATGGTGTATTCGTTTCCTGCGATTGAGGACATCAATACTATAGGTCGCAGTACAATCGTGGCAACATCTACGTGTTTTACTGGCGGCAGTGCTGGAAGCGCTCAGATAGGCTATTGTGGGTTCATGTCACCCCAGCGCGCCTGCAGTATTGCCAGCGCTGCCAACGGTGCGGTTTCGGTTCGCATGACCCGTGGACCCAGTGTTAGGGCTACAAATTCCGACGCCTGTGCGGCTGCAATTTCGGTCACGCTTAAACCACCTTCCGGGCCAACTAACAGGGCCAGACTAGTGGGTTTTTGTGTGGCAGTTGAAAGCGCCGTCGCGCGATGATGTAACACCAGTTTGCAGTCGGCTTCAGTGTTAGCGAGCCACTGTCCCAGTGGTTGCAAGGGACTAACATCAGGAACCTGATTGCGGCCGCACTGTTCACAGGCAGAGACCGCAATACGCTGCCAATGCAGCCGTTTTTTTTCGGCTCTATCACCCTTGAGTTTGACCTCCACACGCTCCGTCACCAGCGGTGTAATGCTGGCCACTCCCAGTTCGGTGGCTTTTTGCACAATCCAGTCCATCCTTTCACCCCGAGACAAGGCAATCGCGAGGTGCACGGCGAGTGGGGATTCTGATTCTATAGCGCGGTGCTCGCCCACTCGAGCTTGCACGGCTTTGTTACCCACACTGTTTATGATTGCGCCGTATTCGCCGCCACAGCCGTTGAACAGCGTGAGGCTATCGCCGACCTGCATCCGCATCGCACGCGCAATATGTTGACTAGCGCTGGATTCCAGCTCCACAAGAAGCTCGCTACCCAGCGTTTGATGGGTGTAAATACGCGGTACGCGCATGTGGTTGGCCCTATCCCATTTACAAGCCCAGGTTACTGACGATTTTTCGCGTTGGATCGACCTGGTTCATGGTGTAAAAATGAATGCCTGGTGCACCACTGTCAAGCAGTGTCTGGCACAACTGGCTAACCACTTCGATACCAAATTTTTGAATACTCTCTTGATCGTCACCATAGCCCTCAATACGCTGCCGCATCCAACGCGGAATATCAGCGCCACAATTCGCCGAAAAGCGCGCGAGATTGGAGAAGTTAACGATGGGCATAATGCCAGCATAGATAGGTGAATCTATGCCTGCAGCTGCGCATTGATCAAGAAAGTAAAAATAGGAATCCACATTGAAAAAATACTGCGTAATCGCGCTGTTGGCGCCGGCGTCAAACTTGGCTTTGAGAAACTCCACGTCACGCTGGTAACTCTCTGCCTGCGGATGTATTTCGGGGTAAGCTGCCACCTCTATGTGAAAGTGATCGCCTGTCCTTTTACGCACATATTCCACTAACTCATTGGCATACACCAATTGCGCCATACCCCCCATACCTGAAGGCATATCGCCGCGCAGTGCAACCAAATGAGAGATGCCCCGCTGCTTGTAGTTATCCAACAGTTCGTCAATAGCGCTTTCGTCATCGCCGCCGAAACTGAGATGGGGTGCCACCTCAATACCGGCTTCGCGAATGGCCGAAACCACGCCCAGCGTGCTGTCACGCGTTGAACCTCCAGCACCATAGGTCACCGAGAAAAACGCCGGGTTCAAGGCATTTAAAGCCGGCGTGGTCAGGTTGAGCAACTTGTCCTTTCCGGCGTCGGTTTTCGGCGGGAAGTACTCGAAGCTAATACGAGGTGAGGATTTTGACATGAGTCAGGGCACCTAGTATTTGTAAGTATCGCCCTTGAACGGGCCATCTACAGGAACGTGTATATAGTCCGCTTGCTCTTTAGTAAGGCGAGTTAGTACTCCGCCAAAGCCGGCGACCATATGCGCAGCCACTTCCTCATCCAACTTCTTGGGAAGTACTTCAACGGTAAGCGCAGCGGGCTTGCTGGCACTATCCAGATCGGCAAACTTACGCTCATACAGGTAAATTTGTGCCAATACCTGGTTTGCAAATGAGCCATCCATTATGCGTGAAGGGTGGCCTGTGGCGTTACCCAGATTGACCAGACGACCTTCCGACAACAGCAGTAAATGATCATCGTTAGCGCGATCGCGATACACCTTGTGTACCTGCGGCTTAATTTCGTCCCACTCCCAATTTTCGCGCATAAACGCTGTATCAATTTCATTGTCAAAGTGACCAATATTGCACACCACGGCGCCATTTTTAAGGGCTTTGAGAATATCGGAATTACACACGTTGTAGTTACCCGTGGTGGTCACCAATAGATCAGTGTTTTGCAGTAGTTGCGTGTTGATACAGCCTGGCGTGCCGTCGTTAACACCATCAATAAAGGGTGATACCAGCTCGAAGCCATCCATGCAGGCTTGCATCGCACAGATCGGATCGATCTCTGTGACGCGTACAATCATACCTTCTTGAACCAGTGATTGAGCAGAACCTTTACCCACATCACCGTAGCCAATAACCAGAGCCTTCTTCCCTGCCAACAGGTGATCGGTACCGCGCTTAATCGCATCATTAAGACTATGACGGCAACCGTACTTGTTATCATTTTTCGATTTGGTCACCGAATCATTAACGTTAACCGCGGGTACCTTCAAAGTGCCATTTTCGAGCATTTCTTGCAGACGGTGCACACCGGTGGTGGTCTCTTCGGTAATACCGTGCACACGCTCCAACAGCTCTGGGTATTTTTCGTGCAACATGCCGGTTAAGTCGCCGCCATCGTCGAGTATCATGTTCACGTCCCAAGGCTGGCCATCTTTAAGGATAGTCTGCTCCAGACACCACTCGTATTCCTCTTCGGTTTCACCTTTCCAGGCATAGACCGGAACACCAGAAGCTGCAATCGCTGCCGCGGCGTGGTCTTGCGTAGAAAATATATTGCATGAAGACCAGCGCACTTCTGCGCCCAACTCAACCAGAGTCTCAATTAGCACGCCGGTTTGAATGGTCATGTGAATACAACCCAAAATCTTGGCGTTAGCCAGAGGCTTTGCGCCGCTGTATTTTTTGCGCATTGCCATCAACGCGGGCATTTCGCTCTCGGCAATATCCAATTCTTTGCGGCCCCAATCGGCCAGGCTAATATCGGCGACTTTATAGTCTTCACTTGCTATTACTTGTTGTGCATTACTCATTTTTTCTATCCTATGTTTACTTGTAGTCGAATCTTAATTTCACGCCATAAAGGCATGGTATTTAGGGGCGCAGGAATACCTCCACCATTATCACAGAGCGGCTTTCAGTGCTTCTGCCTTGTCTGTCTTTTCCCAGGTAAAGTCATCATCTTCTCTGCCGAAATGGCCATATGCCGCTGTTTTCCGGTATATCGGTCGTTTCAGATCGAGCATTTCTACTAGACCAGCGGGACGTAATTCGAAATGCTCACTCACCAGTTCGGCGATTTTCTCGTCTGATATTTTGCCGGTACCAAAGCTGTCTACAGAGATTGAGGTGGGCTCGGCCACCCCAATAGCGTATGAAATCTGGATTTCGCAGCGATCTGCCAAGCCCGCAGCAACAATATTCTTCGCCACGTAGCGGCCGGCGTAGGCTGCTGAACGGTCTACCTTGGAAGGGTCCTTTCCGGAGAAGGCACCACCGCCATGCCTGGCCATGCCGCCATAGGTATCAACGATAATCTTGCGGCCGGTCAAGCCGCAGTCGCCAACAGGGCCACCGATAATAAACTGGCCCGTGGGGTTAATGTGGTATTTGGTATCAGCGTTCAGCCACTTTTCGGGCAACACGTCTTTGATGATCAATTCCATCACCGCTTCATGGATGTCTTTTTGCGTGACGTCGGGGTCGTGCTGCGTGGACAGCACCACTGCGTCGATACCAACCGGCTTACCATTATCATAGCGAAGCGTCACCTGACTCTTTGCATCGGGTCTCAGCCACTTAAGCACGCCCGCTTTACGCAGTTGTGCCTGCTTTTCGACCAGGCGGTGTGAATAATAGATGGGGGCGGGCATTAACACATCGGTTTCTCGTGTCGCATACCCGAACATTAGGCCCTGGTCTCCAGCGCCCTGTTCTTTGCTATCGCCTTCATCGACACCCATAGCGATATCGGGAGACTGCTTCCCGATAGCGTTCAGAACCGCGCAAGATGAACCGTCAAACCCTACATCCGAACTGTTATAGCCAATATCATTCACTACATCTCTAACCACGTGCTCTAAATCCACATAAGTAGAGGTCGTTACCTCACCCGCAATCACTACCATGCCTGTTTTGACCATGGTCTCTACAGCAACACGGGCGTCTCGATCGTCGGTTAGAATAGCATCAAGGATAGCATCGGATATTTGATCCGCCATTTTGTCGGGATGGCCTTCGGAAACTGACTCCGAGGTGAAAACTGAATACTTGCTCATACTTTATTTCCTTATTATTGAATTCAATCAAAATTAGCAGTGGGCGAACAGCCGCACCTGTATCTGAAAACCATTGCGCTGTGCCAAATAAACGCTGGCGATGTCTTGTAGGCCGGCGTCTGCCGCCCAGTTAGCCAAATCCTGTGGTTCAAAACCCAACCACAGATCGCCGCAACTTTCTCTCGCCCAGTCTTGATCATGGCGACACAAGTCTGTGACCAGTAACACACCCTCTGGCGCGAGACATGCCGCCACATCTGCAAAAATTTGTGCCGGCGATGGGGAGTGATGCATAACCATATTAATGACCACACAGTCAGCCTGAAACTCTTTCAGTTCAATCGACGCTGTATCGCCATGAATAAAGGTTACGTTACCAAAACCGGCAGAAGCGGCACTATTTCGGGCCTTTGTTAACATTTCAGCAGCATTATCCAGCGCTACAACACGCTCAAAACGGGGACTGAGTTCTGCCAAAAAAGACCCGTCACCTGGACCCACCTCTAGCGCAAGACGACGCTGCTTCAAGGGTACCTTACGCAGCATCTCAGCAACGGTGACCGCGTATTGTTTGTAGCTGGCAATCAGGTCCTGCTGCTGCTTAAACTTATGTGAATTAAGAGCAAAGAAGCTGAGTGAGCTTTCGCGTCGCTGCCGACATTGTTCGCTTACTCGCCGCTGAATATCGTCGGGCAGGCAAGTGCGGTCTACCGAATCAAAGATTTGGCCCTTGAGAGCACCCAACTCGCCTATTTGACTCAATTCACAGCGTTGATAGAAAATGGAGTTACCGTCGCGGCGGGTGGCTACCAATTCGGCGTTGGCGAGTATTTTCAAATGATGACTCAGAGCGGGCTGGCGAATATCAAAAATCTTACAAAGCTCGGAAACACCGAAAGACTGGCCCAGCAAGACGCGTAAAACTTGCAAGCGCAAAGGGTCGGCAGCAGCTTTGCACAAGTTCGCCACAGCGCTCAGCTCAGCCACAGGTTCCAGCGGATTCTTCACCATTGGTGTTGATGCAATCGATAACATAGCGCGAGAGTTTAGCAGCACCTCACATCTATATCAAAATATTTCGATATAGATGTGAGGCAGGTCTCAGTGTTGGATTGCAGGGGAACTGACAAAACATGGAGATGGTAGGCCCCAATTTTCATCCAGCAGGTCAGAGCTGGGGCGCCATGTACAGGCGAGTAAACGCCAATCATCTAAGGGGCCCGGGAACAGGCATAAGCCGTCATTTTCCGGGCGACCGGAGCCGCACACAAAACAACTGGGCTAGCTGTGAGCCTCATAACAGAGATAGCCCTCGCTGGCACGACGCGCCTGCGAGAGCGTGGGGGCTTGCGGAATATCCAATACCAGTTCGGTTGCCCACGCGGTGCCGATTGCTATGTCACCGTGTAACATTTCAACCTGCTCACTGTTAATTTTTGTCACAATTAGCGGCGTGTCTAGTGGTGGCGGCTTATGCAAGCGCACTTTACAGTCAACTCCCTGCAGCTCCGCTGCCAGCACACCGCAACTATAACCGCCATTGCCCGACTGCGGCGGACCATTAAACCGCTGGGGAATAGTGGGGGTCGTCATCTTGCGCCCCCATCAATTGCTTCCTTCGCACTCGCGCGCAAATAGGATATCCCATACGCCATGCCCCAGGCGATGTCCTCTTTTTTCAAACTTGGTTAGTGGACGGTGTTCGGGGCGCGGGGCATAAGCATTCAGTCCAACACAGTTGCGATAGCTGGGGCTTGCGCTGACCACCTGCATCATTTGCTGCGCATAGTTCTCCCAATCTGTGGCCAGATGGAGTACACCTTCTGGTTTTAGGTAGTGGGCGAGCTGTTCGACAAAAAGCGGCTGAATCAAGCGACGCTTGTGATGTCGTGTCTTGTGCCATGGGTCGGGGAAAAAAATTTGCACGCCATCAAGAGACGCGGCGGGAATGCAGTCACGCAGTATTTCCACGGCATCGTGATGATACACGCGAATATTGTCCAACCCCTCATCCAACATGCCTCGCATCAATTTACCCACGCCCGGCGTGTGTACTTCAATGCCAATAAAATTGGAGGCCGGGGCAGCCTTTGCCATGGCGACTAGCGAGTCGCCCATACCAAAGCCAATCTCTAACACCAATGGCCCTGATCTACCGAAGGCGATTTCGGGATCCAGGAGACCGCTCTCGTGACGCAAACCCCAGCGGTCCCAGCCGATGTCATAAGCCTGCTGCTGGCTGGCCGTCATTCTGCCGGTACGCAAAACAAAACTGCGAATAGCGCGCCTTTTAACAGAGTCGTCCGAGGGAGTATTCATTGACAAGTATTACACACGATCAGCTTATAGTATTCCATGCCGCAGCCGCGAGACAGGCCCAACCCCCAATAAGAGCCAGCCCTCCAAGGGGAGTCACTGCGCCCCACCAGCGAACGCCACTAAGGCTGAGAATATAAAGGCTACCCGAAAAGACGATCATTCCAGACAGAAAAAGCCAGCCACTGCTCCTTAGCAGGGTTGTGTCGGGCTGCGTGAGAGCGATAACACCCACCGCCAACAATGCGAAGCTGTGATAAAAATGGTATTGAACGGCCGTTTCAAAAATACCCAGGCCATAATCATCTAGCCTGGATTTCAGGGCATGTGCCCCAAACGCGCCAAAGGCGACGGCCAACATGCCGCTCAGGGCTGCGAGTGTGATAAATAGTTTTGCCATGCGGGGATTGTAACGCAGACGGGGGTGGTTGGTACCACCCCCGTCTAAATTTTTAGTGAACTGTAAATACGAAGACTAGCTCGCCGCAATAGCCGCGCGCAGCTTTTTCATTGCGTTTTTCTCCAATTGCCTAATCCTTTCGGCGGAGACGCCGTATTGGTCAGCCAAAGCGTGCAGGGTCGATTTCTCTTCCGCCAACCAGCGCTGCGCCAAAATATCGCGACTGCGCTCGTCGAGGTCCGACAAGGCACTGTGCAACTTCGCTTCGCTATTTTGCTGATAGTCACTAGACTCGGCTGCTACAGCCGGGTCGGCGTTGCTGTCTTCTAAAAAATACTGTGGCGCGTGCCAGCTACGATCGTCGTCGTCATCAAGTGGAGAATCAAAAGCCACGTCGCGACTCGTAAGGCGACCCTCCATGCGGTGCACTTCGTGAACAGCCACACCGAGATCGTCTGCTATGGCCTGTGCTTCATCGGGATTTAGCCACGAAAGGGTTTTCTTCGAGCTGCGAAGATTGAAAAACAATTTCCGCTGAGCCTTGGTAGTGGCAACTTTGACAATTCGCCAATTGCGCAAGATATACTCATGCATCTCAGCTTTTATCCAATGCACCGCAAAAGACACTAGACGAACGCCTTTTTCAGGATTAAAGCGCTTAACCGCCTTCATTAGGCCAACATTGCCTTCCTGAATTAGATCGGCCTCTGCCAGCCCATAGCCCGAGTAGCTGCGGGCGATGTGGACAACAAAGCGCAGGTGAGACATGACCATCTCGCGGGCAGATTCCAGATTGTCATCATAATACAGAGCCTCCGCCAGCTCCCGTTCACGCTCCGGGGTCAGGATCGGAATGCTCGCCACAGACTGAACATAAGCAGCGAGATTAGCTCCCGGTACCATCTGGTCAATTGGCTGCAAACTATAGCTCATATATGCCTCTCTTTTCTTTCTTGGGGACGGATTCTAGCACTCTTTGTTTTAGAGTGCCAATTTTGAAATAGTTCCCTGAAAGGTCGAGAATAAAGATAAATAGTTAACAAAAACAGTAAGATAGTGCCCTATCGTGGTTGAATTCGACCCAATTGGCTGGAAACCGCCAACGCGGCTCCAAACAACCCCAATAAGCCCCCCAAGACGATTAGATTCAGCCCCCCCATAAGACCCAGACCCTGCAGACGAAAGCCACTCTGGTAGAGCGCCGCCAGATTGCGAGAGGGCTCATCCAAAAACCACAGGGCGCTGCCGACAATAATTGCAGCCAGGATTCCACCCCCCACACCGTGCCACAAACCTGTGTAAAGGAATGGCCGGCGCACAAAAGCATCGCTGCCCCCTACCAACTTCACAATGATAATCTCTTCCCGACGATTTTCTATTGATAGGCGAATTGTATTGCCCAAAATTAGCGCGACACCCAGGACGAGCATGCCTCCCACTGCCAGCACCAGACGCTGCCCCAATACCATCGCGCTGTTCAGCCGTTGTAGCCACTGCATATCGAGAATCGCCTGAGCGATTTGCGGCATTGACAACAGCGCTTGTTGTAACGCTAAAACTGATTCTGGGCTGGACTGTGCAACGGGCGACACGATAATAAGGTGCGGCAGAGGGTTTTCCTCCAAGGCGGCGAGCACATCAGAGAAACCCGACATTGATTTAAACTCAATTAGCGCATCGTCCTTGGTCACCAGGGTGGTTTCGCCAATGCCGGGGTATTTGGCTAAGTTAGCTTCTAGTTCCACCGC
The DNA here is from genome assembly GCA_047626655.1 of Halioglobus sp. GTDB lineage: Bacteria > Pseudomonadota > Gammaproteobacteria > Pseudomonadales > Halieaceae > JBALVT01. Next base: position 12,975 of record JBLHSI010000003.1, read on the forward strand.
TTCCACCTGTGACACCAATGGCTCTAGAAACAGCGAAATTTGCGCCGGGCTCTGCCAGTCAGCACTGACAAATTGAGCGTTATCCAGCGCTACGCTCAAACCCACCGGCAGCGCTAGCGCAATGCCAATCACCAACCATGTGAGCAAGCTTGACCAGGGTTGCTCCAACACGCGACGCAGACTATCTGCTGCAGATAGCTGATGATGCCTTTGCCAGGCACCTAACTGATCTCGCCAGCGCGCTCTGCTCTGGCTAGCGCCATCGCGCTTGGCGTTAATAGTTCTGCGTGCCATTAGACTGACGTCCCTTTCACCAATCTACCGTCGCGCAAGGTCACTATTCGATGATGCAGCCGAGAAATCAAAGCCAAGTCGTGGCTGGCAATCAAAACGGTCACACCCACACGACTAAAGTCATCAAATAAACGCATGATTTCTGCCGAAAGCGTGGGGTCCAGGTTGCCAGTGGGCTCATCCGCCAACAGGATTTTAGGTCTGCACACCACCGCTCGTGCAATTCCCACTCGCTGTTGCTCTCCTCCCGATAGTGTTACCGGCAGCGACCGCTCCCGCTCCAGCAATCCCACTTTGTCCAACGCAGCGCGCACCCGGCGGCCCACTTCGCGATGATCATAACCGCCAATGATTAGTGGCAAAGCAACGTTGTCAAAAACTGTTCGATCAAACAGCAACTGGTGGTTTTGAAAAACCACTCCAATATCACGGCGATGGCGAGGAATGGCGCGTCGTTTCACAGCCTGGAGATTGCGACCATCGATATAGACCTCTCCCCGGGTAGGTCGTTCAAGTAGCATGATAAGTCGCATTATAGTGCTTTTGCCTGCCCCCGAGTGACCGGTCAAAAACACCAATTCATCTTTATTAATAGTGAAGCTAACGTCGCGCAGGGCATCATGGCCCTCATCGTAGCGTTTGCTTACTCGTTCAAAACGAATCATGGAGTCTTATTGGCTTCACTACTGCGGCCACTTTCATCGCCCGTGAATAGGGCGTCGATAAATTCTTCGGCATCAAACGGGCGCAAATCTTCGGCCGTCTCACCCACACCAATGTATCGTATGGGCAGGCCTAATTTTTTGGCTATCGCAAATATCACACCACCCTTTGCCGTGCCGTCGAGCTTGGTGAGACAAATGCCGGTTACACCCACGACCTTTTGGAATTCACTGGCCTGGGCCAGCGCGTTTTGGCCGGTACCCGCATCGAGCACCAACAACACTTCGTGTGGAGCCGCGCTGTCCAGCTTACCCATCACTCGCACCACTTTTACCAGTTCGTCCATCAAATGCTCTTTGTTATGCAGTCGGCCGGCAGTATCGGCAAGTAGTACATCGACCGAACGAGCTTGTGCGGCCTGTACCGCATCGAATATGACTGAAGCACTATCGGCGCCGGTGTGCTGGGCGATGACCGGCACCTCGTTTCTCTCTCCCCAGACCTGGAGCTGCTCCACTGCCGCAGCGCGAAAAGTATCGCCCGCCGCCAACATCACTGAATGGCCCTGAGCATTATATCGTCGGGCAAGTTTGCCAATCGTCGTCGTTTTACCAACGCCGTTAATACCCACCATTAATATGACAAAGGGCTTAGCGCTGGTGACATCCAAAGGCACTTGGCAGGGCTTAAGTAGGGCCAGCAGCTCCTCTTTCAACGCGGCCTCCAAGGCGTCTGGCCGTGTGAGCTCCTTTCGCGATACCCGCTGCGTCAGAGATTTGATGATGTCTACCGTCGCATCTACGCCTACATCCGCCATGAGTAAGCGCGATTCCAATTCTTCGAGAAGGTCCTCATCTATTTCTTTGGCACCTAGAAACAAACTCCCCAGGCCCGCTATCAAACCATCACTGGTGCGGCCCAAGCCTCTTTTCAAGCGCGAGAAAAACCCCGACTCCGCTGAACTTGCTGCGGCAGCCGTTGCTGCGGCAGCCGACGCTGCGGCAGCCGGGTTCACGACAGTCTCTGGTTCAGCTGCGGCGACTACCTGTTCCGGCGGCACTACCACCAACGGCTCAATTTTTACCGCCTCCGCTGCCACCGCTAAAGGCGCAGGCTCGGTAACCCCTGCTTCAACATGCGCTTCTGCGGGGAGGTTCTCCGGTTGGTTCGTTTTAGCTGATTTTCGCTTGAAAAACTTCATATTGACCGTGTTAAAGTAGGGGTGAGCGTGTTCTTAACTGCAAGACCGCTATCTTATCACCCTTGTGTAAAGTGACGAAATGGCCAGATCTAAAAACACCACTACCACCGCCAGAACACTGCGTGTTATTGGCGGCCAATGGCGTAGTCGACAGTTAAGGTTTACCCCTGCGGAGGGCTTGCGGCCCACGTCGGACAGAATACGGGAAACGCTGTTCAACTGGCTGTCACCTGTGACAACCGGGGCACATTGCGCAGACTTGTTTGCAGGAAGTGGTGCACTGGGGCTAGAGGCACTTTCTCGCGGCGCAGCACACTGCGATTTTGTCGACACTTCTGCCGCAGCCCTAGCGCAGATTTCCGAAAATCTGACCCTGCTGGACGCAAAAATGTTGGGTAGCTGCCATCGCCAGGCAGCACAAACATTTGTCGAAAAAGCGACACGGCCAATCGATATCTTGTTCATCGACCCACCGTTCGCCAAGGGCCTAATCGACCCCATATGCCTGGCACTATCAGCGGGAACCTGTCTTGCAGAGGAAGCCTGGGTTTATATTGAGACTCCTCGCAGCCAACCTCCGCCAAATTGCCCACAAAATTGGCAGCTGCACCGCGACAAAGCAACGGGAGACGTAGCGTATCGCCTATTCAAAGTGACGAGACCATAGCGCGTTGTGCGCGCAGGACAAATTGTTTACCATCCGCCAAGTCTATTTGCCCCTATGAGCCCGCATTATGAAGACCCATACCGTCATCTACCCCGGCACTTTTGATCCCATCACTAACGGACACGTAGACCTTACCGAGCGCGCGGCAAGACTATTTGATCGAGTTGTAGTCGCGATAGCTTACAGCGAGAAAAAGACCCCTCTATTTGATCTTGACCAGCGTGTTGCGCTGTGCGAGAAATCGCTCTCCCACCTAGACAACGTGGAGGTGGTGGGGTTTAGCAATCTGCTCATAGAATTCGCCAAAAGTCAGGGCTCAAGCTGCGTGTTGCGGGGCTTGCGAGCAGTGGCCGATTTTGAGTATGAGTTTCAGTTGGCCAATATGAACCGAGCGATGTACGCAGAATTTGAAAGTGTGTTCCTAACGCCTTCTGAACACCTGTCCTATATTTCTTCTTCGCTGGTGCGCGAAATCGCGGTACTGGATGGGGACATCACTCCATTCGTACCGCCTTGCGTGGCCGAAGCCTTAACCAACAAATTTTTAAAGGATTAACGCCAGGCATGTTGGCCTGCGGACCTCGCCCTGGTCACACAGGCTATTCACCAACGGCAGCAGCATCCCGCTCTTTCATCGCTTGATAGCGATCGCGATCTTTATTGGTATAGCCAGGATTTGTGCAGCCGAGACAGCGCATAAACGTCGTTTCCGCGGGGCCAATCATTAAAGTCTCGGCTGCTTCGCCGGCATGACCTGCAAGTAGGGTGAAAGGCAGGCTAACGATAAATGCGGCTGTGCCAGCCACAGTCATCACCAGACCAATTGGCCTTGCAACCACGAGATCACCCACCATTGCCGCCGGGCCGGGTTTTTCATCTACCGATTCTTGCGCCGAGCCTATTTGCGGCAACATTAAGCAACCGACTGTGAGCGCTATTACGGCACGATTCATTTTTACTTTTATTTTCATAGTTTCACTCCCCATTTCTTGGCTTGCCCACTGGGTTATTCCCCAAGCCAATTGCTGTAGTGTAGCGGTTTCAACGCTGGCAGGCCACGCAGTAGACAGTGCTGCGCTGGCCTAGCCTTTGCTGCCGCAAAGGCATGTTGCAATGGCTACAAGGCTGCCCTTCACGACCATAAACATGCAGCTCCTGAGCGAAGTAACCGGGCTTGCCATCGCTGCCAACAAAGTCTTTTAGCGTAGTACCGCCCTGCTCTATCGCCGAAGTAAGTACTTGCTTTATGTTCTTGGTGAGGCGCTGATAGCGGACGGAAGATATACGGCCCGCTTGCCGATCAGGGCGTATCCCTGCCATAAATAGTGCTTCATTCGCGTAAATATTACCAACACCTACTACTACCTTCCCATCCATTATGAAGTTTTTAACCGGGCCTTTGCGGCCACGCGATTTTTGGTATAGAAAATCTGGATGTAGATCATCGGACAGTGGCTCCGGCCCCAGATGAGCGAGCAGCGTGTGTCGCTCGCCGGGCTCTTGCAAAAGAAAACAGCCAAAACGCCGCGGATCGCAAAAGCGCAGAATCCGGCCACTGTCCATGACGATGTCGATGTGGTCGTGCTTTTTCACCGCTGCGGCCGCATCCACTACCCGCAGTGAACCGGACATACCCAGGTGAACCAGCAGGGTGCCCACAGACGTATCAAACAGGATATATTTGGCGCGCCGCTTCACACTCACAACTAGCTGGCCGCGCAGTTTAGCGGCTAGATTCGCCGGCACGGGCCAACGCAATCGAGGGTTACGGACGATAACCTCGACGATACGACGACCTTCGCTGTATGGCAAAACGCCTAAGCGGGTGGTTTCAACTTCTGGTAATTCTGGCATAGCCGCCTGCCTTGCACGTGGATCGTGAGCCGAGTCTGCCCTGTTTATCAGTAGAGCATGACCTTTTTATGGGTATAAAAAACCCGGCATGAGCCGGGTTTTAGTTGAACAAGATTGAGTAGAAGCTACTTAATCTTGCCTTCTTTGTACATGACGTGCTGGCGAACCACCGGATCATATTTTTTCATTTCAAGCTTGTCGGGGGTGGTGCGCTTGTTCTTATCAGTGGTATAGAAATGTCCAGTACCCGCTGATGAAATCATTCTCACTTTTTCTCTCATATTTACTACTCCCTATCTTTCAACTGGCTTAGATTTTTTGGCCGTCGGCGCGCATCTCAAGTAAAACTTGCTCGATGCCTTTTTTGTCGATGATGCGCATACCTTTAGAAGATACACGTAAGCGGACAAAACGCTTCTCGGATTCAATCCAGAACCGGTGCTGGTGTAAGTTGGGCAAAAAGCGCCTGCGAGTGCGGTTCTTTGCGTGTGAAACGTTATTTCCAGTTACTGGGCGCTTACCCGTAACCTGACATACTCTAGCCATGATTTTGCCTCTTCCTGTACTTTCGGACACAGTGTTTATTGGCTTATTGAGTCACTGAATCCATAAAAAAACAGGAGCTCTAGCCGCGCGGAGCGCGAGTTTATACCAGAACATCGCTGCCAGTGCAAGAAGTTCTAAAACATTTCACATTATAGCAAACCCTCTTCGGCAAACGAAAACGCCGTTCCTCGGCCCACTATAATATGGTCTAGAACGCGAATATCCAACAGCTCCAAAGCCGCTTGCAGCCTATGCGTAATGCGCCTGTCGGCGCTACTGGGCTCAGCCACTCCGGAGGGGTGATTGTGAGCAAAAATGACCGCTGCAGAGCGGTACTGCAAAGCGCGAACAACCACTTCTCTAGGATAGACGGCTGCGCCATCCAGTGTACCCAGGAACATATCATCACAGCGAATCATCCGGTGCTGACTATCGAGGAATAGGCAACTAAATACCTCGCGGCTTCGCGAACCTAAATGAAGTTGCAGGAATTTGCGCGTTTGCTGTGGGCTGGACAATACATCCGCCGTGCTGAGAGGCTCTAGCGCTTGCCTCCTGGCCATTTCAGTCGAGGCGCGCAATACAGCATAGGTACAACTGCCAACGCCCGGGCTCTCTAATAATAATCGACGATCAGCCCCCAAAACCCCACCGAGACTATCAAAGCGGACGATCAATGCCTGCGCTGCCTGCACGGCTGTAGAGCCCTTGTAACCGGTACGCAAAACCACGGCCAGCAGTTCTGCATCAGACAGAGACCCAGCCCCCCTCGCCAATAGTTTGTCCCGAGGCCCTTCCCCGTCAACCCATCTTGCCAAACTCATACGCTCCTCCTTGAGCGGCGCGACTGCGCCTGTGTCAAATTTACCTGCCGGGTGGTATCTTTCACCATTGTCCCTATTTGGCCTCATAAATGGCACATCTTATTAATCGCAATATCCTGCTGGGCGTCAGCGGGGGTATAGCCGCCTATAAATCTGCGGAGCTGGTTCGCCAACTGCAGGCTCAAGGTGCGAATATACGCGTCATCATGACCCGCGGTGCACAGGAGTTTATTACGCCGTTAACGCTACAGGCGTTGTCGGGTAATCCCGTGCACACACAATTGCTGGACAGCGAGGCAGAGCTGGGAATGGGCCATATTGAGCTGGCTCGCTGGGCCCATTTACTCCTTATCGCCCCGGCCACTGCAGATCTCATTGCCCGACTTGCCAGTGGGAGAGCCGATGATTTGCTCACCACAGTTGCGCTGGCCACAGCTGCGCCCAAGCTTATTGCCCCGGCGATGAATCAACAAATGTGGGCAGACCCGGCCACCGCTAACAATATTGCCACACTCGATAAGCTCGGTATGTTTTTGGTGGGACCCGCCTCAGGCGAGCAGGCTTGCGGCGATGTTGGCCTCGGGCGGATGGAACAGCCTGAATTAATTGTCGAGCGGGCGGCGGCCTGTTTTGAAAGTGGCCTTTTGCAGGGCAAGCGCGTCATTATTAGTGCTGGCCCCACTCGGGAGGCGCTGGATCCGGTTCGCTATATCTCCAATCACAGTTCCGGGAAAATGGGCTTCGCGCTAGCCAGGGCAGCCGTCGATGCGGGAGCCAAAACAGTACTTGTGAGCGGCCCTGTGGCCCTGAAGACCCCAGATCACGTCTCGCGAATCGATGTGGAAAGTGCCGAACAAATGCTCGAGCAATGCAGTGAGCAATGCAAAGACGCCGACATTTTTATCGCCTGTGCTGCCGTAGCAGACTACCGGCCAGCGCACATTGAAGGTCAAAAAATAAAGAAGGGCGAAGAACACATTTCCTTAGCACTGGTGCGCAATCCAGATATTGTGGCCACCATAGCCGGCAGTATAAATCGGCCCTTCACGGTCGGCTTCGCCGCCGAAACCAATGATGTAGAGGCCTATGCCAGAGAAAAAATGGCGAAGAAGAATCTCAATATGATTGTTGCAAATGATGTGTCACAGCGCGATATCGGTTTTAACAGCGATGACAATGAGGTCAGTGTACTATGGCAAGAAGGCGAAAAAACACTCCCTCTGTGCAGCAAAGAGGTGATTGCGCGGCAGATCATAGAGCTCATAGCACAGCAGATAAACGCTCGTTAAAGCCAAAACTGCGAAAATAAACCGCCCTTGCGCATTTAAGATTTATTCAGCACGTAATATCATAAACACTCTAACTCGCGGTATGCGTAGGTTAAATGCTGAAACCTAAAATAAAAAAGAAGACTAAAGCCGTCGGCAACCCTCAGGGGATCGCTGCCAAAGGGAATGCACTCTACAAAATTGTATCGATAGCCCTGCTAGTCCTGATGGTGCCCGTTGTCCTGGGCTTTACCTACCTACTATATGCGCGCGAACCCGCCGTGGAGCACACGGTTATCGAGCGCGTATCGCAATCTTACGCCACCCAACAAGCCGCTAATGTTCAGCAGCTGTTCACTCGCTTGGGCGAACGTTTGCGCGGTGCCGCGCTGTCACCACTGGCGCTTTCGGCAGTGGCCAAGGCGAGTAATGCCGATGTAGAGCTCATTGAGCAGACCATGCTGGACTATTTCCCGGAGGTCGCCAGCCTGAGAATTATACCCATTGGCGATATGGGCACAGCAAACCTGGAAGGGGACAACCAGGGTCTGCGTAACCATATAGAGGTCGATCTGGTACGCAGAGTCAGCATGGGTGAAACAACACAGCCCGAAGCCTACAGGTTTGAGGGACAGTGGCTTACCTCTATCGCCTATCAGGTTTTCCATCCTAGGATTAAGGATCGCCAAGCAGTGATCATTGCAACGGTCGACAACGCCCTGATCGTTGCTGAGCTAGAGGCTCTCGATAACAGCATAGGAAAATCGCAGTTACAACAAACTTATATCACGGCATCGGGAGCGGAAAAAACTGAAACTGTGGCCGTGACCGGTAGTGCAAACAGCGAGCAATACTCCCGTTTTGCGCCGATAGCCAACACTACCTGGAATATCGCTTTTACCCCCTCCCACGCATTGCTCGAGTCTCTTAAAATAGGGCGCGCGCCTATCTTTGCCGTGCTACTAGTATTTTCGCTTGCTAGCCTGGCCTGCTTCGCGGTCATCCTCCTACGATTTCCGGTTGCACTTGAGAACGAACTCAACAAACTCATTTCTGCCGCGGACAAAAAAACCCCACTGGAGCTTGGTATTGCCGAACTCGTCCCTGTGGCCAAGCAGCTGCGCCGCGCTACGCTGCGTACCCTGAGGCAAAATAGCGCCCCTAGCAACACCAACTCTTCGACGGGCGACTCTGCACGCGCCACCAGCACTGAACTAACCAACCCCATGTTCCAGTCGACTAGTATATTGGACGATGACGACATGTTGGACCTAGACCTGGACATTGCCACTTTCCCCGAACCAACCTCCGACGTCGGCGAAGAGGCCAGTGGTTTTCCTCGGCATATTTTCCGCGCCTATGACATACGGGGTATCGCCAAGACCGAACTATCCGACGACGTAGTTTCCGACATCGCCGGCGCCCTCGCAAGTATCGCCGACGAAGCCGGGGAGCAAACTTTTATTATAGCCTGCGACGGCCGCTCCTCTAGCCCTCGCATAAAAGCCGCTTTAATTAAGTCCCTCATGGAGGCCGGACGCGATATCATTGATATTGGTCTTGTGCCGACGCCGCTACTGTACTTCGCCACACAACACCTCGACTGCCGCTCGGGCATCATGATTACGGGCAGCCACAACCCCGCTGAATACAATGGTTTAAAGGTGGTTATGAATCAGCAAACAATCGGGGCGGGCGGCATCAGGCAGATTCGCGACCGCATCTCGGTTGGCAACTTTGTTAAGGGTGCCGGCCGGATGATGCGAGAGGATGTAGTCCCAGCCTATATTGACGAGGTAGTAGGGGACATTGCGATTGCCATGCCTTTGAAGATCGTACTCGACGCAGGAAACGGGGCAACGAGCGATGTGGCCCCGGAGTTGTTCGAAGAGCTGGGCTGTGAAGTTGTGCCGCTGTATTGCGAAATAGATGGTCGGTTTCCCAATCATCCACCGGATACCAGTAATGAAGAGAATCTAGAAGACCTGATTGAAAAGGTGCTGGAAGAGGGCGCCGACTTCGGTGTCGCTTTTGATGGAGATGGCGACCGGTTAGCCGTCGTCACGTCCACCGGTAAAGTTATCCGCTCAGACACCTTACTCATGCTATATGCCCAGGACATTGTTTCGCGCAACCCCGGTGCCGATGTGGTCTTTGATGTAAAGTGCAGCCGGCACCTCTCTCAACTGATAACGCGTTATGGCGGGCGGCCCGTTTTGTGGAAAACGGGGCATGCGCACATGAAAGAAAAGATGCGCGAGACTGGCGCTCTGTTAGGCGGTGAGTTCTCCGGCCATATGTTTTTTGGCGAGCGCTGGTTCGGTTTCGATGACGGCATGTACGCCGCCGGACGCCTGGCCGAAATTCTGAGCACCCATGGTATTTCTTTAGATGAGAGCGTGGCAGAATTTTCTAAGTCGGTCAGCACACCGGAAATACTGATTCCTGTATCCGAAAGCGTCAAGTTTCAGATTATGGATAAAATTGTCAATGGCGTCGATTTTGCCAACGGCAAGATCAACACCATCGACGGTATTCGTGTTGACTACGAGACTTGCTGGGGGTTAATCCGGGCATCTAACACCTCGGCGGCTCTAACCGCTCGCTTTGAAGCCACGAGCGAAGAGGAGCTGGAAGTGATCATGCAAGAATTCCGCGCCCAAATCGGCTTAGTCGAACCCGACCTCGAACTTACTTTCTAGCTCATTTCAGTCAGGATTAAAGAATGTCAATCACGCGCGACGCCGCCATGAACATCGCCCAAGTCCTCACCGAGGCGCTGCCCTATATACAACGATTTATCGGTAAAACGATCATCGTAAAATTTGGTGGCAACGCCATGGTCGACCCAGAACTGCACGAGAGTTTTGCTCGTGATGTGGTCTTAATGAAGCTGGTGGGCATGAATCCTATCGTGGTCCACGGCGGTGGTCCCCAGATTGGTAAGCTGCTAGAAGAACTCAATATTTCGACAGAATTCGTCGATGGCATGCGAGTCACCAATTCACGCACTATGGACGTCGTTGAAATGGTGTTGGGCGGCAGCGTCAACAAGGAAATTGTCTCGTCAATCAATCGAAACGGCGGAAAAGCCATTGGCGTCACCGGCAAAGATGGTCAAATGATCCGTGCAAAAAAAATGACCGTCACTCGCTATAGCCCAGAGTTGAGCGCATCGGAAATTATAGATATTGGCCATGTGGGTGAGGTTGATAAAATTGACATACAAGTTCTACAATTACTGCAAGGTAGCGACTTTATCCCCGTTATCGCACCCATCGGTGTAGGGGAGGACGGCACCACTTACAATATCAATGCTGATCTCGTCGCTGGAAAAATTGCCGAGGTCATGCAGGCCGAAAAACTGATGCTGCTAACCAACGTGCCAGGGCTAATGGATAAAAACCAAAACATACTAAGCGGCCTCAGCATTGCACAGGTAGATGCGCTCATTGCCGACGGCACAGTAAGTGGAGGCATGCTGCCTAAAATCAGCTGTGCGCTAAACGCAGTGAAGGCCGGCGTGGCAAGCGCCCAAATTATTGACGGAAGAGTGCCGCACGCTGTTTTGCTCGAAATTTTCACCGATCAGGGTATAGGTACCCTCATCACGAACAAAAATCTGCCCTAAACAAGACAACAGTTATTGCAGCGCTGGCAGGTAATCGCTAGCATGACTCACAACTACTAGATCGGGATAGATATGCCTCCCAAAAATAGCCAACGCCGTCAGCAAATTCTGGAAGCACTGGCCCACATGTTAGAAGTCAACCCTGGTAATCGCATAACGACTGCCGGGCTGGCAAAAGAGGTGGGCGTGTCAGAAGCGGCCTTGTATCGCCATTTCCCCAGCAAGTCTAAAATGTTTGAGGGCCTGATAGAATTTATCGAAGAAACGCTATTCAGTCGGATACAGATAATTATCAGTAAAGAGCCCACTGCGGCGAGGCGCTGTGAAAAAATTCTTACCTTGCTGCTGACTTTCACCGAACACAATCCGGGAATAACTCGCATACTCACAGGCGATGCGTTAGCCGGTGAAACTCCGCGCCTACATCAGCGCGTAGCTCAACTATTTGATCGATTTGAAACGCAATTAAAGCAAGTGATAAGAGATGCTGAAATGGCGGAGGGCCTGCGCCCCGTCATACCTCTCGCCGCAGCGGCCAATTTGCTGCTTTCGGCAGCAGAAGGTCGCGTGTCACAGTTTGTGCGCAGCGGCTTTCGTCGCTCACCGACTCTAGACTGGCAGCAACAACTGGATCATTTAATGCAGGGGTTTTTCCGCGAGGCAGTCAGTCACCCTGCACAGGGGTCACTCGTCTCACGCGACCGTTGAAACACGTTTAGCGCGCTCTATCGCCGCTCGACAGAGAGCGTCGCAGCTCGACCACTTCGAGCAGCATTTCAAAACGCCCGATATCTTCCTGGAAACCCTTTTGCACCAACGCGACCTCCGCTTGGCGATCGGCAATGGACCGCTCCGTGGCGCTAATTTCAAATTGCAGCTCTTCGATTAACGTCAGGCGCTCAACACCAACCGTCCCGCCGCTTCGCTCAATACCTGCGGCAACACGCTGATAGTTTTCAACCTGCTGCTTTAGGCCCCGAGTGTTACTTTTTAAAATACTCACTCGAATGCGTAAATCGCGCAAGGTGCGCTCTCGCGCCGCCTCGATGTCTTCAATGGTGCTGTAGCGCAACATCAGTGATTCATCCCAAAGCAGCAAACGCTCTTCTTCCGCCGCCGCATCCTGAGCTTGCCTCTCCACAACACCTCTTTGCGTGAGCTCTTCCTCAGTTAACTTTCTAGGCACAACTTTTAGTACTACTCCCTCGGGATTAATTACCTCGTGGCCTTTGGCAGCATATTTTGGCGGGACATGGTCATCAACAACTATGTTGCCCTGATCATTAATGTAGCGGTAAAGGTCTTTTGCAGAGGCAATAATAGGTGACGTCAGCAGTAAAACTGCCAACAGCGCGAGTAGTGAATGAGTCTGTTTGGAGGGTGACATAGGTTAAATATAGGGTTTGAACGCTCCTATTTCAAGAAGCCGCTCCATATCTCTCACGATAGTCCTGCATCGCAAGCAGCGCACCATCAGGAGCGTCATTGGCAGATGTGAGGTACGCGATGATGTGCTCCATGTCTATAATGCTTAATACGGGGACGCCATGGGCTTGCTCGAGTTCTTGGATGGCAGACAATTCTCCCGCTCCACGTTCCTGCCGGTTTAGGCCTATAGCGACTCCTGCGAGTAAGCCTCCCGCACTTTCAATGAGTGCAATAACCTCGCGTACAGCGGTACCGGCTGTTATGACGTCATCGATCACTAATATACGACCCTCTAACGGAGCTCCCACCATAATGCCTCCCTCGCCATGAGCTTTCGCCTCTTTGCGATTGTAGGCAAAGGGAACATCTATTGCGTGGTCATTGGCCAGAGCAATAGCGGTTGCTGCAGCCAGCGGGATCCCTTTGTATGCGGGGCCTAAAAGAACATCAAACTGGACGCCGGAGCGCACAATGGCATGGGCATAGCAACGCCCCAACGCGGCGAGCGCTGCGCCCGTAGAAAAGGCACCTGCATTGAAAAAGTAAGGGCTGACGCGACCCGACTTGAGGGTATATTGGCCAAATTTGAGCACCTTGCTCTGACGTGCAAGTTCAATAAATTCAGTCTGATAGGGCTGCATGGAGTATTCCGAGGGGCTAAGCTACGGTATCATACACGCTCTTCGAAAAAGGGGCCATAAATGCGGATCATCAGTTTCAGCGCCGACGGTATTAAAAACGCCGCTCAAAACGGCTTCTACGATTGGCTAGACGAACAGGACGCTGACTTCGTTTGTATCCAGGACCTGCGTTGCTCAGAATATGACCTGCAGCAGGACACATTCCTGCCCAGCAAATATAACGCTTATTTTCTAGACGATGTTAATGGCAAGGACAACGGCGTTGCCCTGTACTGCCGCAAAATGCCGAAAGCGATTATCACAGGCTTGGGCTTCGTCGACTTTGACATGGAAGGACGCTATATACAGGCCGACTACGAACATTTGAGCGTCGGCTGCTTATTAGCACCCTCTGCAGAGCAAGGCAACGCGCAGCAACAGTCCCGCAAAGCCGAGTTCTATAGCCAGCTACAGGGCCATTTGAAGAAGATTCAGAATAAGAGACGAGAGTTTATTTTCTGCGGCAACTGGCAACTTGCTCACACCCCCGCAGATGTGCAGGACACAGAGAACAATAGCAAGAATTCGGGCTTTTTGCCGGAAGAGCGCCAATGGATGAACGAGATCATAGAAGCTGGCTATGTAGATGCATTTCGCGAGGTCAACTCGGACATAGACGAGTTTAGTTGGTGGCCCGATGGTGAGCGCGGCGTAAACGGCTGGCGCACTGATTTCCAAATCGTCTCACAGGGCCTGAAGTACGCCGTAGAATATGGCGCGCTAGTCAATGCGCGTGAGTTTTCAAGTCACGCGCCAGTGATTATGGACTATGATATCGAGCTTTAGCCGGCCAGTGCTTCGCGCTGAATGGCTATTAGCTCGGCAATGCCACCCCCCGCTATATCCAGCAGGCTGTCTAACTCAGCACGGTTGAAAGTAGCGCCTTCTGCTGTACCTTGAACTTCGATAAAGTCGCCATTCGCCGCCATGACTACATTCATGTCGGTATCGGCGGCCGAGTCTTCTGGATAATCTAGATCCAGCACCGGAACACCCTTATAAATTCCGACTGACACCGACGCAATCATCTGCTTTAGAGGATCTTGAGTTAGTAGCTTACGCCGTTGCAAATGATTAATCGCGTCGACCATAGCAACACATGCACCGGTAATCGCCGCAGTACGCGTACCCCCGTCTGCCTGAATAACATCACAATCGATAGTGATGGTATTTTCTCCCAACTTCGACAAATCCAAGGCGGCACGCAAAGAGCGCCCGATGAGGCGCTGAATCTCTACAGTTCTGCCGCCCTGCTTGCCACGACTGGCCTCGCGGCCCATTCGGCTGTCGGTAGACCGAGGCAGCATGCCATATTCTGCTGTTACCCAACCTCTACCTTTACCGCGCAGGAAACGGGGCACTCCGGCTTCTGCTGAGGCGGTGCAAATTACCTTGGTATTGCCAAAGCACACCAGCACAGAACCCTCAGCGTGACAGGTGAAGTTGCGGGTAATACTAATATCTCTGAGTTGTGCGGGATCACGGCCACTGGGTCGCTGCATTTTTATGCTCTCGTATAACAAAATGGAGGCACAGTATACGTGATCGTCCGCTCCCTGATACACTTCCTACTACACTGACTCTTCACTGGACCGATCATGATTCGCAGCATGACTGCATTTGCTCGCGAGGCTCTCGTGACCGATCAGGGCACGCTAACTATCGAGCTGCGCTCCGTCAATCATCGCTATCTTGATTGCACGTTTAAACTGGCCGACAGCCTGCGCCATCTGGAGCCAAAACTGCGTGACCGCGCCGGCAAAGAGTTGGCCCGAGGAAAGCTCGACTGCCTGATACGCCTGCAACTCGACAACGAAAGCGGGCCCTCTCTCGAGATAGACCAACAACAGCTAGAGCGTCTACTGCAAAGCGCGGCAACCATTACAGCTCAACTGCCAGAATCGCAGGCATTAGCGCCGCTGGATGTACTGCAATTTCCAGGTATTTGCAGACCCGCTGAGATCTCAAACGAACATTTTATCAGCGCCACCGAAACCCTATTTAGCCAAGCGCTGGCGGCCTTAGCCGAGAGTCGAGCAAGAGAGGGCTCAAAACTAGCAGGGTTGATCGAGGCGCGACTCACCTCGGTCGAACAAGAGCTGCTTGCCATCCGCGCTTTACTGCCAACACTGCTGCAACAGCAGCGCGATAAAGTCATCGCCCGAATTGAAGAGCTCAAGATCGACATAGATTACGCTCGGCTGGAGCAAGAGCTCGTGCATTTGGCGCAAAAAGCGGATGTAGAAGAAGAACTAGACCGCTTAGATGCCCACATCGAAGAAGTTAAACGTGTTATTAAGGAAGGCGGAGCCTGCGGGCGACGGCTAGACTTCCTCATGCAAGAGCTCAACCGCGAGGCCAACACCCTCTCCTCTAAATCGCTGTCGAGCGCCACCACACAAAGTTCCATCGAACTAAAAGTGCTTATCGAGCAAATGCGCGAGCAGATTCAAAATATTGAGTAAGTTTTTATGATCAGTACGGGAACACTTTATACACTCTCAGCTCCAAGCGGAGCAGGCAAGACAAGCCTGGTAGCGGCGCTAACTGACGGCAGCACCACCATAAAAGTATCTGTTTCTCACACCACCAGGGCGCGTCGTCCGGGTGAAGTTGACGGTGAAAATTATCACTTTGTGAGCGAACCCACTTTTAGCGACATGCTAGGCCGGGAAGAGTTTCTCGAACAGGCTACCGTGTTTGGCAACTTTTATGGCACCTCTAGGCACTGGGTTGAACAGCAATTGGCCGCCGGGATAGACGTGATTCTAGAGATCGATTGGCAGGGTGCCCAACAGGTAAAGCGTCAGCTGCCGGCGTGTCAGTCGATTTTTATACTCCCGCCGTCACTGGAAGCTTTGCAGCAGCGGCTTACAACCCGAGGCCAAGACGATGATGACATTATCGCCAGGCGCATGGCGGCGGCCCTAGAGGAAATGTCCCACTACCACGCGTCAGATTACCTGATAATTAACGACCAATTTGCTACGGCCTTGGCCCAACTACACACCATTATGGCGGCGCAGCACCTGCGCACGCAGCAACAAAGTGCCGCCCAGGCCAAACTGTTAGAAGCACTTCTGAGTTAATCTCGGCTATTCAGTGCTCTGTAGCCGAAATAACACACATATTTACGCTGGACTGACAGGGGGGGTATTAAGGTACAATTACCGGTTCGATATGCACTTACACTTTTTATAGGAATGACTTGAGATGGCACGCGTAACCGTTGAAGATTGTCTGGAAAATGTTGATAACCGCTTTGAACTGGTAATGGTAGCCAGCAAGCGCGCGCGCCTTATCGCGACCGGCGGTAAAGACCCTCTGGTAGCCGAAGAGTCTGACAAGCCCACGGTCATTGCTCTGCGCGAGATTGCCGAAGGGCTGGTCACCGCCGATATCCTGATTCGCGAAGATGAAATTGAAGCGGAAGAGGAATTGGCCGAAGTTATGGGGGCCAGCGAAGCCATTTAGCGTCGCCATCCGGGCATCATCGGCCGCGTATAGATTTAGCTTCAATACAGACTATGCAGCCCCTCGATGCCCTGGACACCACCCTTCGGAGCTACCTTAGCCCCGAACAAGCCAATTCTGTCAAACGCGCTTATTACTTTGCCGAGCAGGCTCATTTTGGCCAAACGCGACGCAGCGGTGAGCCCTACGTCACCCATCCTTTAGCCGTTGCCAGCATCCTGGCAGACATGCACATGGATCATCAAAGTTTGATGGCCGCTATGCTGCACGATGTAATAGAAGACACCGCCATAGAAAAATCTGCGATATCCACCCAGTTCGGCGCTCCGGTAGCCGACTTGGTTGACGGCGTCAGCAAGCTGACGCAGATTGAGTTTGGCTCACTGGAAGAGAAACAAGCCGAGAACTTCCAGAAAATGGCGCTGGCGATGGCTCGCGATATTCGAGTCATTTTGGTTAAGCTGGCCGACCGGCTGCACAATATGCGAACACTGGGCGCACTCAAGCGCGATAAGGTTCGTCGGATTGCGCGCGAAACTCTCGATATATACGCCCCCATAGCGATGCGCCTGGGTATGAACTCGATTCGAATGGAGTTTGAAGATCTGGGCTTTAGCGCGCTTTATCCCATGCGAGCGCGTCGCATCGACGCAGCGCTGCGGCGCGCCAGAGGGCATCGCAACGAATTGGTAGAGAAAACTCGCCACCAGATAGAAACCACCCTTGCCCAAGAGGGCCATCGCGTTGACGTCATAGGCCGCGAAAAGCATCTGTACAGTATTTACAACAAGATGAAATCGAAGAAAAAGTCCTTTTCAGAAATCATGGACATCTACGCTTTTCGCATCGTGGTCGACTCAGTAGACAGCTGCTACCGAGTACTGGGTAGCGTCCATAGCCTGTACAAGCCTATCCCCGGTGAGTTCAAAGACTATATTGCGATACCCAAGGCCAATGGCTATCAGTCTCTTCACACGGTACTTATGGGAATGCATGGCGTGCCGATTGAAATACAAATCCGCACTCAAGACATGGAAGACATGGCAAACAATGGTATCGCTGCGCACTGGTTGTATAAAAGTGACAGTTCATCAAGCAATAGTAGCCAGGCCAGAGCGAGGCTTTGGGTGCAGGGCTTACTCGAAATGCAGGAGCGCGCCGGTAATTCGTTGGAGTTTATCGAAAGCGTAAAAATTGATTTGTTCCCCGACGAAATTTACATCTTCACGCCCAAGGGCCGTATTATGGAGCTTCCTAAAGGAGCCACCGCGGTCGATTTCGCCTACACCGTTCATACCGATGTGGGTAATAGCTGTGTGGCCTGCAGAATTAACCGGCGGCTGGCGCCACTTTCTGAACCACTGCAAAGCGGACAAACCGTCGAAATACTAACCGCGCCAGGCGCCAGACCCAACCCCTCTTGGTTCAACTATGCTGTAACAGCCAAAGCACGCACCAATATACGTCATTTTCTGAAACACCAGACCCGCGAGGATTCCATCAAGCTGGGCGGCCAACTACTGGATAAAGCACTGCAGTCAGCGGGCAACTCGTTAAGCCTGTTTCCCGCCGAGCTGATGAAAAACTACCTGACTCATCATCATTACGAGCACCTTGACGACTTACTCGAAGACATTGCCCGAGGTAATCGGTTACCGGTAATCACCGCACAACAATTGCTCGAAGAGTTGAGTACCGATACGCCAATAACAGGTAAGAGCTCCCCCCAGCCGGTCGCTATTCGCGGCACCGAAGGGTATATGGTCAACTTTGCCAAGTGCTGCCATCCAATACCCGGCGACCCCATAGCCGGTTACCTAAGCTCGGAAAAAGGGATGGTGGTGCACCGCGAAGCTTGCAACAACTTGTTCGACCTTAAAGAAAATCACGAGCGTCTGGTAGCGCTGCGCTGGGATGACGAAGTTGAGGGTGAATATGCCGTAGAACTGCGCATCGAGGTGGAGAACCGCCGCGGTATGATCGCCACACTGGCGACACGCATTACCAGTATGGACGTCAATATTGAAAAAATATCCACGGAAGACAAAGATTACCAGTTTACCTTCGTCGATCTGGAAATGATGGTATTGAGCCGCGTCCATCTCGCCCGTATTATGAAACGCCTACGCACAATTAAGTCGGTTCACCGTGTTCAGAGAGTAAGCAACTGAACTCACCGCCACAAGCCATTAGGAAATACACATGAGTAACAGAGCGGTTATATCTTCCCCCAACGCCCCGGAAGCATTGGGTCCCTATTCTCAAGCGGTAAAGGTGGGCAATACCGTATGGTGCTCGGGACAAATACCGCTGGTCCCTGAAACAATGGAAATTGTTGAAGGCGATATCACGGCACAGGCAATCCAGGTGTTTAGAAACCTGACGGCAGTAGCCGAAGCGGCGGGCTGCAGCCTCAGCAGCGCAGTGAAAATTAATATTTCCCTAATCGATATGGCCGATTTCGCTGCGGTCAATGACGTCATGAAAACGTTCGTAGAAGAACCCTACCCCGCGCGAGCCTGCGTTCAAGTCGCCGGTCTGCCCAAGGGCGTAGCGATAGAGGTTGAAGCGATTCTAGCGATCTGATCGGAATGACGCTTACCGAATTGCGCTATGTTGTCGCCTTGTTTGATACCGGGCATTTTCGCAAGGCGGCGCAGCACTGCAATGTTAGTCAGCCCACGTTGAGTGTCGCCGTCAAAAAACTTGAAAGCGAGTTGGGTATTTGTCTTTTCGAGCGCTCGCGGCTGGGAGTCAATATTACACCCATTGGCAAGCAGTTTGTGGCACAAGCCAGAGTTGTTTTACGCGAGTCAAAGGGCCTAAACAGCATAGCCGAATCAGGCAAGGACCCGCTGGGGTCAATGTTATCAGTGGGTGCTATATTCACTGTAGGGCCCTATCTATTCCCACGCTTGATCAACCAACTACAAACAACTGCAGTGGGAATGCCGCTGTTCATCGAAGAGAGCTACACCGCCGATTTACGCAAGAAGCTAGCCGACGGCACTTTGGATGCGATCTTCATTGCGCTACCTTTTAGCGAACCGGGCGTGGTGACTCGCCCCGTGTACGAGGAACCCTTTGTGGTGGTCATGCCGAAGGATCACCCACTGGCAAACCAAGAAGCAATAGACCCCGCCATATTGGCAGATCATCGCGTGTTGTTGCTCGGAGAGGGGCATTGTTTTCGGGATCAAGTGTTAGCCGCCTGCCCGGGGCTGAGTGATGCAATGAGTGGTGATATCAACAAAGGCCACGACAGCCTGCGAGGTAGCTCGCTGGAGACCATCAAATATATGGTCGCCAGTGGGTTGGGGATAACCGTGCTACCAAAGTCGGCCGCCGGCATGATGCCGTCCAACGACCACTCGCTCATCGCAAAGCCATTTACTAAACCTACGCCTTCGCGCACTGTCGCACTGGCCTGGCGTGTTAGCTTTACCCGCCCTCAGGTCATCGACCTGCTAACTCAGGCCCTGGAGCGATAAGCCCTGTGTCGGGTATTGTCGCCATCCCTATACAGCAGCTGCGCGGCGTAGGGCCGAAAATGGCACAGAAACTGGCCGATTATGGCGTTCATGAGATACAGGACCTACTGTTTCATTTTCCGTTGCGCTACCAAGATAGAACACAAGTCACCCCCATCGCGGCAGCGCGTGAAGGGCTAGACCTGGTTATAGAAGGCGAGGTCAAGCTGGCGGACATTGTCTTCGGAAAGCGCCGCAGTCTGGTAGCGCGCATACAAGATGGTAGCGGCACACTGACCCTGCGCTTCTTTCATTTCTCCGCTGCGCAGAAAAACAATCTACAACCGGGAACGCGCTTACGATGCTTTGGTCAGGTTAGACGGGGCGGCGCTGGTCTGGAAATGTACCACCCCGAATACCAGCAGCTCGAAGCCGACGAACAACTGCAGGAGGAGACACTCACCCCGGTTTATCCCACCTGTTCTGGTATAGGCCAAAACCAATGGCGCAATTTGTGCGGCCAAGCGCTGTCCTATTTAGAACGAGAGAAACCCGCAGAGTTACTGCCACAATCTCTCGGCCAAGCGATAAGTCTGACGGAAGCTATTCGCTACCTTCATGCCCCGCCTCCCGGCGCGCCCCTTGAGTTATTGCGAGACGGCATGCATCCCGCACAGCTGCAACTCGCGCTGGAGGAACTAACAGCACACAAGCTATCACTAAACGCATTGCGCGAATCACATCAACGTCACGGCGCTCCACCCTTACCCCCTGCGCCAGACCTGCTCAAAGCTTTTCTCGCACAGCTCGGATTTGAGCTCACCAGCGCCCAACAGCGGGTGGGAGGTGAAGTATCCGCGGATCTAAGTAAGCCCATCCCTATGTTGCGCTTGATACAAGGCGATGTAGGCTCTGGAAAAACAGTGGTGGCAGCTTGCGCCGCACTGCAAGCGATAAGCAGTGGCTATCAGGTTGCCATTATGGCTCCCACTGAGATATTAGCAGAGCAGCACTGGCAGACGTTTTCAAACTGGTTTCAGCCCCTTGGCATCTCCATGGAATGGCTCACAGGTCGCCTTAAGGGCAAGAAGAGAGAACAGGCCTGTGCCAGAATAGCCTCGGGAGAAGCCTCCTTTATCACCGGCACACACGCCTTATTCCAGGCGAGTGTTGAGTTTTCCAAACTGGGCCTTGTAATCGTCGATGAACAACATCGCTTTGGCGTGCACCAGCGTTTGGCCTTGACAGAGAAAACTCGCCCGGAGTTGGGCAAGGCCCATCAGCTGGTGATGACCGCCACACCCATTCCTCGCACTCTGTCGATGGTGGCCTATGCCGATCTAGATTGCTCGGTAATCGATGAGCTACCCCCGGGCCGCGTGCCGGTCAGCACCGTGTTAATCGATAGCAGCCGGCGCGATCAAATTGTTCGCCGTGTGGCCAACGCCTGCCGCAGTGGGAGGCAGGCTTACTGGGTGTGCACTCTCATTGAGGAGAGCGAAACACTGCAAGCACAAGCCGCTGAAGCCGTAGCAGAAGAGTTGCGCCTGACGCTCCCAGAGCTGGCAATAGGCCTAGTACACGGCCGACTAAAACCGCTGGAGAAGGCCGCAGTAATGGCGTCTTTTAAAGCTGGCGATATCGCCCTATTGGTCGCCACAACCGTGATAGAGGTCGGCGTGGACGTCGCCAACGCCAGCGTGATGATAATAGAGAATCCCGAGCGCTTGGGCCTTGCTCAGCTGCACCAATTGCGCGGTCGGGTGGGACGGGGAGCGGATGCCAGTCACTGCGTTTTGCTGTATAAAACACCCTTATCCGCCAACGGAAAAAATCGTCTTATCGCTCTGCGAGAAAGCTCGGATGGCTTTGTCATTGCCGAAAAGGACCTCCAACTGCGAGGCCCTGGTGAGGTTTTGGGAGTGCGCCAAACCGGCCTAATGGAGTTTCGAGTGGCGCAATTGCCTCAGCATGATGGTTTGCTGGATCAAGTAGAGCAGATTGCCGCCGTATTACTTAGCAAATACCCCGACCAGGTAGAACCCCTGATACGGCGCTGGACCGGCACAGCATCTCGGTTCGGCACCGTATAGTATAACTCGATAGGGTCTACTATTTAACGCCAAACAGCGCCTGCCAGCGCGCTGTTAGAGCATCCACTCCCAACGCCTCCAAGGTGCGAATATTTCGCACTGGAATCTCTTCAGGATTGGGATAATCAGCCAATACGCGCTCCAGTGTGTCCTCGCGCAACAGGTGGACGATTGGATAGGGGGCACGGTTGCTGAAATGACTGGCACCATGGAATGGCTCACCGGCAAATTGATATTTCGGATGAAAGCTCGCCAACTGCACAATACCTTCCAGTCCAGCGTCGATAGTCAATTGCTGTGCATCGTCGATAAAATCGAGATATTCATCGAAACACGCTAGAGCCTCTGGATAAACCAACAGCGTGGTGACCAGTTCTGACTCGGGGGTATTTTGTAAATGATCGAGCTCCGCCAAAAAATAACGAACGATCTCTTGCTGCTCCGCAGAGGAACAGACAGCGATACGCAAGTTACCTTCGCGAAGCGTCGGCTTCGCGAAGGGACACAGGTCTAATTCGACAACAAATGAGCTGACCCACGCCCGCACTGTTTGCTCAACGCAAGCCACTGCAGGCACTGCCGTTAACCCAAAATGGGGGGCAGTTGTTTTTGCAGAGCCATTTTTTTCTTGGTCGCCTCGCCGGTCAAAGCAAACCCCAGAAGATCGCCTTTGGCGTCTCGGAACTCACCGGTAACATTACGGCCATCTACCGTGATATGCCATTCACCCTCGCTGTCTCTAGCCGGTGGCGCAACAATCACCGGACAAGCCGGCGTCTTGATAGCGACCGGCATAGCGGGATAAACAACCTCGGTAGGCTCGCCCGCCAAAGTCTTCGCCAGCGCTCTTGCCGAGGCCATCAAGGGGGCTACATAAACTAGTACGTGACCACTTACTTCGGCGCAATCGCCTAGTGCATATACGTTCTGCGCACTGGTTTCCAGTAACCGATTGGTCACAATACCCCGGTTTGTAGATAACCCTGACGCTTTCGCCAATTCAATTTGTGGCCTGACACCCACCGCAGACAACACCAGATCAGCCGCAATGACCTCGCCATTATTGAGACTAACCACAACGCCATTGTCCGCCTTGTTCACTGCGGTCACCAACGGACCAAAGTGAAAACGAGCACCTTTTTCTTCCAGTGCAGACTGCACGGCTTTGCCAGCCGGCTCCGGCAATAACGTGGGCAAACAGTACGCCAGTGGATCCACCGCCTCCACTTCAAAACCACCATTGAGTAAGTCATTGGTAAATTCACAACCGATTAGACCGCCACCTATGATGCAGATTTTTTTCACATCTCCAGTCTTTATTGCCGCGCGAAAGTCGGCGTAGTCCATCAGATCATTCACCGAATAGACGCTCTCCAATGCATCGCCTTCTATCGGGGGACGTATCACATCGGCGCCTAGAGCGAGCACCAATTTGCCGTAGTGCACCGCAGTCTGAGCATCACCCACTTTGATCAGTTGGTTGGCCGTGTCGATTTCACTGACCACTGTCATGGTCCATACACTGGCCTTAAGCTGCTCGCCCATACTGCCCGCATCCAGCTGCGCCAAGTCGGCCGCCGTCAAATCTTTGGTGTAGCCAGTAGATAGCATCGGCTTGGAGTAAGAGCGACCGTCATCAGACGTAATCAGAATCAGCGGTGTTTCGGTATCGTGTTTGCGAAACTCTCTGGCCAAGCCGTAACCGGCCAAACCCGTACCAAGGATAACCACCGGCGGGTGAACTGTATCGACCTCCGGTTCTTCGTGATGAGGTGTCTCATCAACTGGCGATGATTCGATCAGTTCAAAGTCTTCTTTACCCACGCCACAATCAGGGCACAACCAATCGGCAGGCACATCTTCCCACTTGGTACCCGGTGCAATGCCGTCGTCTGGCCAACCCTCTTTCTCGTCGTAGACCAGACCACAAACAATACATTCCCACTTGCTCATGTTTTTTCTTCCATTATCGGTAAATTTAGACTCGTCACTATAGGGCTGTAACAAGAAGTTGCAAGGGTTTTATGGCCCAGATTACAGGCCTCACGGGCCTCACGGGCCTTGCATGCAGAGCGAGTATCGCGCATCCTGCCCGCTGTAATTACACCACAGGCCCCTTGTGTCCTCACCGCCAACGAATCCATGCTGCACGGCCGAGCCACATTGGCAGTCGGAAAAGCAGCTCACAAATTTCAGCTTGCCTCCCGCGATGCGATATTGGCTCTTAGATGATGGCTCCCTGAGCAATCGGCTGGCCATCGCTGGACGCGGTAACTTTAAGGTACGGCGCATCAGTCAACGTTGGCAAACCCCCCTACCTTCGGAGCGAGTGGCGTTAGGCATGCCCCCTCGTCAACTCGCACTGATAAGGGAAGTGTCGCTACTGGTGTTGGATAAACCGGTCGTTTTCGCCCGTAGTATATTCCCCGTTTCCAGTCTGCAAGGAAAACTCACCCATTTGCGCAAATTGCAGAATAAACCGCTGGGAGCAATTTTATTCAAGCACCCCGGTATGCATCGCAGCCCTTTTGAGCTTGCACTGCTGGCCGGAAATAGCGATTATCTTCCCTCGTCAGTGCGGCAGTCTAGCGCAGCATGGGGGCGCCGCTCTCGATTCGTCATAGAAGGTAAGCCACTGATGGTCAGTGAGGTATTTCTTGACGGTTTCACCCCCTGGCCCCGCTCACTACCCATACACCGAACCCAGAGAGGCCGAGTAAGCGCCGTTCATGCAACACCGAATTAAGCCATTTTTGGATATTATTCGCTTCGACAAGCCGGTCGGTACCTTGCTGCTGTTGTGGCCAACCCTGGGCGCATTGTGGATTGCCTCTGGCGGAGTTCCGTCGACCTCACTGCTTGCCATTTTTATCGGCGGAACTTTTTTAATGCGCTCAGCCGGATGCATTATTAATGACCTCGCAGATCGCAAAATAGACGGTGGCGTCGACAGAACACATGCCAGGCCGCTGGTCACCGGCAGTCTTTCCGTCAATCAGGCCATCGGTTTTTTTATCGTGCTCTGCCTGGCTGCTTTCGCCTTAGTATTACTCACCAACTCGCTCACCATTATGTTATCGGTAGCAGCACTGGTGTCAGCCTGCGCCTACCCCTTCATGAAGCGCTATACGCATTTGCCCCAGTTGGTGCTCGGTTTGGCCTTTTCCTTTGGTATACCCATGGCTTTTTCAGCCGAACTGGGCGAGCTGCCCAGCGCGCTGTGGTTGTTGTTTCTGGCAAACCTACTGTGGACGGTAGCTTACGACACCGAATATGCCATGGTGGACAAAGAGGACGACCTAAAGATAGGGGTTAAGTCCACCGCCATATTGCTGGGCGATGCCGATAAGCTGGTCATCGGGGTTTTGCAAGGCATGAGCCTCTTAGCGATGTACATGGCAGGCGCTCGATTCGAGCTGGGACTGCATTACAACACTTGCCTTGTGATAGCAGCGGCACTTTTTGTGTATCAGCAATGGCTGATCAAAACGCGCTCGCCCGAAGGCTGCTTTAAGGCTTTCAAGCATAATAACTGGGTCGGAATGGTGCTTTTTGTCGGCATCGCTTCGCACTACTACTTCACTGTTTAACGAGCAACCAAACCCTTGAGCCATGAACAACGCCAGCCCACTGTCACTTTTCTGGACAGCCTGAATAGCATCAGTGCCG
>JBLHSI010000004.1:0-37987 GCA_047626655.1 Halioglobus sp.
GACACGTTAATTTCTTGAGATCAGGGGGTTCACCCTTGACGCTCAACCTCAGAATCTGGCCTGTCAATATTGAGCAATTAATTTTGCGGTGCCAAACACACCACCACAGATGTATAGTCATCAACTGCGGTCAAAGCGTAACACTCACAAATAAGAGGAAGTACAGATGGCAATTGGCGTAATCGCAACACTCACTATTCAGGAAGGTCACAACACTGCGTTTGAACGGGCGTTCTCAGCGCTCACTGAGCAGGTCCGGGCCAACGAGCCGGGTAATATTTTCTATGTCCTGCACCGCAGTAAGTCCGACCCGCAGGTGTATAAAGTATTAGAGCAATACGAGAGCGAGGCAGACCTGAAAGCTCATGGCAAAACTGAGTACTTCTTGGAGGCTAACAAGGTACTGGCTACTATGGTGGCAGCGGCCCCACAAGTGGAAGTGCTGGATACGGTCTGAGCCTGCTGGGGATTGCCGCATATCTACAAAAACGGTGTTTTTATGTAGCATCCTCAATTTCTCATACATTATATTAGCTTTAAGTTCGTGTAGGCGCCGACACGCTAAACACAGCGGAACTACGCTATCTTAGGCGCTCTCGCCCTAGTCTACACCCAAAAAACCACCCGATTGGCGCTCCCAAAGACTGGCGTAAATACCACCCTGCGCCAACAATTCAGCGTGACTCCCCGCCTCGACAACACTACCCGCCTCAAGCACCAGCAGGCGGTCCATCGCCGCGATTGTCGACAAGCGGTGTGCTATAGCGATCACTGTCTTATTTTCCATCAGTGTCTGCAGGCTGTCCTGTATGGCTAACTCGACTTCAGAATCCAGCGCCGATGTGGCTTCATCGAGGATAAGCAGCGGGGCATCTTTCAAAATCACCCGGGCAATGGCAATGCGTTGACGCTGGCCACCACTGAGTTTTACACCCCGCTCACCCACTTGCGCATCTAAACCGCATTGTCCCTTATTATCTTCAAGATCTTGAATGAAATCCCAGGCTTGCGCCATACGTGCGGCGGCCTCTACTTCATCATCGCTGGCGTTTTGACGGCCATAGAGGATGTTCTCACGCACAGAGCGATGCAGCAGCGAGGTGTCTTGCGTGACCATGCCTATACTGGCACGCAGACTTTCTTGACCGACGCTGCTGATATCTTGTCCGTCTATCAGAATCTTGCCGCCCTTGAGGTTGTAAAAGCGTAGCAGCAAATTGACGAGAGTCGATTTTCCCGCACCGGAGCGGCCCACCAGGCCGACTTTTTCACCGGGCTTAATCACAAGATTGAGGTGATCAAATATCGGGCGATTATCACTATAGCGAAAACTGACGTTCTCGAATCGAATTTCGCCCTGCGGGGTCGTCAGCGCTTGGGCGCCATCGCGGTCGATGACGCTAATGGGACTAGACAGCGCATGAGTGCCATCTTTTACCGTACCAATATTCTCAAACAGATCCGAGACTTCCCACATAATCCATTCTGAGGTGCCATAGAGCCTGAGACACAGTGCAATAGCCGCAGCAATGGCACCCGGACTGATTGCCCCCAGCGTCCACAAATAGGCCGCCATTGCGGCCACACCGAGCAACATCAAGGTATTGTTAATGGCGACAGCGGTTTCCATCCATGTGACCAGCCGCATTTGGGGGTGTACCGTGCCTAAAAACTCTTCCATGCCTTCACGTGCGTAACTGGATTCGCGCCGCGCATGAGAGAACAGTTTTACGGTGGAAATATTAGTATAGCTGTCGGCAATGCGGCCGGTCATCATCGCCCGCGCATCCGCCTGCCGTTCTGATACCGCTTGCAACCGCGGCAGTAGTATCGCCAAAATCGTCGAGTAGAGAATAAGCCAAACTAATAGTGGCATAGCGAGGCGCCAATCAATACTGCCAAACAGTACCAGCGTACTAATGAAATAGACAACGACGTATACCAGGATATCCAGTAACTTGATAACCGTAGAGCGCACTGCTATCGCGGTTTGCATCACTCGAGTGGCTATTCTTCCAGAGAATTCATCGTGAAAAAAACTCAGGCTTTGCCGCAGTAAGTAACGATGTGCCTGCCACCGCACAATCATTGGGAAATTTCCCATCAAGGTTTGGTGTAATACCAGAGACTGCAAAATCACCAGCACAGGATAGGCCAGCACCGCGCACAACACGAGTAGCAGTAGTCGCTCACCACCGGGGTCGATGGCCGTGTCGGGGGATTGACTCGCCAGCCAATCAAGTACATTCCCCATCAATCCGAATAATGCGACCTCGACAATCGCTATGGCGGTACTGAAGACGGCCATAAGCAACAGCCACGGCTCTAATCCGCGCGAGTAATGACGGCAAAACTGATAGATTGATCGCGGCGAACGTTCTGGCGCACTATCGGGAAACGGGTTTACCAGGTTTTCGAAGAACTTAAAAATCATAGCTAGACTGTAGCGCTTTATTGTCGGGGCCTGCATAGTGGCATGTGTCGTCGAAACCCACAAAGGTATTGGCAAACTGTTTTCCGAGCGTGGGATACTGGAGTACTACCTCGCACCATAAAAAAACATTAAGAATAACTGGAGCAAAAAATGGCAGACTTACCTCGTCTAAGAGTGGCAATGACTATACCCGGACCAACAGCAAATGTGGCTGATTCTATGGCTATGGCAAAACGCCTGGAGCAACTCGGCTGGGACGATATCTGGCTGGCAGATGCAGGCGGGCTTGATGCGTTAACCCTGGTACCCATGCTACTGGCCGCCACCGAAAATACCCGCATTGGTACCGCGGTAGTGCCGGTGTTTACCCGCACACCTGCCGTTCTGGCCAGCACTTTTGCTGTCATCAACCAGGCCTACCCCGGCCGTTTTATTCCCGGTCTTGGTACGTCCAGCCACGCCATCATCAATAATTGGCATGGTTTGAATATGGAAAAACCGCTGACTCGTATCAAAGAAACCATGGCCCTCTTACGGCCCATGATGGCCGGAGAGAAAACCAATTTCGAGGGCGAAACACTGCGCAGCAAAGGCTACCGTCAGGCGCCGACCAGTAACCAACCCATTTACCTGGCAGGCCTGAGACCAAAAATGCTGGAAACTGCCGCTGAAATCTCCGATGGGGTAATTTTAAATCTGTTCCCCCGTTCCGCCCTGCCAAAAATAATGGAACACATTGCCATCGGCGCCGAGCGTGCGGGTAAAGATCCGGCCTCCGTTGAGGTGGTGTGTCGTCATATGATGTGTCTGACAGAGGACAAGGATCTTGGCCGTGCTGCCTTCCGCGCGGCTTTCGGGCCCTACTATGCAACACCGGTCTATAACAAATTCCTCGCCTGGGCCGGCTATGCGGACACCGCTAAAGAAATAGCAGAGGGCTTTAAAGCCAGAGATAGAGAGCGTACCTCAGCCGCCATGAGCGATGAATTGGTCGATCAAATTGCTATCATCGGCAATGAAGCCGAGTGCCAGGATCTCATTCGCGAATACGCCGCAGGGGGTATTCATACTCATGTTATGAGCCCCATGATTCCCGACCCACAAATGATTGAAAATACCGTGATGGCGTTTAGTAAAGAGCGGTTTAGTTTTTAAACCTCACTAGCGATAATGGGGATAGATTTATTTTCGGCTCAATATTCTCGGTACACGCCGAAGATATGCCACAGATAAAACAATCTGCCCGCATTTTTCCCAAACACTATCTAGGCTATTATAATCAAACAGCAAACCTCAGGAGCTAACAAATGTTAAAGGCAGAATATCAAACACGTGGCCCGGTCCCGCAGGATGTTATCGAAGCGGTGCCTTTTGAAAAACCGGTATTGGAAGAAGGCCAAGTATTGCTTGAGATGCTGGCAGCGCCGATTAATCCCTCTGATGTCCTGACATTAACGGGTCAGTATGGGATTTTACCGCCCCTGCCCGCTGTTGGCGGTGGCGAAGGCGTAGCTAAAGTGGTGGAGCACGGCCCGGGTGTCGCTAGTCCAGAGCTTGGCCAAACCGTGCTGCTGCCGGTCGGCATAGGTACATGGGCAACACACATCGTTGCCGATGCCAAAGTGCTGGTGCCACTACCCAGTGGCGTCGACCCGGTGCAGCTGTCAATGATTTCCATAAATCCGCCCACGGCGTCATTAATGCTGAGCGAATTTGTCGATTTGCAGGCAGGTGATTGGGTAATCCAGAACGCCGCCAACTCCGGCGTCGGTTCCTATCTTATCGACCTAGCCGCGCAGCGCGGCTTGAAAACGGTTAACGTGGTACGCCGCGAGTCTTTGGTGGAGCCTTTGCTGGCGACCGGGGCAGATGTCGTGCTGGTTGATGGCGTTGTCGATGGTCTCAGCCTGGCCCAGAGAGTAAGTGCTGCAACGGGTGGCGCATCGATAAAACTGGGCATCGACGCCGTCGGTGGCGCTGCAACAGCTAGACTGGGCGAAGCCTTGGCCGAGGGCTCTACCCTTGTCAACTACGGTGCAATGAGCGGCGAACCCTGTACGCTGTCTCCAATGATCATCATCTTCAAGGATGTTACCGTGCGCGGTTTCTGGTTAGCCAAGTGGTTCCGCACTTCTAAACCCGAAGAACAGCAGAAACTCTATGGCATGCTTACTGGCCTAATTGCAGCAGGCAAGCTTTCCGCGCCGATTCATGCGACATACACCGTCAAGGACATTAAAGAAGCCGTAGAAGTCGCCTCCGGCGGAGAACGCAATGGTAAAGTCGTGATCGTCAATGACGAGGTTAAGCTATAAAGCGCTCCAGGGATTAATCGCTCACTCTATATCAGCCTGGCCAATCAATTCAGACTGATATAGAGAACCTCAAGAATCTTTATACCACTCAAACCCAACTGCTTCTTCAGGCAAAACTCAGGCTACTGGCGCTGTCGGCGCATCCACCCACTCATAGCATCCTTGTAAACATTAGTATTCTCTTAATCGTCATGGGCTCACTTACAAGGCCTCCTAAGAACATAGTATGCAAGATAAAACCTCTAAAACATGAAATTTTATCACAACGAATACTATTTTGAATCTTTCAACTTTAGAGGTACCAACAGTAGCGCTGCCGCCAACATCACCGAATAGACCGGCTCAGTCGCCATCACAAGAAAGGCGCTAAACACCAAGCCCATGGCCAACCAGAGGCCCACTTTAAGATTCAATTTATCGGTGGCAAAGCCAAACGCCAGCTTTCCAATCAGGCCCGTGACGGCAACAGCCATGGTCACACCAAACTCTTCACGGACTAACGGCACCAACAACCTGACCGAATACATAAAGAAGCCAATGACAACCATCAGGGACAAGAAAGTCCCCGCAACAACATACCAACCAAAAAAAATAAGTAGCCCTCTAATTCAATATTGGCGATAACGACGCTGTACATGACGCTGCCGCATTAAAATGCTCGCCTCGCGTTCACCTTTATCAGCCCGCGCTATGTTGGCAGGTAAGTTCTGATTGATATCATCGAACTCTACCTTGGTGACTTTCAGCGTAGGCCATTGCTCTTGGACGGGCTTTTCCTCGTAGGTATAGCGCACCGTGAGATAGCCATGTCCCAAGCCAGTTGTGTCGAGCCAGTTCGCGACGCCCGGGTCGCGATGACACACCACCCAACGATAAAGGCCATCGTCACCTACAAACATTTGACTTGCGTTCAAACTCGACTGGTAGCTTTCAAAATCCAGTGACTCGCCCCACAAGTTCGACAAGTGAAAGCCTAAAAAACTTGGCTCAACCGGAACTCTTGATTCAATGATAAGCGCTTCGCTTTCAGTTAGGTCATACACACCACCGGCATAGACGTTAGTGCTTTGCCCTCCTCCAGTTGCGATGCCCAACGCATTCGGCTGATTCATATCATTGGTAGGCATAAAGGGCTTATCACTCTCGGGATAGATACCACCGGGGACCTTGCCATAGGTCTCCAGTGTTACTGCATAAAATTCGTTCCAAAAACGCATCTGATTGTTAGTGAGCCGGCCCACCTCAGCCATCATCTCCACCGCCTGCACCGAGTCGATGGGCGGTCGCGGCTCCTTCTCGCAATCTATTCGCAATATTTCAAGGTCCAGCAAGTCTTCCTTTTGCCAGTCATGGAACAATTCTCTACAGGTCAGAAATTTCCCGACGAACACCTTACCTCGGCTCTCGCGTCGGCTCAGCATGAAGTTCCCACCGTAGTTTTCAGGCTTTTCCGGAGCCACCAGAATTTCAAAGTTGCCATCCGCGTCTACTTGCAGTCGATGGCAATCTAGAGTGCTAGTGTTTACTCGGCTGCCAGGCATCAGTTCCTTCAGCGATCCGGTGTCTCCTGCATAGCCACTGGCTAACTCAAAGATCACGTATTTTGGCGCGCGCCCTTCTCCCGTCGACTGCCCTCCGCGCCAATGTCTACTATCGCCCGCTTTACCGCGAATCCGGTAACTGTGGTTACCCTCTATCTCTGCCGCCAGATATACGGCATCCGCGTTATCAATAGTTGAGCGGTTCATCGGCTGTACTGACCGCTTAAAACGCGGGTACATGGGATCATCCAGCGCTCGTTCTATCCCGCCCAGTATAAAGCCCAGCAGATATCGATAGCCTTCGGCGAGATTCCTATCATCGGCTGGCACTGGGTAGAGCTCCGGCGTATCAATTACGTCACGAGCGGCCTGCAGCTGCGCGATCATATCGTCGAAGGCATCTCGTAGTGCAAAGCTCGTCTCTTTTATCGTGCTCGATCCATTCATTGCGATACTCCTCAATTAAGCTTGTTGCTCACTCACTCGTGGCCATTGATACTGCTGATAAAAATCTTCCAGCTCGTGCTCGATTTCTTCGGGTGTCACAGCATAATCCTCAATATTGTAGCGGTAGTGGCTGGAGTGATTTTTTTCTTTTTCCTCCTGCCCTACCAGATAGTCAGAGTAATCGTCAGACATGGGTATGTTTAGTGCGCCATAAACTGACGCCACAGCTTTCCTGGGCGAGCTAAGCAACACCCTATAATCAACAAAATAATGGGGCGTTTTCGGGCGCTGAGCTAGCACCTGAGCTGGCAATCTAAAGCTGTCAAAAGAAATTTGGGTGAGTGCCTGTTGGGCGCCAGCATACTGCTCCTTCTGCCATTTCTTTCCTTTCCAGACTATTTCTGCAAGTCGTAACGTACTGGGGATACATTGAACCGGATCACGCATCATGACGACTACGCGAGCGTCGGGAAAGGTCTCAATGATCGCATTGACCCAACCGCACATGAGTGGGTTTTTACTTAGGTGTGTTTTATTTCCACCATTGGATAGTAGCTGTCGCTTCACACAGCCTTTATAGAATTTCATCCAGTTTCGTTTACGAGCGCCAGAGAGGCTCTCAATGTGAAAGATATCTACCTCGTTCATGAGTGGCAAATCCAAAGCCCATTGCTGGGTCACAAAAGCCGCCTTCATCACAAACTGATCTTCTTCGGGTATCCACAGTCCCTGATTGTGGATATGACGAGTAGAACCAAAGGTTTTTTCATCCCACGCTTCAAAGCGGCGCTGGATGGTGCTTCTCAGGAGCGTGCGGTCGAGCCAGCCAATGCCACGAATGACAGCCCTTTGGGTCAAAGCTGGAAAGAATGTCTCCCAGTAATAAAAATAGCTAAACCGTTCGCCATCCGCTGCCATGAGTCGGTGCATCAAAGTGGTACCACTGCGAGCATGTCCAACAATAAAAACCGGCGCCTCAACTTGCTGACGCCAGAGCCTCGGGAAAAAGATATAATCTAAAGCTAAACACAGCGTATGCAGGACGGTGGTTATCGGTATGAGTAGCAATAGTTTAAACAGGGTCTTATTGCGGCCAGGCCATTGAGACTGCGCCCAGGTATAGCTCAATACTTTCCGATAGTATAGAAAATCAAAATACATCAACGACGGCCCGACAAGACATTTAGTTGCAACAGAATATCGCCGTTGCGTTAGACTAACAACTTACATTCGGCCGTGTAGACTTGGGGTTATCTTATTGTAATTAAAGGCTTTTTCTGGCCATAGAAAAGACGCTTGCTATGACTCACATAATTCCTACATATAGTTTTCGCTGCGCTGCTATGGCAGCATTAGTATGTCGACAGATAATCACAGATAACAATGGCTTATAAGACTCCACCGCGTCCACGCAAGTACCCGAAGCAAAATCGCTCGCAACTGCTCGTTGAAGCTATTCAGGAGTCGTGCCTACAGATTCTGCAAAAAAGTGACGCTAAAACGCTATCCACTCAACACATCGCGGATGTGGCCGGAGTGAGCATAGCTTCGGTTTACCAATATTTTCCCAATAAAGAAGCCATATTGGCTAGCGTCTACGACAAGGCACTACAACAGCTCGCCGATCTCACCTCGCAACGTTTTGCGGATTTTCAGTCGCTATCGGAAAAGTCGCTGGAGCAAACGCTTGCTGCCATAATCAGTTTGGAAGCAGATCAACTGCTAATTATGCATCGCCTCAGCCCCGATTTTTTTAGCGAGTACAGCCAGAGCTTCGACGTGCACACCAAAGTGGACGAACTAACCCAGTCAATGAAAAATCCCTCCTGGAAAGATTGGTTCCCCGAGTTTCTCTCAATGCACAAAAACCGCCTGTGCTCGACCGACCTCAATACCTTGAGTTTCTTCGCACGAAACACGATGGATGGCATGCTCAAAGCAGCTCTTACTGAAGACCCGACATTACTGGAAAGTGACGCATTTCGGGCGGAGCTACTTAAACTATTAGTGCGATATCTGGTGGACGAAGCTTACGATAGTTTACAATGAGCATAGCAATCACCTGAACTACCCGCACACTAGATCATCCCACTACCACACACTACTTTTAGGAATAAAATCGGACTTTTAATGCACATACTATTTGACTTGGATGGCACTTTAACCGACCCCAAAGAAGGGATTACTAACTGCATTCGTTTTGCTCTGGAAAAATTGCATATTGATATAGCAGAAGAGGTTAGTCTTGAGTCGTTTATTGGACCTCCCCTGCTCGATACATTCATTG
Organism: Halioglobus sp.; assembly: GCA_047626655.1. GTDB lineage: Bacteria > Pseudomonadota > Gammaproteobacteria > Pseudomonadales > Halieaceae > JBALVT01. The sequence continues at coordinate 9,025 of JBLHSI010000004.1, forward strand.
AGTTGTGTGGCAATAGGGAGCTGGCTCGCAGTGCCATTGGTTTATACCGAGAACGTTTTTCAACCGTAGGTCTATTTGAAAACACATTGTATACGGGTATCCCAGCGTGTCTTGATCAACTCAGCGAACAAGCGCATTCAATAGACGTAGCGACCTCTAAGCCAACGGTTTACGCTAAGCGAATCATCGAGCACTTTGGGTTAAGTCAGTACTTTGGCGAGGTGTTTGGCAGTAATTTAGACGGGTCGCTCAGTGATAAGACAGAACTTCTAGCGCACATTATTAGCCACAAAAACCTCGATCCAAACCAGACCGTAATGATTGGCGATAGAAAATTTGATATTGTCGGTGCTAGAAACAACGGGGCAAAGACGATAGGTGTGTTATGGGGCTACGGCGCTAACGATGAACTCAAAAACGCGGGCGCAGAAGTACTGTGTAGTCACCCTAATCAGATATTCGAAAAAATATACAGCATGTAAAATACTCGGCAAACGACCTCTCAAGACTCATCAGGAGCAAGACTATGCAGTGGACAGTTTATTTATCAGGGGAAATCCATAGTGATTGGCGGCAACAGATTGTCGACGGCGCTAGTAAATTGGACCTCCCCATTTCTTTTTGTTCAGCAAACACTGATCATGAGTCTAGCGATGCTGCGGGTGATTATCTCGCTCCGCAGAGCGAAGGCTTTTGGAGAGATCATAAATCATCCAAAGTAAATGCAATCCGCACTCGCAAGCTACTGCGGACCTGCGATATTGCCGTGATTAGATTTGGCGAGAAATACAAACAGTGGAATGCCGCGTTTGACGCCGGTGTGTGCGCTGCTCTAGCCACGCCCTATATCACATTGCATGATGAAAATATTATCCATGCCTTGAAGGAAGTAAACGCTCAGGCAATGGCATGGACCACCACCCCCGAAGAGGTCGTAAGGATACTCCAGTATACAACGACTTAAGCGAGCGACTACGCCAGACCGATTGATCTGCATTCATACCGATAGGTGTTTTGCACCGGAGAAAGAGCGTTATCGATTCACTCAAAACTGCTAGTCTTTCGTGATCACTGTTCCGGCGGTTAGAGCTCAACAACATTGGAGCGCACCAGAATACCACCATCCACCACGAGATCGTGGCCGGTAATAAAGGACGCGTCAGGGGAACACAAGTATACCACCGCATTGGCGATTTCCTCGGGCTTAGCGAGCCGCCCCATAGCATGAGAGTTAAGGATTTTTTCACTCATTTCAGGCATAGACTCCCGATAAAACTGCATACCAGCGGTATCGATACCGCCGGGACATACCGTGTTCACACGGACACCGCGCCTGGCATATTCTGCCGCGACCGCTTTAGTCAGTGTGATCACGCCACCCTTCGCTGCTGCATACGCGGACTGAAAGACTTCCCCGCGAATACCTGATACCGACGCTATATTAACAATAGCTCCTCCTCCAGACGCTTCAATCAACGGCAGCTGATATTTCATACACAACCACACGCCCTTCAATGTAACATCCATGCATTGGTCCCACTCCTGCTCGGAAAGAAGGGTCACTGGCTTATTCGGCGCGGCCCGAGCTGCGTTGTTCGACACCATATGTAATGCGCCAAATACTTTCTTACACTCCGCCATCACACGCTGAATATCTTCTGAGATCGCTATATTGGCGACACAGGCGATACCTTCACCACCCGAATTTTCAATCAGATTCAAAGTTTTTTTAGCACCTTTCTCATTGATGTCGGCCACCACGACGCGTGCACCCTTACGGGAAAATGCCAGCGCAGTCGCTCGCCCTGTCCCGGCACCGCCACCCATCACTAACGCTACTTTATTTTTCATTTTTTTCGCTGCGCCCCCGCTCGAGTATCTGTTCACGCCGACCACCAATCAATGCAGTAGATACCTGTTTGGCCGACTTAATTGCCTGCTGCTCTTCCCAAACCAATGCCTCGTCATACGGCATGGCATATCCCTTATCGATAAGGGTTTTGTACTGCAGTAAGACATGCGGCACACATGCACACATATTTTCTGCCATCTGCACAGCCCGCGACAAGAGTTGATCCGGTTCCACCACATGGTTCACCAGTCCCCATTCGTAAGCCTGCTTGGCAAAGACAGGAGTACCGGTGAAAGAGATTTCTTTTGCTCTCGACAGACCAATCATTCGCGGCAGCTTTTGGCTTAAACCCCAGCCCGGCAGCATACCAACACGGGCATGAGTGTCTGCAAAACGCGCGTTGTCGGAGGCAATAAGGATGTCGCAGGCCAGCGCCATTTCAAATCCACCGGTAATTGCGTGCCCGTTGATCGCTCCGATGATAGGCCCTACGAAACGCTCCATCGCACGCGCGACAATATTGTCGGCTTCCTGCGAGGCATCGTTTTGCACTGTGCTCGCAAGTTCCTTTAGGTCAAAGCCGGCGCAAAATGCGCGCCCGTTGCCGGTTAGAATCACGACTCGAATATCGGCATCATCGGTGCAGTCGTCAAACGCCGCAACAAAGTCCACACGCAGCTCTCGCGACAGTGCGTTCATGTCGTCAGGTCTATTGAGCGTGATCACGGCGTAACCATCACACTTCTCAAGTAGCACTTTATTCATTGGGTTTCTCCAGTAAAGACGTAGCATTGAGGAGTCTAAGGTACTTGGCGATGGCAGGACCGCGCAGTGCATCCTCAGACCACCATGCCTCCGGCGCATCGTTCTCAGCAAGCCATGCGACCACCCCCGCTATCGCGGCGCCGGAAATAGGCTTATATCTTGCCATCAGCTCTTCTGTCATCCCTGCGGCTCGCATGACTTGCGTAAACACCATACCGGGCTCAAGGTTGTAACACCGCAGGCCAGCGTCTGGATGTTCCACACGCAAAGATCCGGCCATTCTTGCCAACGCTGCTTTTGAAGCAGGGTAAGCAAAGCTCCAACCACCTTGGTCGCCGCGCGCAGGGGGGTTATTAAATGCTGTAAATGACACCATGTTGATAATTGTCCCCCGCCCTTGCTCTAGCATCTTGGGTAGGAGTGCTTTGACCAAGGCCAGCGGTGTGTATAAATTCGCTTGCATGATCGCCTCAACTTGCGAGCGTTTAACATCTAACACAGAGCAGAGATTCCCGTCGCCTTGATATACGGCGTTGTTAAAGAGCAGATCGACTGCTCCAAACTCAGTGAGGGCATCCGAGGCTGCGGCCAGCATCATAGGTTCGTCAAGAATATCGGCAGTGAGCGCTAAGACTCTTCGCCCTTCTCGACGGATCGCAGCTGCTGTTGCTTCCAAACTACCTGGTAACGTTATCAATTGGCCGAGGCGATCGTGGGCTTCGCCCTCGACTCCCGTACGGGCGGTAATTACCACATCAAAACCAATACGAGCCAATGCCACCGCAGACTCTGCGCCAATACCGCGACTGGCACCGGTTACAAATGCTGTTTTTCTCTTCATGCCAATTGTTCCTCCACATTCAACGCAGACAGCTCTTTAAGCAACAGAATCGTCCGCTGCAAGTCCCGCTCGCCCACTACCGTCGCATACTGGTCCCATACGGTTAGCGTAGAGCGGGTCAACTCGTCGATGAACGCCTGGCCTTTGACGGTTAAAGCGACCAATTTTGCACGAGAATCCAAGGGATCTGCCGAGCGACTTATTAAGCATAACTCTTCCAACTCATGAACCGTTTTCATCATCGACTGTGGTGTCACGCCGACCTTTTGAGCCAAGTCGACGCTGCGACTGGCACCGTGGTGATTCAGGTACATAAAAACTTTCCTATGCCTGGCGCGAATACCTCGCACACCCCGCAACGCGAGATCCTCATCCAGACGACATTGAAAGTCATGTAACGCCAGCATCAACGTCTGACCTAACTCATGTTTCGGAAATCCACTCATTGCAAACCTGCACTATACTAAGCTAAACTTATAATCAGTTTAGCTGTCTATCTGGAAAAAGGTCAATCTATGTTTGAAGTATTTGCCTCCACTCCGGAGGACATGGGCCCTGAAACAATTGGCTTCCATGCCGCGCGAGCCCAAGCGATAGGTTTTGATGGTTTACAGGTACCCGACGCCATACACGACGGACTCTTGTTGGCGGCGATGGCGCTCAACGCGACTAGTAAGTTGATCGTTGGCACTGGTGTTCTAGTCGCTTTTCCACGCAGCCCAATGACCGTGGCGATAGCCAGCTGGGATCTACAAAGGATGTCGGGTGGACGGTTTGAGCTTGGTCTGGGCACCCAGATTAAGCCAAACATCGAGCAGCGCTATTCTGCTCGCTGGGACTCGCCCGTTCCTCAGCTGCGCGAATATGTACAGTCGCTTAAAGCGATTTTTCACTGTTTCCAGACTGGCGACAAGCTCCGCTTCGAAGGTGAGCACTACCAATTCACACGCCTGCAACCCTTCTTCAACCCGGGCCCTATCAATCACCCCAATATCCCCATTTTATGCGGCGCCGTAGGCCCAGATATGACTAGGATGGTGGCTCGAATAGCTGACGGTATGATTACCCACCCAACCAACACACCGCCTGAGTACATCCGCGAAGTGTGCTTACCCCGACTGGAACAGGGGTTTAATAAAGGGCAGTGCTCACCAGATGACTTCAAACTACTACTGGCCCCTCTCACAGCGACCGGATGTGATCAATCAATTGTTGCCAGGGAGTGGGAGAAACAACGTCAGCTACTCGGATTCCTATTCTCTACGCCTGCCTATTGGCCCAGCCTGGAACTCTTCGGCTGGCAAGAAAAAGGACAGCAACTTTTGGATATGACTCGAAGTGGCGAGTGGCAGGAAATGCACGCCATTATTACTGACGAAGTATTAGAGAAATTTGTCCCCAGGGGTACCTACGAGGAAATCGCAGAGGTCTATCATGATCGATATCATGGCCTAAGCCGCAGGATAACTTTCCCGATGCCAAGTGACCCTACCCATGATCGATTGGCTGCTCAAGCAGTCAAGAAGCTAAAAGCCTATCGGTAGGCTATTCCTAATTTTATTACTTAAGCACACCAATCTTTGCTCGACCCTAAACCCACCGATACTCAAATAGGACAGGTCATTTCGCCCAAACGCTCGGTGAGCTTTTTATTCTCTTCGTAGTCAATTGGCAGCACGATAAGGCTAGGACCGCGATGGTCCGCCGCTGTCTGAACAACCTCACGCAACGCACCGCTATCGTCGACAAATTGATAGTGCCAGCCAAATGCCTCAGCCAGTTTTTCCCACCTCGGATTGGTAAAGGAAAGATCTGTGTGACGTCCAAACTGCGTCCACTGTTTCCACTCTATGAGGCCATAGGCATTGTCTTCCCAGACCATAACGGTGATATTGCTATTGAGTCGAAATGCCGTCTCCATCTCCTGTACATTCATGAGGAAACCAGCATCACCGCAAATAGCTAAAATTTTTCGCTCAGGATCCACCAGACTCGCCGCAATCGCGCCGGGAAGAGCAAACCCCATAGAGCAAAATCCATTGGGTATGAGGCAGCCATTAGGTTGTCGACAATGGTAGTGTCGGGCTATCCACATTTTGTGCGCGCCCACATCCGACAAAAGCAAACCGTCGTCGCCGTAAATAGACTCCACATCGTGCAGCACTTTCTGCGGCTTAAGCACACCCACCACGTCATCGTCGGCATACCGACTAAACTCGCGCTGCATATCTTCACGGGTACTCAGCTGCTGCTGCATATCAAACGTCGGTGCTGCCTCGTCTTCAAAGGCAATCACGAGAGCTTCTAAGGAGTCAGCCACATCGCCGATCAATTCTATTTCGGGGTGAAAATTTCGATCTATCTCGGCGGGAATGAAATCGACGTGAATAATCGCTTTATTGCCCTCCGGATTCCATAATTGTGGGTGGTACTCCACCATATCAAAGCCAATCGCCACGACTAAATCAGCAGCGTCAATCGCACAGGTGCCTATATCTTTAGATCCTAAGCCTATGGTGTATAAACATTGAGGTGAATCAGGGTCCAGTGCCCCCTTCGCCATAAATGTATTCAACACGCCAATGTTGGTCAACTCAGCTAAACGGCGAAGATGTTCGGCAGAACGCTTGCGCACGCAGCCATTACCGGCAATGATAATTGGCCTGCGCGCCTGACGAATTCGCTGCACTGCCAGCGCCACCATTTCACTATTTGCGGTGGGACGACGAAAACGAATAGGCTCCATTGGCATCATATCGGTTTCATGTTCAGCCACATTTTCAGGCAACTCAATCAATACAGCGCCAGGTTTCTCAGTGCGTGCCAACCTAACGGCTTTGCGAACAATTTCGGGAATAGTATCCGCGTGCAGGATAGTTTCAGCCCACTTGGTGACCGGCTCAAACATCTTCACCACATCCATAATCTGATGTGATTCCTTGTGCAGACGCAACGTGCTGCCCTGCCCGGTAAGCACAAGCATCGGCGCACGATCCATATTCGCATCCGCAACGCCAGTAATGAGATTGGTCGCGCCTGGACCCAAGGTTCCCAGACAGGCAGCTGGTGTTCCCGTCAGCCGGCCATAAATTTCTGCCATAAAAGCTGCACCCTGCTCGTGTCGAGTGAGAATAAAGCGTATAGATTCAGACTGCTCCAAGCTCATCATAAAATCGGCGTTCTCTTCACCCGGAACACCGAAGATAAATTCAATACCTTCACGCTCCAAGCATTTCACCATTAGATCAGACGCTTTCATAATCGATCCTCTTTCTAAGTCTTAAGTGTTTACTCTTCAATGACCATCATTTTTTCAAACTGCATATCTTCAATAGTGTAAGGAATACCGCCCACACCAAGTCCCGACGCATTCAAACCTGAAAATGGTATGGCATCATCTCGAAACGCTGTGTGATCGTTAATCATAATTGCCGAAGCATCGAGCAAGGCGTGGCCTTGTTAATAGATTCAATGTTCGAGGCATAGACTGCTGCCTGAAAAGCATGCGGATGGAGATTGGCGGCCTTCAGTGCCTCGTCAAGCTCGGTATTCAGATCAATGAGATTTAGCGGGTGGTTGAAAGCGCTAAAGGCCAGCACCACACCACGGAGAAATTTTTGCGTAAATACGCGACGACCGGAAGACGCGTGCTCGCTGCCCAGCGGAATAACATGTCCATGCTGCCCGCTGACTTCTGCTATCGCAATTCGAACCCCTGCGATCGCTCGGGTCACTTCAACCCGAGCGTCTGCCAGCGGCTTGCCTCCTTCGCGCGCGATACAAAGCGCCAGCTCTTCAGCCTCATTTTGCATAAGCTGTGCCGTCTGCTCTAACAGCTGAACTCTTTCGTGCAACGATAGTTGACTGGTGCGATTCTCAAACCTCTCTCGGGCCTGTCTTAACTTAAGTGCGGCAGCTGGAGCATCATCCATTGCCAAGATCGCTATCTGTTCGCCGGTAGAGGGGTTAACGACCGTCAGTTTCGAATTCACCATGGCTAAGCTCTCCTGCAACACTAAGCAACTCAAAGTTGCTGTGGCTTTGTCTAATTGACTGCCGCTCTAGCTGCGTCTACCGCATCAGCTACCATTTGAATGATTTCACCTTGCACAAGAGCGATGGGCGCACCTGAATCGACGCGAGTGTAATCATCGATAGCAACATAGCCGCCGATACCGCGCTCGATATCTAGCCAAGAGATTGCGCCAAATGCACCAGGGTCAGTAAAGATCGTCGGGGCACCGCCCTCTTCATCCAGGGTAATCCACCAGCCCATGCCATAGGGAGTGCCGAATTCACCGCCTCTATCTACCTGCATAAACGCCACGGAGCTCTCGGCCATTACCTGAGTATCACCACACATTCCGCCGTTAAGATGCATCATTAAAATCTTAGCATAATCACTCAAATTAGTGATGGCGCCACCTTCAGAATGGGCGTTAATGCGTCCGATCAGACTGTCTGGGCTGCCATTCCAGCTCTCCAGATCTGACCATGGATTTCCATACTCGAAAACTTCCAAACCGCAAGGCTGAGCGATGTATTCGTCAAACGCCTGATTAAAGGTACTGTTACTCACTTGTTCTACCACGGCGCCTGCCAATTGCCACTGAGTGCCACCGTAGCTAAAACCCGTCGCCGGAGGCATTGTGCCCTTGATCTCATTGGCGTAAAGGATCTCTGCACACTCTAACAATGGCACATCGAAACTAAACTGACACAAGCTGGGACCATAATCACCCAAGCCGGCTAAACCCGGGATGCCCGCCGTGTTACTGACCAAATGAACGCTAGTACGATCGCCGTAAACGCCGTCCCATGGCAGATAATTATCAATCGTAGACTGTATATCGAAATCCAGAGATTCATCGTCGTTGAGCGCCATCAGCAGTGAAACCGTGGGAACCTTGCTGGTAGAGGCGAGCATCACAATAGTGTCCAATGTATGATCACCAAAGGCTGCCTCGTGCACCATTCCTTGCGTTTTATCTACCAGTGTTACGGAAATTCCATCAAATACAGCGCTCTCGTCTAGAAACTGTTGCAAACGTTGATCAACGGCAGAAAAATCAAACTTGGGTTGCGATTCTGAGGGCACTTCCGGGACGAGTATATCGACTATTTCTCGGTTACTACTGTCACTGCAACCGACAAGCGCTAGACTGAGAATTGGAATAGACATCAGCATAGGTAAAGTTCGCATTTTAATTTCCATATCAAATTTTTGTTTGAGCCAGAGTATATTGTTAATCGAAGCCCCCTCACAAGCGCATTCTTAAACCAAATGACTAAACGGTATACTGTATAACTCTAACGACGATATTAGCCCCAATCAAAGTCGAAGAATACGGCGTATCCGGTAGAATTCGCCCTGCGTTCTACTGCAAGATAGCACCGTTCAATAGACTCAACTGCCTAGACATCTCTAACGCTGAAAATGACCTACGCTTGCTCATATGACGTACATGCAGAAATTATTTTATCGGTGTCGCGCTCACTCACATCCATATGAAACACCCAACGATGACCATTGATGCGAATACCCGAATTTTGCAAGTGCCGAATAACACCGCGTACATCCATGCTCGAATCGAGCATAACCATATTCGTCTGCGGCTCTTCAGCCAGCTTGTAGCCCCCCAGAGCTCTGAGTGCGTCGCCTACCCTGCGAGCGTTAGCATGGTCCTGTGCCAGCCTCTCAATGTTGTTATTCAGGGCGAATAATCCAGCCGCTGCAACCATACCCGCTTGACGTAAACCCCCACCCAACATCTTGCGCCAACGCCTAGCCCCCTTAATCGTTGACTCATCACCTACCAGTAGAGAGCCCATAGGACAGCCCAATCCTTTTGACAAGCAAATTGAAACGGTATCAAAATGCTGACAAATCTCGCGCACTGCTACTTGCTGTTGCACCGCTGCATTGAACAGTCTCGCACCATCTAAATGCCGCTTTAAGCCATAACTATTTGCAAACTCGCTCCAAGCATTAATGTAGTCGAGATCTAGAACCTTGCCGCCCTGCGTATTCTCAAGGCAAAGGAGCCGGGTAATAGCAAAATGATTGTCATCCGGTTTGATGACTGCCGCAATACTATCCAACGGGACCTCCCCGCGCTCGTTAAAAGGAATGGTACAGGGCTGAATACCGCCCAGTACCGCAGCGCCGCCACCTTCATACATATAGGTATGGGCTGTACTGCCTACAATATATTCGTGGCCGCGCTGACAGTGACTGAGCAAACCCATTAAATTGCTTTGCGTGCCGCTACTGGCGAAAACGGCCGACTCTTTGCCGGTAATCTTGGCAGCATATTGCTCAAGTGCATTAACAGTGGGGTCTTCACCATAAACATCATCGCCAATATTAGCGTCGAACATAGCCTCTTTCATCTCATTCGAGGGCTTAGTAAAGGTGTCGCTGCGCAGATCTATCATCAACTATTTTCCTAATTACAGTATCGAGTTTTAAACACGCTAAACATTACCGCATATTCCCCCCAATTGACTACAAAGGACCACTTGTTGGGCTCCGGCGCACTAAAAGGGTCACATAAGGGTGCAAAGCCCAGTTATCTCTACTTTTCTAAGGTTTTGTATTGCCCGCTGCCATACCTATTTGACAAGCTGTGTTCCACTGACATTCGCCCACAAACGTGAACACTAGAAACGCGGGAACTATGAATACACATACAATACGCAAGCTACTGACGGTTATGACCGCCCTCGTATGCCTGCTCAGCGCAAACACCGTTCGATCCAGTGTTGACGGCGCGCGCCTAATTGGTCTTGCGATGCATCAGGAGGTAGGCCGAAACATCTATATTGGTGCCATTCACTACAACTCGCTGATTCCTGTCCCCATCGATATTGTCGGCGCTGCCGGGCCCAAAACAATGGAGTATCGAGTTGTCGCGAGACGAACCAGCATCCGAAGCTTGATAGGCAGTATATTGCTGCAAGGTGAACTCGCTACCGGTAAACCGCCCAGTAACAACGCCATAGAGTTCGCGGGTGACCTGATGAGTGCAGTTAAGGGTAGCCTCTATGAGGGAGACTCACTGACAATCAGCTTAAACAGCCGCAACACGCTTATCGCAGCACTTAATGGGCAGCAGCTGGCACGTTCCGATAACCGAGACGTCGCAGATTATTTGCTAATGGGCTGGGTAAGCGAAAGAGGTCCATCCCAGGCATTTCGCCGCAGCATCCTGTCGCAGAGTATAGACAGCTCTCTCAGGTCTGCTTACGATAAGCAGGCGGCTTCGACTGAGCGAATAGCCGCAGTGCAATCCTGGAATATGCCTGTAGTGCTATCCGAACCGTTAACAGAATCTACCGAAGAACCCATGGTTGCGGCCGTTTTAGAACAGCATATTGCGGCGAACGAAGAAGCCAAATGGCCTAATTCTCAAGTCGTTCAAGCCCTTGCTCCGCTCAATGCAATAGCGTCCGATATAAATGAATTTGTGACGGAAAGACCCAATAGTAGCGTCCTACCAGGCACAGAGGCTAACTACCTATCAAAATCCATACCCGCAGCTGAACTAACAGCGGCCGAACCTGTTCAGTTCGCCTCCCTTACACTGACCCGAGAAATGATGAGTTCCGAGTCAGATGCAACCGCAACTTGGGACGCGATTGACGCTATTGAATACACTCAGCGTCTAGCGGCCTTTAACAACCAGGTCATGCGCAGCGTGTACGCCAAGATTCGCTATCCAAAGTCTGCTGTACGCAAGAATGTTCAGGGCAAGCTCGAGCTCGACTTGACGGTAGCCAAAGACGGCACTTTGCTAAGCGTGACGGTGGCCTTAACATCAGGCAGCCAATTGCTGGACAAATCCGCTATCAGAGCCGCTAATTCGGCGTTTTCCTCTACGGTAATAGAGGGCATCGATTCCGTGTCTGTCGCGGAATACGGCGACGCGGCGGGCGACACCTTACTTATTCCAGTCCCCATTAGCTATGTCCTAACTGATTAGATCTACGAGGCGCTATCCCATGTCCGAATTTTACCTTTGTCAGATCGCATTAGTGGGAGCAAGAATGGCCGCCTTCCACCCCTACGGTTTTCGCATTCGCAATGATCTTGCTATGCGCAGAATTGTGCCCCGCTTAGACGGCGCTCTGGAGAACCTGGAAGAAGAAGCACTACGAGAGGAGTTTTCACGTGAGCTCCCCGTATGGATACACAATATTGTAACCGACCCTATGTTCCCGCTGAAGCAGCAGCTTGCTATGCCATTACGGCGCTTTGAAGGCGAGCTCAGTGACAGTAAGGACAATGATGTCGTGGCGGCAGTATTGAGCGCAGGCTTTAGAAACGTAACACTTAACCCACTGAATTTACCTGATTCCATGCCACTTCGTCAGCGCTGCGCGATGGTCGCCCATATTGAACAATGGCAGGGCGCATACTTGGCCCTTGAGAAAGATGTCATTGATGTTTTTATCACCAACTTATCGGCTATAGCGAGCTGGGTTGAGATGGCAGGTCGTTCTGAAAATACTACTATCGAGTACAGTGAGAGCGCATGAGCGCTCTCACTGGGTAAACACTCACAGCACCTTCGGTGTTGAGTCTAGTCTTCTGCACATCGGCGCATCCCGCCAATCTCCGAGACAATTCGCACTGTACGCTGGCATGTCTGCAGCCACTCAGTTTGAGTATCTGTTTTCAGTACCCGAACGAAGCCTCTATCTGTACGGCAAGAAATACTGGTTTTGTTTGGCGTCCAATCACCCTCTTTAGGACGCGGCTTGCGGACGCTGTAAAACCACAACCCTCTTCGGTCCTGCATGACGTATTTAGCTTCAGATGGTAAAAAGACTTTTTTACCTTCAATGACTGCGAAGACCTCTAGGCCATCGGTGTGTTGACTGCCCAGTTCCGCGGTAGGTGTTATTGTTAACATATTATTGCCCCTGTGTTTGATGAGTTTTATTTATATTCCGGACTCACCAGAGGAGCAATAGCGACTATGTCATTTTTTCGCGTATTTCCTTAAATTACATTTTTTGTGCCATTTTTTTATATTTATATATTCGATGACTTAAAAATCTCTCTATTTCGAGACATTTTTTATTTTCGAGATTTTGCTGTTACAACACTTAAGATTTCACCAACACCATGTGTGGCGGGGAACTTGCTATGGGCTGCATGCTTTTCAGACTCTCCTTAATCACTTGTGGCAATAGGTCATTGGCAGCCTCCACCGAACTCATCAGCATATGCAAAGACAACGTAGAGCGCCCCTGAGATGTACTCGCCAGCTGTGACAGCTCGAGAAATCGCTCATCGCTTATATAGCCAAACATAACTGCATTAACGAGATAATCTCGTATAATTTGGCGGTTTACCTGATCCTGCAGGTAAGTTTGATACGTTGGATCTGTGAGTACCCGGCGAAAGGCGTCATCATCCGACTCATTAAGTTGCTGCCCCATCATCGGCAGAGTGCTCCCGAACGACGTTTCTATGCGCTCGGCTATTTTGTCTAATTGTACTTGATTCACTGGCGTTGTTTCCTACTTTAGCGGTTAGGCGGATGCGTGGCTGGAGCGAGTACGCGAGTGCAATTCCTGCAGTTTGGGTATCTGGTAGACCTCACCCCCCATTCGGAACGCCGAGGCGGAACATTCCAAGGCCAAATCGGGAGTATCTTCTATCGATTCTCTTGCCAAATCTTTCATCGCCAATCCCTGACCCCGTAAGGCTACGCCACAATATTCCCAAGCACCACCCTTCAATCCCAGCATCACCGCCACCAAACCTGTACCGGCCCTCTGATCGGCCCAAGGACTCTCGTGAGTCTGATCAAGATCCAGAATAGGTACCGACTGGCCACGCCACTGAAATTGTTCAGGGGGATCCTCTGTCGCGGTGGCTAGAGTCACGATTTCAGCTAAGCAGTTTTGCGGAACAGCCCATTTTTCTTCTTTTGAGCAAGGCAAAAGTACACACCAGCGAGAAGCAATTTCATTCATGTTCATTCCCTAATTAAGCTGTAAGTTGTAACCGGTTAATTCGCTAATCTTTTCTACTAGTACAGGGAAGTTAAACGGCTTACCCATGTAGCCATTGCAACCGGCCTCATCCGCTAGAGCACGATGTTTTGCGCCCGTTCTTGAAGTCACCATAATCACAGGAATGTGGCTGTAGCGAACTGATTTTCGTATCTCTCGCAGCGTCTGAATGCCATCTTTGACTGGCATCTCGACATCCAACAAAATGACATCTGGAAGCGTCTGTGTGGTGTTCAAAAAATCTATTGCCACCATGCCATTCTCGGCGGTGATCGTCTCCACACCCAAAGTATCGAACTGACTCGTCGATACCATTCGCTGTGTACGCGAATCGTCAACCACCAGTACTAGCAAATTCTCCTCTGGCTCCGGTGCGACCGAGACATTGCTGTATTGACCAATTTCTACGCTGTCTACCAGTGCATTGAGATCTAGTGCGACGACTGCTTGACCATCAACAGTAGTAGTGGCACCGGCAACACCCGCGACGTTTGAAAACTGCACGCCTAAAGAGCGAATGACAAGCTCAAGTGCCTGTTTCACATCATCGACGGCAATCGCCATATAGCGATCTTCAGAGCCGGCTATCATGACAGGAACCGTGTTATTCCAAGTTGCTTGCTCGGGCAGGCTAGTGCCCTCACAGAGCGTTGCCAGATAAGCAGGCTCACATTCCATGCCATACAAAGATAAGCTACTTTTTTCGGACACCGCGTTAAAAAACACATCCACATCAACATTATCTACCGCTATCAAGCCGTCCAAAGGAATTGCATAGGAGCGCTCCGCTGCCGCCACTAACAAGGCGCCATTGACCGATACGTTAGGTGGAATGCGAATGTGAAACTGTGTGCCTTCTCCGACCACTGTCTCTATTTCTATATCTCCGCCGATTTGCTTCAATTCGGTGAGCACGATATCCATACCCACACCGCGTCCCGATATTTCGCTTACCTGGGCTGCTGTAGAAAAGCCCGTATGGAATATCAGTTTAATCGCTTCATCGTCGGTCAAAGCATCCACGTCTACGTCCAAGCCCTTACGGTAGGCTGTCTCACGCATAATCGTAGGGTCGACACCACGGCCGTCATCCGACAAAGAGATGATGTAGTCTGCGCCCTGCTTTTTAACGTCGATAGTAATAGTGCCCGACGCCGGCTTACCCAACTCCAGCCTATCTTGCGGAGATTCAATACCGTGATCCATCGCATTTCGAACCATATGCTCCAAAATCACCTGACAGCGGGCGTGGTTGTCTCGATCCAGAGTTCCTACTTGGTTAAGCACCTTAAATGCCACTGATTTGCCTAAGTCGGCGCCCACTGTGCGAACAATTCTGCGCAGCCCGGGAATCATTCGTGACACGGGGATGACACGTGCAGCCTGAATTGAGGAACCCAACGATGCGATAACTGCCGCCTGCTGTTTCAATAGCGCCTCAGCTGTAGAAGCCTGACGGCTAGAGAGTTTCACCAAATCATCCAAGTCCTCAACAGACTCACGTAAAATATTTGCTGCCTCTTGTAGCTCCGAGTATTGATCCATTTCAAGTGCGTCCAGTGCCGAACCCGAGGTCTCGCCCTTTGCGGTAACACTCCTCAGCGCCCGGTCTGCAATGCGCGCGATATGCGCTCTTACAGAAGGCAAACGACCGAGTAACTCAGTTGCGGCAAGCTTGCTTCTAACCGTACTCTGGGCAGAACGCACACCCAATTGCTGCGCCTGGTTGGTTAGATTGAGAAGGTCATCCATAGCCTCGGCGGACATTCGAATACTCTGCTGCCCCGCCAGGGCTTTAGCGCCTTCGTCGGCCAACTGCTGTTCGGTTTGCTGCTCTGCAATATATTTGGCAGCCGGAGCCTCCAGTAACGCTGATTTAGACCTAGGAACTTCCTCAGTGGTAGGCAATGCAGCAAAAGAGCGATCATCCTTGGCACCGGGTACCGCTGCAAAGGGCTGATCTTCTTTGGTATTGGACATCCCTGCAAAAGAGAGGTCTTCCTTCGCCTGATCGCTCACTGGCGCTGCTTCGTCGAATATCGAAGCCATTACCGAAGTCTGAACTGGCAGCTCACTGTGTACGTCAGTGCGCGTCGATTCGATGTGATCGAAGCCTTGTATTACAGCGTCTAACCAAGCATTGATGATTTTAAAGTAACCACTCGTATCATCGTTCGCTGGCATTGCAAGGGCATCCAGCAACGTCTCGTAGTTATGTATTAGGGTACCGTAGCACTGCAGACCAACCCCTTTAGCGATTCCTTTAACGGTATGTAAAGTATGCGCGATTATCTTTGGCACACCCCCGACTTGCAATGAAAGTTGCCCCTCCCATACGCCAATAGCATCTTCCAGCTTTTCGAGTTCAGTCGTAGTCTCCTCAATAAACGCATCCAAGAAATCGGTGAATATTTCGCCGCTGCCGCTAGTGATATTAAAGCGTATATCCGATGGTACACACCAAAGTAACTCAGGCTCTTCCTCCTGATTTTGCGCGACTTCGATCTCTAGCTCTGGATCCAGAGATAGCATCGGTTCAACCGACTCCTCTATGGAAGTATGTGATTCAGCCACCGCAGCAAACTCGATAGAGGCTAAAGGATCATCGCTGGAAAATTCTGTGATGGCAGACAGGTTATCGTCGAAGTCGAGATTAAACGTGTCTATATCGCTTTGTGATGTTTCACTATCAAAATCAAATTCGTCTAAATCAAACGCTGCAAAAGGCTGTGGCTCATCGATTTCAACCAGCATTTGTTCTGTTTCGTCATTCCCGCGCAAGCAGAAGTCATCCGTAAACACACTATTCCAGTCTGCTTTTATCTCGGGATGGCTGAAGCGAACATAGATCGCATCCACCTCGGACTGCCCCAGTTGACGCAAGGCCGCAGGAAGCTGTGGCTGAACATCTACGATAGGCAGGTACCCGTCTGTAATACACTGAATGATAGAATTTACATCGTTGCCCAGTAAGACGTCGATAACGATTGCTTCGCTATCAATATCATACTCTGCTAGGCGATTAGCCATCGAGCTCGTCAATTCCTGCATGACCTGAGATATGACCCCGGTAATGACTGATACCGTATCATCCTTAAAGCCGGCCATCATTTCAAAATCTTCGTGATAGTCGATACCCTGCTCCAACGCCGGATCGACTGACGCAAGGCCCTTGGTAGCCTCTACGGTCAAAGACTCTTGGTCAATGTGATTGTCTTCTAGCTGATCGCCCTTTAACAAGTACTCGTCAAACGCATCATCATCTAACGGCGCAGGCGTGTTCGCAACATATTCAAGCACTGTTTCATGCTTGTGTTCTGGCGAGATTTCCAGTGTTTTTTCTAGCGAAATTTCGGCTGCCGTTTCTAGCGAAACTTCTTCCTGCATGATATTCGCGCAGCGCTCGCTATTGTCCAGGCCCTCATCAGAAAAATCAGTTTGAGTCGCTTCTCTCTCCAGCTCTATATCACTCTGCATGTCTTGCGATGAAGTTTCCGCACCCGAATCCGCCTCGTCGAAAACCTGAATATCCAATGTCGCACCGATCTCAAACGGTGATTCCATGCTAATCTTAGATTCGACATCGGCTTGTAGTTCCAGGTCGGCAACTTGATTAGAAATCAATTCACCGCGACTGCGAAGGTCCAACTCCTCGCCAAATGTAAACTCCGATGCGAGATCTATCTCTGGCAAAAATTCTTGCGATTCTTCGCTGTTTTCGGAAAAATTATCCGTCGCATAAACTTCGTTTTTGGAATCGAGTTCAACGGTAATTTCCGAATTAAAATCCAGCGATGAATCGTCGCCAATATTCAATCCTAATTCTTCCTCATGAACGAGGGTGCCGGTCTCCAAAATATCCGTTTGTGTACTGTTCTTGAATTCACTGCAGTGCGGGATCTCGGTACCCAGCGACGGTTTGTTCTTGGCGTTAACCAAAGTTAGGAATGTCTCGCCTATGTCATCACTATCTGACAGCGAAAATATGTCAGTGCCATCTGCGACTTCTTGTAAGTCATCACTACTGCTAGCGCTCGAATGCTTACTGTAGTCTACCCATAGCGATTGATCCGACTCAGGCGCATCTTCAACCTGAACGTCAGAATCACCGTAAATATTCGTGCCAGAGCCCACTTCAACCGCAACAATGTCTTCCGCGAATAGAGAAGAAATATCGTCTCCTTTGCCGTGCCCTCGAAACATCGGTCGACCGGCCATTTCCGCCTCTGCGTCGCTTAGCTCTATGTCCGGTGCTCCCTCTTCGTGAATGGAGAAAAGTCGTTCTACCGGATCAGACATATCCTGTTCCAGCAACCACTCACATTCGGCATCATTTTCAGTGTCATCTGTGTCAAATGGCTGTGGGGGCATCGCTGTCTGGTCGTTGTCTAGCTGCATGGTTCTCTCCAATAATATCTGTGCGGGGCCGACTTCTAGTGGCCTACAGGCTGGCTAAGCGCGGCTTGCTCGGTATTTGCGACAGGCGGGCGAGAATGCGAGGTACTAGCCGGAGCGATATCCTGCAGTTCCTCAGCCATATCAACGCCACCAGAATTGGCTAAGCGAAAACACTTGTCGGTGAGATGGCGTGTTGTATCAACATTAAAGCCCTCTATATTGCCAAACGAAGAAACCAATCCCGGCAACGCGTTAATAACGTCAGCTAGAAGTGTTTGCAAGGTCTCATTGGGCGCCAACTCACCATCGATCACTCGGTCCAACATGTCCTGGGCTGCCCACCCTAGCTCACCCAGAGTATTAGCACCTACCGCTCTTCCATTTCCCTTAAATGTATGGAAATGGCGTCTAATATCCTGCAAATGACTGTTATTCACAGGTTGCTCTATCCAGCTCTCGAGCAGACTTAACAACTCAGTGGAAATATCTTCGGCCTCTTCAATAAAAACGTCGCGAAACTGCGTGGGTATCACACCGTCTTGCACATGGCTCTTTGGTTCTAAAGCCACTGAGGCGACGACATCGGAACCATTGGACAGGTCCAAGCTAAAACGTTGTAGCTCCTGTGCACGCTGCTCGGCCAAAGCCATCATATGAGACGTATCGTCTAAAGGATCGATGATAGAGCGCTGTAGATGGAGCTCGATCTGTGCAAAAGCGTCTGCAAAACAACGAAAGGCCTCATCCTCACGCACGCTACCGGCTTTACTTGCGGCACTAAGCCAATTGCTACACTGCTCAATAACCTCGCTCTCTCGATCCATTCCGGCAAAGCCAAGCGCACCTGTAATCTCATCAAGAAGACGCAAAGACGTACCAATCGCATGTCTTTCATGAGCCTCGGGTAACTCGCTGAAAAATGTCTGTGCCAATTCAAACAACAGATCGATATCGGCTTCACCGTTATCAGCTTCGCTGAGCGCCTTGCGCAACTCTTCATGACCTTGGTCTGATTTGTTGAGATAGCGATGCAGCGCCAACGTTAACTGCATTATGCTTTCGGCGCTAAAGGGTTTCTTCACCAGAGCAGCAGCAAGTGCTTTGCGGCGTAATACTGTATGCAAGTTATTTTCAACGAGTGACATTTGGGTAAATGTTGCCGATACAACACTCTCCCGCAGTTCAAACTCTTTACTTGAGAAGGAACTGCACAATCCATATTCCAGCTTATATTCAAGGTCCAACTTGACATCGACGATGCCTCGAACGACCTCATTCACCGCTTGCTGAGTGCGTACTTCGTCGCCCACATACTGTCCAGAACTGAGCTCACTCAGTTTATCGTACACAGCCTGTAGCGAATCCGCGTGTGCGCCTTGACCGGCGGCGGTCAGTCGAATCTGTGCATTTTCTATGCTTTCGAGTGATAGGGCGTCAGCCAGAACACTGCCATCTTCAGAGCCCAGAGTCGTATCGTTCGACCCTATATGCTGTATCACTACATTCAACTGTTCAAGCGCACTGCTAATAGCTGTAACAAGTGCATCAATATGCACTAGCCCACTACTGGCAGAGACCAATGTCTCTTCATCCACACCAAATACGTTGCGTATGTTAGATATATGTACTGGCTTAGACTTGCAAGAGGCGATGTAATAGAGCATCTGCTCCAGGCAGCTATCATAATCAACAGTCTTATCGATCTCTGCACCATTCTCTCTGGCATACTTAATGAGAAAAGCGCCCGTTTTAAATATTTGAGCAATGCACTCATCGGGAACAATCAGGCCACCCGCTATCCCTTCGCACAAGCCGATCTGAGTAAGCCAAAATCGCTCGGGCTCGGTGCCCACAAATAAAGTCTGCATTTTTCTAGAAATACGGGCCACAGTCTTCATGCTTTCGCCAACATTGCGCTTTCGCAAAGCCGACTTGGCCATTTCCAGATAGAGAGCCAGCATAACATTGGCGCGACTCATGATTTCCTCATCAGATGCCGGCGACGCGCCTGCTGTAATACCTAACTCTTTCGAGATGTCCATATGAAAGAAAAAAGCCTGAGGTCGCGGACGCTCACCCACCCAGCGGCGAAGATCATTGACATATTGCTCAAGTCCACGACCCGTGTCCTGTCGAACATTCTGGGTGTGCGCCAAATACGCAGGAAGAATTTTCAGCGCCTGCATCAGGCCACCCATGGTCAGCTTTCGACGCTCTCCAATCACTTTATCCTTATAGAGGAAGTTTAGGCTGCGCTCCATTTCCACAGTCAGCATCTCACCCTTTTTCATGCCCAAAGCACGCAGTGTCGATGTAATCTGATGGATAGCCCACATACATTGTAATAGGGGCTTTTTCTGCGAGAGGTCCTTGCTGTAGTCAACCAATGCCATCTCAGCGTTTTCGGTCTGTTTATTCATCAGTCCGATGACCCACTTGAGTGATACGATATCCGTCTTGCTAGCCATTAGCTGTTTCCTCTAAATTTTTGATGGGCGCTGGTGCTGCGACATTGATGTCTCGACAGGCGCCAGGCAATCCCGTACAACGTTCCCTTTTGGGTAGACTGTGCAGGTTTTACGGTCATACAGAGAGCCTTGCCTCACCTGTTGATTCAAGCTCCGCCATTTCCTGCTCACCGTAAATCTTGGATGATCCGGTTACGACAGTAGGCTTTGCGGCCGCCACGCCTGCTCGTTCAATCTTAAACTGACTCAGGTTTTCGGCTACATCGTGCATCGATTTTTGTAAACTTCCGACACCGCCTTGGGTGTACTCGCTAAACTCACTAATTTCTAAGTTTCGTTTGCGAATTTCTGCCATCGAGTTGCTCATGTACTGTGCGCTGTCAGCCGACTTGCCGGCCGCTTCGTCCACTGAAGTTACAATGGCGGTTATCGCTGCTGACCCCTCGTTAATGTCCTCTAGAGAACTGTCCAGTCTGTCGATGTACTCCAGGATAGTAACGACGGTACCCACCGTGTTCTCCATGCTGTTTAGATTATCGGCAGACATATTCTGCAACATTCGAACCTCGGAAATAATCTTCCGCCCCTCTTCTTCCGCTTCACGCAGCAAGTCGCCAATCGCTTCCGCAATTCCCAGAAAGGGTCGTCCGTGTTCACCTGCTTTTTCCGCTTCGATTCGCGTGTTGATCGCAACAACCGATATCTTAGTGTTTAGTGCTTGAATATATTCTGCAGCGGTTGTAACTGATTGAATCAATTCGCCCTGTCGCTTGGCGGACTTCGACGTTTCCTGTACGGACTCTCGTACATCTGCAGAGGCCTTAGACATGTCTTTGGTCAGCTCATAGCCCCTTGCTACCCGTGCACTGTTACGCTCGGACGTCCTAGCAGCCTCTGCCGTCGAACTTTTAATCTCTTCACTAGTTCGTACCATTTCTGTTGCTGCTGTTGTCGATTCAACAACTGAACGGGTCAGCTCTCTGCCCTTTTCAACCTGATCAGAAGCGGTCTGGCCGATATTGCCAATTTCATCGACAGACACTCTAAAAGGCGTCCTAATGTTTCGGATGAGCTCTCGCTGGCGTTTGGTTGAAACGTTAATTTCTCTAGCGATATCCTGAGTCACTGAATTTTCTTCTGACACTGTGACAGTCAAATCACCTTCGGCGATTTTCACCAGAGCGCGGTTAATCTCAGCCACACCTTCCTCGGTATACAAGACGCGTTTACGTTGATTGCGATACATCACTACCAGTAAGCCAACGGCTAGTAGTCCTGGCGCACCAAACAAGGCCATCAAATATCCGCGATCGTAAAGCCGGGCATTGGTCAGTAGGTCGATAGCCGGCGCAAGGGCAGAGACGGCGCCAACCAAGGCCGCGTTTGAAGTAATAATGGTCGCTCTGGCCGCTGCCGCTTCTCGAAGCTCAGCCGATGCGCCTTCTATCTGGTCGATAGATGTGGACACAACAGAGAACAATCCAGCCGCCGTATCGATCGCCGCAATCGCGTCTAGATCTGTCAAGCGCTGCACACCCATAACCCTATCGCCCTTCTTAAGAGCGGCAATGATCTTTCCAAAGCTTGTCGCATCAGAGCGGAATTCGTTAACGGCCAACTGACTGCCAGAACCACCGGCAAGAATTTTTTCAATATTTCTAGCGATTCTCTCGGTCAGCCAAAGAGTCCTCTGCGCGGCAACTATCGTATCTGCTGAAACGGCCTCATCTCGCAAAATATCTACCACAGCCGCAAATTCACTTTGAATAGGCTTAATATTCTCTTCCAATTCCTGTGATACACCATGGGTAAAGATAATGCGCGGTCCAGCATCTACCAGCGTTTTTACTGCCTGCTCTACGGGTAACCACCTTGACTGGATATTACTGAGCTGCTCATCTACTCCTACAGACTGCAACTGTCCCATCAGGTTCTGGTAACCGCTAAGATACGACTCCAATTGAGTAAAGGTATTGGGTTCGCCTCGCGCCGTCTCATTAGACTTAACTGAAACCCGCTGAGCCAACACACGTAACTCATCAGCAACGAGGCGAGATTCTACATCTTCACCAGCCTCCTCCTGAATCATATAGAACGTGTAACCAACACCGAGTAAACACGCCAGGATGCCAGCACTCATTAACCCAACCCAAAGATTGGAGTTGTTCTTCTTAGCTGTCGTATTAGTCATTGCTCTTATCCTCAATTGAAACTTTTTCTGTAGCTGAGGCATTTGCTAAACCACTATCAGCCACTAATTTGTGTATATCCAGAATCGCCAGAAAGTTACCATCTCTATGAAAGCCCCCTAGGCAATATGGCGCAAAATCGGGATCTATCGTTTTGGTCATATCACGTTCCGTCACAGGGAATTTCAAATCTCGCTCTATTCGGCTCAAAGTCACCCCAAAGTGATAACCGGGGAGTCTGACTACCATGCAGTATTCACGGGGCTTGGAAGAGTACGGAGTATTTCTAAACAAGACGTCACCGCTGACAATAGGCAACAATCCGCCGCGATGAGACGCGATACCGAGCACCCAGGACTTGGTCCCGGGTATTGCCGTACAAGCAGGCGTCTCAATAACTTCTTCGAGTTCGCCCTCCCCGATTAACAGAGGTACACCGGCAATACTAAGAGAAGTCCCCACCCAAAACATTTCAGTGTTCTCCTGGACGGGAGATAAAACAGCCCCTTGAACGTAGCTGTCCTCCAACTGATCCAGCGAGCTAAGCGCTGATGATTCCATGAACTACGCCACCGCCTGCATATTGGTGTGATTGTGAATCAACTGACGCAATATGGCCTCACTAGGAATTTTGGTAACATGCGCGGTTGCTCCGCGGGCTTGCCCTTTAGCAATATCGAAAATGCCATCAGAGGACGACAACATTATGACTGGGGTATTTTTAGTACCCTCAGAATTTCGAATTAGCGTACACGTCTGATATCCATCCAGTTCCGGCATGGTGATATCTAAAAATATCAGATCGGGGTTGAAGCGACGCAGCATACCCAGAGCCTTGTAACCGTCTTCTGCGCACTCAACCTCACAGCCCATACTCTTCAGTGTATGTGACATCATCATGCGAATTGTTTTGGCATCATCGACTATCGCAATTTTCACTCCTGAGATATCGAGATCTTGAGTTTCGTCTGTCATGTTTCACCCTCTGTGTTATTCAAGTTGCGATTCAGATCACAAATTTAGTTAGCCAACACAGTATTTCCGCGAGCGAAACTACCTACAAGAAAAAACTAACGTTTTCTCCAGTTAATCACTGGGTGAAGGAAAGAAAGTAGAGAAAAGTAGAAAAACTACAACTTCAGCTTTCGAAAAGCTGCAAGTAGTGGTATGGATGGGGATCAATAGTCGCTGCTGCAGTAAACTCGATACACGCACAACGTTAAAAACAGGCGGAAGCGCCCGCCCTAGCTAGCTATTCACTCGGGAACATATAGTTTTTAAAGGGCTCCATATGGCCAGCTTGAAAGTCTCTCAACTCATAAATGTTGAATTTATGCATAAATGTTAGACATCGCTGAAAGACTTCTTCGGCCTGATAGGCCGAGGGGGGTATTTCATATTTATCAGTGATTTGAGCAAATATCATGGTAGCGATATCTCGGCGCGCCTGGTCCTCTCGGTACATTATGTGTTTAACGGGCGATGATACTATCGGTGAGCCATAAAGTAAGAAGGCTTCCCAGCGTTGAATATTATGGCTATCCTGTAATTGCCTAACTAGGAACTTCACCATATTGTGGAATTCTAATCGTGGCGGCAACACATCTTTTTGCAACCAGTTCCTAACCTCAGATTCTCGCCAATCGCTGTTTATATTTAGTATGCTGGTAATTCTACCGGCAGTTTGGGAAGGGACGACATCGGCCAGATCCCACAGCATATTCAGTCTAGCCGAGAAACCCAAACTCACGGGCAGTGTTTCTTCCTTGGAGTTGGCGAACTCTTCAGCATAGTCGTGAATAGCTTTTCGAATGCCCTCCCTAGATTTCGGCATTGCAGCTCTCTGCCCTACTTCTTTCTTTTCAGCCATTATATTCTCTAACTCGCTTTTGATAAGTGGGAGCAGACATTCCCATGATTTTTGCCCGCGTAGCAAGCCGCAGAGTGCCTTTCAGTTTTTCCAGATGCTGCAACAACAGTTTTTCGGCGACCTCCAGTGGAGACTCTCCACGCTGCGAACATTCCCGTATCCATTCACCGCTCAGACGCCGACAATCATTCCACACTATGCACGCGAATCTAGAGGCCTCTCGTTGTTCGATTTTTGCAGACCATCTGCCAATATTACGAGGATTAGTCTGTAGAAATTCTGCCGTAGTCTTGGTGCCACCGCGAAATCGATCGATAGCAGCCAGCACAAGTTCATCGTGTAGCCAATCCCCCAACGGTTCGACAACGTTCTGTAACTGTAAATAATTAACGCACTCTGCCAGCGCTAAGTCCAATTGCTCCAGCGCTGAGGGCGTATAGCTTTCCTCAGAGGCAACAAGCTTATCCATCGATTCCAAGAAAGACATAGGCACGGCGCTTGTGAATGCCGCCTGCCCATCACCACCCTTGTAAATACCCAGATCCATGGGCGTAATCCAATCACCTTTGAGGCCATCCAACGCCTGCAGTATTCGCTGGCGCATTTCACTAATATTACCCAACCATGGATGAGCCAACATCGCCTCTTCCGCTTCTGCGGTAAAGCCCTCGACTTTCCGTTTGCGCTGGATGCATTCCTGGCCCAATATTTTGTCAGCCCAGCGCAATACCGCCTGCTTTCTATCCTTGATAGGCGGGACATTAATTGGGAACCCCGCAAATGCGCTGGCCAGCCGTTCATTGAGTCCCGCATGTGCCATTAGGTGCTCAAGCGGCTCGGGAAATAGAGCCACCAGTTTTGCGTCAGGTAGATATCGAGCTGGATTAACGTCAGCCAGCGTGCGAGAAGAAATTTGACGCGCCAACTTGACCTGAGCTTCGACACTCATTAGATGGGGAGACTTAAATACCAGTGTCTTCCCTTCGGCGCGCGTCAACTCCTTCTGAATACGTTTTATTGCATCAGATTTATTTCGAAACTCTCGACAATCTATTTGAATTAAACGATTCGGCTGGCCGCCAGATTCTTGGTGAACGACCTTGGCGATATACATTTTTCCTGTACCCGGCGGCCCGATAACAGCGACGGGGACGTCTAGCCGCGCCAGAAAAGATGCCTGATCAACTGCCCCTTCCATATTATCCAGAACATAGCCATCGATACCGCTATCTCGAGAATGCAATGGAGAGCCCGAAGGTCTACTTTTGTCAGTAATCATTGTCACCTGTCAATTCTACTCAAGGGTGGCAGCAAAACCAAAGCGATATATCGGTATATATCACAAATTGGTTCATATCTTCGCCGTTAGGATTATTCGGCTTCGCATCAGTTACATTGGACGATCTAAGGCTTACATGTTACGTTTTCGAATCATTTTCCACCCGGGTTCGGCACAGTTACCCCATGAATATCGCGAGCAGGATCAATGTACTTGTAATCACCCTCGCACTGCTCATTAGCGGCTTTACATCTGTATATCTCGTCAACCAAGAATATCGCACAAAATTGCAGCTATTGCGCAACGAAACCACAGTGTACATACGCAGCGAAGCAAAACTTCAACTGGATATTTACTATGACGACACAGCCGCTATGGGCGAAACTGTATCGACATTTTCGGCCATGGAAGGCGTTAGTTACGCCGTGCTACGCGATGCAGAAGGACATGCCCTGGCCAGCAATCAGAAGTCTGCAGCAGCTGATTATGAGCGAATAGATTTCAAGACTCTACGTGGCGACGGCTCCCCTCTCGAAACAACGTTCAGCGCGCGAAAACCGACAATTGGGGCCGGCGGATACTCACCCCTTATCACTTCCTTGGGTGTCGATAGAGTATACGATTATATCGTTCCCGTTTTTTCTGTCATCAACCCACTGGATGCCGAACTGACACGGACAGATTTTGCCTACGCTATGGCAGTGCCCGGTATTGTAAAAAGCTCCTATTTAATTGGCTATATCCAGCTGGGAATAAACCGCTCATTAGTCCTACTGACGATACTTCCCTTTATTGCCAAGATGGCGCTAGCATTCACATTATTTGTGCTCGGCTTTGCTATTTTGAGTGTCATTGCGTCCCGCCGGATAACAGCACCGCTGTCACGACTCGCAAAAATGGCTGACGATATCGCTTCCGGCAAAACCCATGGCACTATAGCCGTAAAAGGCAGCGGGGAAATCTCTGAGATTGCCACTATCCTCAATGGTATTATCGGCGGTCTCAATATACACAAAACCAAAATGGATGTTGATCATCAACTACTCAGCATGAAAGTTGACGAGCGCACCGCTCAGCTTTCGAAACGCAACGACGAACTCAATACAGCGGTCAAACAGGTGACCGAGTCTAACAACAGGATGCGCAGACTCGCTTACTTTGACAGTCTGACATCACTCCCTAACAGACGGCTTTTCACTGAGCAGCTCGCATTACTACTTCGACTTGCCAGCCGCGAGCGAGAAAACCTGGTACTGCTATTCCTCGATCTGGATAATTTCAAACGCATCAACGATTCGCTGGGACATAGCGCTGGAGACTTACTCTTGCGCGAGGTTAGCTTGCGACTCACACGGTGCATAAGAGACAGTGATGTTGCGAGTCACTACAGTGAAAGCAGTAGCTCAGAGATCGATGTCTCGCGTCTCGGTGGGGATGAATTCACAGTTGTGCTGAACAAAATTGAACATGTTGATTCAGCGGCGTTGGTGGCACAACGAATCATCAACGCGCTTAGTGAACCGATGACTATAGAGGGCCACGAACTGGTCATCACTCCCAGTATCGGCATCGCCATTGCTCCACAAGATGCCTTAGATGTAGAAGGTTTGTTGCGCGCCGCCGATACCGCCATGTACCACGCAAAGGGTATAGGTAAAAACAGCTATATCTACTACAACAGCGAAATGGACGCTACCGGCATTGAACGACTCAATCTCGAAATAGACTTGCGTAAAGCCATTGATCGCGGCGAACTGGTGCTGCACTACCAACCACAGGTGGACACCGAGTCAGGTTCTGTCATTGGCGCTGAGGCGCTGGTGCGCTGGGAACATCCGCAACAGGGCCTAATTCCGCCTGCCAAGTTTGTATCACTGGCGGAAGAGATGGGTTTGATTGGAGCGCTGGGGGATTGGGTTTTGCAGCAGGCCTGTCGCGAGATGGTTAAGCTCAGAGCGGAAGGGTTCCACCTGCCCAAGATCGCGGTAAACGTATCGGCACTGCAATTTAACGCGCGCTTTATGCAACATGTCGAAGATACACTAAACGAAACCGGCCTCGATCCAGGTACGCTTCAGCTAGAATTGACCGAGGGCTTGGTCATAGACAATTCAAATGCCACCGTCAGACTCCTTCACGCACTAAAGCAAATGGGTGTCAGCCTTTCAATAGACGATTTTGGTACCGGCTACTCCTCTTTGAGTTATCTCTCACGCTTCCCACTTGATGAACTAAAAATCGATCGTAGCTTTGTTATCGATTTTGACAAGAGCGACAACGATGCCAGTTTGGTTATTGCTATTATCGCCATGGGTAGAAGTATGAATTTGAAGCTAGTTGCGGAGGGTGTTGAAACACACGAGCAATACCATTTTCTCACTGAAAATGGCGCCAGCGTTATTCAGGGGTACTTGTTCAGCAAGGCGGTACCGGCTTCTGAACTACGAGAACTTCTAAGACCCTACCACTTCCTTAATCAAATTCAGTTAATTACTCAAAATAACACTCAAGACCCCGCATAGGCTGAACTATTACCCCTCGCTAAGGCCCTGTTTCTTAGTCTGCTGAACTTCCTCAAGACTCGCTTTATAGAGCTCCACCAATTTATCGACACCCGATTGATTCAGACCGCCCTCATTTCCAGCGATAGCATAGGTGGCGTAGACTCCCGAGGCTGACATGAGTGCCTGAGAGACTAATCCAAGCTCCAATCCTTCATCTTTCATGGTATTTGCTAACGCTATAAAACGCTGAGTACACAATCGATAATCACTCGCGTGATCTCTTTCTTTATTCTCTGCCACAGATTCTCTTCCCTATGTTGATTACATGAGCCAATTTTGAGGGGTGAATTCTAGATCACTGGCATCCAGATATCCACCAGCGGACCCAGGCCACACTTTTACGATGGAAATTTTGCCATTTTACTAAGCTGTGGTTATGATCTGCACACACGACCCGATCGATAGGTCACCTTCGCGACTATAGGCAAGTCTACCTCATGAATATTCTAGTCACCGGAGCCGCGGGTTTCATCGGCTCCCACGTATGCCTGACGCTTCTGGCCAGGGGAGACAACGTGGTCGGTTATGACAACTTAAACGACTATTACGATGTCAACCTAAAGAAATCGCGCCTACATCGTATCGAAAATCACGAGAACTTTACCTTTGTTCAAGCAGACCTGCAGGACCGAGTGGCGATGGAGTCCGTTTTTCAGCGCGGTAACTTTGACCGCGTCATTAATTTGGCAGCGCAAGCGGGCGTGCGCT
>JBLHSI010000005.1:0-37910 GCA_047626655.1 Halioglobus sp.
TCCGTATGGTTTGACTGCTCACCTGACCAACGCACTCACCGGTAACGAGCGCGTCTATCTCCAGCTCGCTGGCAATCCTATCGCCCACTCGCAGCATCATGCGCTTCAAAATCACCCCCATCTGTCGGTCCTCAATACGCGTTAGCAGCTCGGCCAGCACCTCCTCAAAAGGCACGCTAATGAACAGTACTCGCTGCTTACTACCGAACTTCTGCCATAAGTACAGAGCTACTTCTTTCACCCCCAACTCATGATCCCGCCCGCCCAAATTGAAAAACAGGAAATGGGTCTGCATCCCTCGCTTCATCATCAGGTAGCTTGCAACCGGCGAATCGAAGCCACCGGAAATGAGCGACAGAACAGGATCAATACTGCCCATAGGAAAGCCGCCCATACCGCGATGCCGCCCCTCAATGACGTAAACTCTCTCACCGTTAATTTCGATATCAACGGTCACCTCAGGGTGCTTGAGATTGACCCCGACTGCATCACTGGAGCGCATTAACTGCTCACCCACAATTCGCTCCACATCTATTGAGCGAAAACTGTGCATGCCAGTCCGCTTACAGCGCACGGCAAACGTCCTACCCATCAAACGATCGCCATAAACAGGCAACACCACATCAACCAGTTCATCCAATTCTCCCAGCGGGTGCTCACGCACGGCCAGGATATAGGTAATTCCGGAGGTGCAGCGCAATGCCGCAATCATGGCAGCGATAATCGCGCTATCAGTCAGCTGCGTTTCTACCTGAAGCCTGTCCCACTGCCGATAAACCAACACCGACGGATCATAGTCCCGCAGCACGGCCCGAACGTTTCCCGCGAGCTTTTGTACGAAGCGCTTGCGCACGGGCTTACTTTTCATAGCGATTTCAGAGAAAAACTTGACAACGAATTTCATAGGAGCGATAACGAACCCGGCTAAACGAGACACATATTATACGGGCTACGCACGATTTTTGGTGCGCTTCTGAAGGACTACTTCAATTGCCTCTTGATTAAAGCACCAATAGGGTGCGACTGCGCACCATATTGGTGCTTTTCCCTTGCAGATCAATTGTCCGTAGATATTATTTCATGTTAATCAGTACGTTAGAGCGCGGCCATTTTGGCACGTCTCTTGCTACATATGTTTCCACAAGATACCAGTATGGGGCAGCAAAGCCCGACTGCACTTAAAGCGCCCATTCCGGGGTACGTTAAGGGCCGACCAACACTTAATCCGATGGAGGATACACGATGTCAGAACTGACTCTGAACCTAATAAAAGATAATGAAGTACGCTGGGTAGACCTGCGGTTCACCGACACTCGTGGCAAGGAGCAGCACGTCACCATCCCCACCAGCGAAGTTAGCGAAGACTTCTTTGAAGGTGGTAAAATGTTCGACGGCTCTTCAATCTCGGGCTGGAAGGGCATTAACGAATCCGACATGATATTGATGCCCGACGATACCGCCTCGGTACTAGACCCATTTACCGATGACGCCACTATCATCGTGCGCTGCGACATTGTCGAGCCAACCACTATGCAGGGCTATGAACGCGATCCCCGCTCTGTGGCAAAACGTGCCGAAGACTACCTCAAGTCTACCGGTATAGGCGACACTGCATTTTTCGGTCCAGAGCCCGAGTTCTTCGTGTTTGATGATGTTAAATGGCACTCTGACATGAGTGGAGCAGGCTATTCTATCAATTCTGAGGAAGCTGCCTGGGCCTCTAACCAGTCATTTGAAGACGGCAATACCGGTCACCGTCCAGGCGTCAAAGGCGGTTATTTCCCTGTACCTCCAGTCGACTCGTTGCATGACATTCGTGGAGCAATGTGTACCGCCATGGAGCAAATGGGCCTGCCCATAGAAGTACACCACCACGAAGTAGGCACAGCTGGGCAGTGTGAGATCGGCGTGAAATTCAATACGCTTGTTAAAAAAGCCGATGAAGTTCAGATCATGAAATACTGTACTCACAACGTTGCTCATGCCTACGGCAAAACAGCGACCTTTATGCCCAAGCCATTGGTAGGCGATAACGGCTCAGGTATGCACGTGCACCAGTCTATTTATAAAGACGGAGAGAATGTATTTGCCGGCGACCTGTACTCAGGCCTGTCAGAAAATGCACTGTTTTATATTGGCGGAATCATTAAGCACGCACGCGCACTCAACGCATTCACCAATGCCTCAACCAACTCCTACAAACGTCTGGTACCAGGCTTTGAAGCGCCCGTAATGCTGGCATACTCTGCCCGCAACCGATCCGCTTCGATTCGTATTCCCTACGAGCCCAGCCCCAAGGGCAAGCGCGTAGAAGTGCGATTTCCTGACCCCACTGCCAACCCATACCTGAGCTTTGCAGCAATGCTTATGGCTGGCCTTGACGGCATTCAAAACAAGATCCACCCCGGTGATGCAGCAGACAAGGATTTGTATGACTTGCCCGCAGAAGAGGCAGCGGCAATCCCAACTGTATGCTCTAGCCTGGAACAGGCTCTCGCAGCGCTGGATGAAGGTCGCAGCTTCTTGACCGTTGGCGGTGTATTTACCGACGACATGATCGATGCGTATATTAAACTCAAAGAGGAAGAAGTTGAGCGTCTAAACATGACCACTCACCCCGTCGAGTTCGACATGTACTACTCGCTCTAATCGCCCATTAAGCGCTAAAAGGCCCGCATGTCGGGCCTTTTTTTTCGCCCGCGTTTCGCCCGCTTTTCGAGAATATGATAGGGTAAGCACTCCTACCTCACGGGTATTCCCATGAATAGACTAGTGATCGCCGCCTTACTCCTTGCTCCCCTTATTGCCCACGGCCAAATCTACAAATCTGTCGATGAAAACGGCAATACCGTATATTCAGATACACCACCGATCGGGGGCGGAGCAGTTGAGAGTGTTGATCTGCCGGCAATTAATAGCACCCCCCCACCCCCGAATATTCGCACAAGAGCGCAACAAGAGCCGAAGGAAGAAGCGGTCAAGATGTCGGTTGCCATCGTATCTCCCGTGCAAGATACCGTTATACCCGTGGGTGCAGCAGGCAATTTTTCGGTGAGTGCCGAACTCAATACACCCCTGGCAGGCGGCGCCAAGGTACAACTCTTAATGGACGGCGTGGCGGTTGATGCACCGCAGTCAATCCTGAGCTGGTCGCTTACCAACGTATTTAGAGGCAGCCACATTCTCACCATAGACATACTCGATGCATCGGGTAGTAGCCTAGCTGTATCTGAGCCCGTGACGCTTCACGTGCGCAGACCCTCCAAGAACTTCTAGACAGCAGCTTCATTCCACTAGACAGCGCCTCTTTTTGAGCGCACCATTATGGTGCGCCATAGATGAGCGCTATCTCGCTGCTAGATCTTTCCACTGATACATGACGACTCAGCTTCCATTGCCATGATGTTTGTAAGCGCCAACTATCCGCTTGGGATACAAATATTAGGACACCCAAGTTTCTGATGTATTCCATCGGGGTTGGCCCCATTATTGCAATGTCAAACAGTAGAGCCCAAATACGAGACCAGCTTCAGGATCAATATGGCGCAAAATATCGACATCCTCGAAAATATCAGTACTGCTGTGATCGCCTTGGACAGCCAATTGCTGGTGACTACTATGAACTCGGCAGCCCAAGCACTGTTCGAGAGCTCAGTCGCGCGCACCGTCGGCCTGGAAGCCAAACAGCTAGTACTTCGCCCACAAATCTGGCAGCAAAAACTCGAACAGGCCTTGCGCGGCCGTGCAACCGTGACCCACCGGGATATGGTCTTAACCCTACTCAGCGGGCAGGAAATACACGTTGATCTGTTTCTCACGCCTATCGTCGATCCCCGGGCCAACTCCGGCCTACTAGCAGAACTGCAGATTGTTGACCGCCTTTTAAAAATTAGCCGGGACGAAGGCATGCTACACACGCAGGAGACCACGAAAGCAGTGATTCGCAGCCTCGCCCATGAAATCAAAAACCCGCTGGGCGGTGTGCGCGGGGCCGCGCAATTATTGGCCAAAGAGTTACCCAGTGATCATCTCAATGAATATACCGATGTCATCATAAAAGAAGCCGATCGCCTGAGAGATTTAGTCGACCGCTTATTGGGCTCTCGGGAGCAACTCGCTTTAGAGCCACTCAATATTCACGAAGTGCTGGAACACTTGAGAAACCTACTCAATGCCGAGAGTGGTGATATGTTGGACATTATTCGCGACTATGACCCCAGCTTACCCAGTATCCCGGGCGATCGCAGCCAGCTCATCCAGGCGATACTCAATATTATGCGCAACGCGGTGCAGGCTGCCGAACCAGGAGTCCGATGCTGCGTTACCCTTAAAACACGGGCACAACGACAGTTCACCATCGGAACAAAGCGTCATCCACTGGTTTGTCGCGTAGACATTAGCGACAACGGCCCGGGTATCGCGAAAGATCTGATGCATGCGGTATTCATACCCATGGTGAGCGGCCGAGCTGACGGTACCGGGCTAGGCTTGTCGATATCGCAATCGATCATCAACAGCCACGGCGGGTTCCTCGACTGCACAAGCCATCCACAAAAAACAACTTTCTCTATTTTTCTCCCCATGGAAACCAAAGATGCCAAGTGAGCAAACAGTCTGGGTTGTCGACGATGACAGCTCAATCCGATGGGTATTGCAGCGAACGCTAAGCCAGGCCGGTATTGGCGTAGAGTGCTTCGAGGAGGGCCGCACATTGCTCGACAGGCTGCAGCGGGAACAACCCCACGCCATTATTAGCGACATACGGATGCCGGGAATAGATGGCTTGGAGTTGCTCGCTCATATTAGCAGTCACTACCCTGACTTGCCCGTCATTATAACTACCGCCCACTCCGACCTGGACAGCGCCGTGGCTTCCTATCAGCAGGGCGCTTTTGAATATTTGCCCAAACCCTTCGATACAGATGAAGTCATCACTATTACAAAGCGCGCTCTCGCCCTCTCTTTAGAACGACGGGGAGAGGTTGCAACTGCTGCCGAGATGCCGCCCGCCACCGGCATCATCGGTGAAGCTCCGGCTATGCAGGAGGTGTTTAGGGCGATAGGGCGGCTAGCACAAAGTAATATTACCGTGCTGATAAACGGCGAGTCGGGCACCGGTAAAGAACTGGTCGCCAGAGCGCTGCACCAACACAGCCCCCGCACTAACAATGCATTTATCGCACTCAATATGGCGGCTATTCCGAAAGACCTCATGGAATCTGAATTGTTCGGTCATGAGCGCGGCGCTTTTACCGGTGCAAATAGCAAGCGCGAGGGCCGCTTTGAACAGGCCGACGGGGGCACTTTGTTTCTGGACGAAATTGGTGACATGCCTGCTGACACCCAAACTCGTCTGTTGCGTGTACTGGCAGACGGAGAGTTCTACCGCGTAGGTGGTCACACCTCAGTGAACGTTGACGTACGCATTATCGCAGCCACTCACCAGGACCTGGAGCGACTGGTGCTAGAAGGAAGCTTTCGAGAGGATTTGTTTCATCGCCTTAACGTAATACGTGTTCACATTCCAAAACTGGGCGAGCGTCGCGAAGATATTCCTCGATTAATGCAGTTCTTTTTTCAAAAAGCCGCCAAAGAACTGGGCGGCGAGCCCAAGATACTAATGCGGGAGACAGAACAGTTCCTCACCGCTCTAGATTGGCCGGGCAACGTCAGGCAGCTAGAGAACACTTGCCGCTGGATTACTGTGATGGCGGCCGGTCGGGAAGTGCATCTTGCCGATTTGCCGCCGGAGCTGGGTAATACGCCCGACCCCATTGCAGTCGGCGGTAATTCGGGGTGGCGCGAGCAGTTGCACCAGTGGGCCAGCGAAGAACTGTCAGGGGGCACGCCTAGATTATTGGACAGGGCGACCCCAGAGTTTGAACGGGTTATGATCGACGTGGCATTGGCACATACACAGGGACGTAAAAAAGACGCCGCTGAATTACTCGGCTGGGGCCGCAATACCTTAACTCGGAAGATGAAAGAGCTGGAGATGTAGCCAAGGTGTTTAAAGTTGTACTGCACCAACCGGAAATTCCACCCAACACCGGAAACATTATCCGCCTGTGTGCAAATACCGGCTGCTCTTTACATCTGATAGAGCCCTTGGGATTTGATCTGGATGACAAAAAGCTACGCAGAGCCGGATTGGATTATAGGGAGTTTGCCAGTGTGGAGTCCTACTCCGATTTCGATAGTTTTCGTCAGAGCACCGATGTTGATCGAATATTCTACGTCACCACCAAGGGCAGCTCGCCCTACCACCAAACGCTTTTTCAAGCGGGTGATGCCTTAGTTTTTGGCTCCGAAACGCGAGGCTTACCTGCTGACATACTCGAACAGGCTGACCAAAGTAGCAAAATACGTATCCCTATGAGAGCCGACAGCCGCAGCCTCAACCTATCCAATGCAGCAGCCGTCATTGTCTATGAAGGATTGCGCCAACTAGGGTTTCACGATTTAGGATAAAGCAGCCCACCGTTGTTTCGGTGGGCGCAGTTAAGCCTTTACTGAGTAGCCGACTCTTCTTCAGAAGCGGCGGCAGCAGATTGGGCAACGGCTTGCTGAAACAGCGCATCAAAATTTACAGGTGCCAACATCACAGCGGGGAAGCCGCCTTTGACACACACCGAATCTATATTTTCGCGTGCATAGGGGAACAGAATATTGGGAGCCGCAGTAGCCAAAATGCGACGCAAGTTCTCACCTTCAATACCGGCAATAAAGAAAATTCCCGCTTGCTGTACTTCGACCAAAAACGCCGTTTCCTCGTCCAGTAAAGCGGTGATTGTAATCGTCAGAACTACTTCGAAATTTCCCAGTTCATCGATTTTGTCACTCTTTGTGTTCAAGTCCACATTGACTTTGGGTTGCCACTGCTTTTTGAAAACATCGGGACTCGAGGGAGACTCGAAAGAGATATCTTTGGTGTAAATACGTTGCATCGAAAATTGTTGTTGTGGCAGCTCTTCTTGAGCGGCGGCACCTGATTCTTCTTCAGCCATTGAGGCGTCCTCTACTTGTAGTTATTGCTATGGATGGCGTACTACGCCGATTTTAGTAATTGATTCAGGCTACCCTGACGTTCAAGCATTGCCAGATCGTCAAAACCACCAACATGTTGGTCGTCAATCCAAATCTGTGGCACAGTTTGCTGACCGCTTAAGCGGGACATCTCGCGTCGTAATTCTGGCGCGCTGTCGACCGGTATATCGATGAATTGCACATTTTTACTATTGAGCAAATTTCGCGCGGCCACACAATAGGGGCAAAAGCGCGTGGTATACATTTTGATCTCGACGGACATGACCCGAAACTCCTATGATTTACTGACCGTTGGCAGCTGGAGATTGCTCCATTCCATCATGCCACCTGTCATTTTATAGACCTGCTCGAAGCCATTGGCCTTCAACTGCTTACCAGCAGCTCCGGCGTGCTGACCCATTTTGCATACTAATACTATGGGTTTGCTTCTGTTTTTTTCAAGCTCACCCAAGCGAGATTCCAACTTAGCTGCGGGAATATGCAGGGCATCGACAATATGCCCGCTCTTGTAGTCAGCCGCATCGCGCAGGTCGAGAAAAACGCCCTCTTGGCCATTCACTATATTGATAGCCTGCTGCGGCGACAGCGAGGGCCCCGATTTGCGAGATTCGTGGAAAAACAACATGAAGGCCACCACCATCAAGGCAGTTACCAACACCCATTGCTGGGACAAAAACTCGAGAAATAGCTCCATCGTTTAACCTGTTCTACTCGCGGAAGCACCCGGATTGGGGCCGCAAAAAAGGGCGCCAAGTATACAGCGTCTAATCTGGTTCAACCAGTCCCGTTGGCGGCAACAGGGAGAGGCGAGGGGTAGTGATCAAAAAATCGAGAGCATTATGTCACACCCCATTATTTTCAGGGTAAAATACGCAGTCTAAACCACCGTCACCCTAGAGAGCTCTATGAACAAAAACGGCAAATCGCCCACCCTGCTTCTTATTCTGGATGGCTGGGGTCATCGACAGGAGACTGCAGACAATGCCATTGCCAATGGCGACACCCCAGTGTGGGACCGATTGTGGGCAACTGCACCAACGACATTAATCGCCAGCTCGGGAGAAGATGTAGGCTTGCCTGCAGGCCAAATGGGTAACTCTGAAGTGGGACACATGAGTTTGGGCTCTGGCCGGGTTATGCATCAAAGCATAAGCCTTATTGACCAGGCCATTGCCGACGGTAGTTTTGACACCAATGAGACCTATGTGGGAGCTATCGACAAAGCCGTTAATGCGAAGCGCGCAGTCCACATTATAGGATTGCTGTCATCGGGCGGCGTACATAGCCATGAGCGCCAAATTGAAGCGGCTATACGGTTGGCCGCGCAGCGTGGTTCGAGCAAGGTCTATCTGCATGCGTTTCTGGATGGTCGCGACACACCGCCGCGCAGTGCCGCCAGTTCTTTGAAGAAAATGAGCGCGCTGTTTCGGGAGCTGGGCTGTGGTCGTATCGCCAGTGTTGTTGGCCGCTATTACCCCATGGATCGAGATAACCGCTGGGATAGAATTGAGCGCGCCTATTGCCTGCTCACCGAGGGGCGAGGTGATTACTATTTCGACAACGCCAGCTCAGCACTGGACGCCGCCTATACCAGGGGTGAGAACGACGAATTTGTACAGCCCTCAATCGTTCAGTCTGACGGCCAAAAGCCTGCCCAAATATCAGATGGTGACACGGTTTTGTTTATGAACTTTAGGGCAGACCGCGCCCGCCAGCTGACACAGGCATTTACCGATCCCGATTTTTCACATTTCAAACGCAAGGCCACCCCAAAGCTGGCCGAGTTTGTGATGACAACCGAATACTCTGCCGACATTAGAGCAACATGCGCCTTCCCCCCACGAAAATTGCAGAATGTACTGGGCGACTACCTGTCAAAGCAGGGCAAGACTCAGTTGCGCATAGCAGAGACCGAGAAATATGCCCATGTGACTTTCTTTTTCAGCGGCGGAAAAGAAGCCTTGTTTGACGGCGAACAGCGCATAATGATTCCCTCCCCAGATGTGGCAACCTATGACCTACAGCCAGAAATGAGCGCACCAGAGCTCACGGACAAACTGGTTGACGCTATTTTGGGTGGCGAGTTCGATCTTATTGTCTGCAACTACGCCAATGGCGATATGGTGGGCCACACCGGCGTGTATTCGGCCGCGGTAAAAGCCGTGGAAGCTCTCGACATCTGCTTGGGCAGAGTCGAAGAGGCCATATTACACGTGGGCGGCCAGGCACTGGTCACCGCGGATCACGGTAATTGCGAACAAATGCTGGATTATGATTCGGGCCAGGTACACACCCAGCACACAACAGAATTGGTGCCCTTGGTTTATATAGGTGACAAGCACCTCACATTGAATCCAGCGGGCGGAAAACTTGCCGATATCTCACCCACACTATTGACGTTAATGGGCATCGCCCAGCCGTCTGAAATGACCGGAATCAACCTAGCTGAGTTTGTCTCCTGAAATCTATTTGGCCCGTTTTACTGGCGCTACTGATGGCGGCCTCCGCGGGATTTTCCACATCCGCCATAGCCCAATCACGAGAAGATAACGCCAGAGTAGAACTCGAGCAGCTGCAAAAAAAAATAAGCGATATTGGCGGCCAGATTGCCAGTGACATGAGTCAGAAAAATACCCTGCAAAGCGAACTGCGCAGGGCAGAGAAAGCGCTGGGTACATTGCAAAGATCCATCGCAGGCAATCGCGCAGCACTACAAGACACCCGCCAGCGACTCGCCTCCTTAGGCCTTCGCCAGCAAAAGCTAAACAGGGCCAAAAGTCAGCAGAGCGAACTCATCGCCGAGGAACTGCGAACTGCGTATGCCCTGGGTAGGCAGGGTCAACTCAAAGTTTTGCTCAATCAAAACAATCCCGATACCTTAGCCAGGGCACTGGCCTATTACCGATATTTCTATCGTGCCAGAAGTGAACACATCGATGAATACCGCGCCATTTTGACCGAACTGGCCACCCTCAAACCAAAAATTGTCAATGCCACGGAAGAACTGGAGAGCGCGCTGCAAGCCTTGCAACGCCAACAACAAAAACTATTGGCTGCCAACACTACACGAGAACGGGTAGTGGCCAACTTGCTCGCAGGCATTAAGGACAAGGGCAGTCAACTGAAGCAACTGGAACAGGATCGGGCCGAGCTGGGTGATTTGCTAGAGGCTATCGAGCAAGCCGTGGCAGACCTCGTCCTCC
Source organism: Halioglobus sp. (assembly GCA_047626655.1). Classification (GTDB taxonomy): domain Bacteria; phylum Pseudomonadota; class Gammaproteobacteria; order Pseudomonadales; family Halieaceae; genus JBALVT01. The sequence goes on from JBLHSI010000005.1 coordinate 10,251, forward strand.
CAGATAACTTTAAAGCCTTTGCCGCGGCTAAAGGATCTATGCCCTGGCCTATCAGTGGCCGCGCCAGTCACCGCTTTGGCAAGTCCAGAAACGCCGGAAAAATGCGCTGGCAAGGAGTCACTATACCCGCCAACGCGGGCACCGAGGTCGCGGCCATTCATCACGGTAGAGTCGTTTATTCGGACTGGCTAAGGGGCTCGGGGCTATTGCTTATCATCGATCACGGCGATGATTATATGAGCCTATATGCCCACAACCAAAGCTTATTACGTGAGGTGGGAGAGTGGGTTACCGCTGGCACACCTATCAGTACGGTGGGCAGTACTGGTGGCCGCGAGAGCAATGCGATGTATTTTGAGATTCGTCACAAAGGTAAGCCAACCAACCCCGCAGCCTGGTGCAGACGCTAGGCGCCTATGCCTTGGTCAGCACGTTGAAGTCAATGTGGGTTACACTGTCAAAATTAGCCGATAATCGCCAAGCCGAGCCAGATCATGAGATGTTCATCCATCATTAAAATACCCTTCGTATTTGCCAGCCTAGTGACCCTGTTATTTTCATCTGGGCAACTCAAAGCGAACGAAGAAGGCGAACTTCCGCTGGAAGAGTTGCGCACCTTTGCCGATGTGTTTCACCAGATACGCGAGGGATATGTAGAAGAAGTCGATGACAGCACGCTGCTGGAATATGCGATCAAAGGTATGCTCACCGGTCTCGACCCCCATTCGGCCTACATGTCCAGCGACGCTTTTGAACGTCTGCAATCTATGACCTCGGGAGAATTTAGTGGCTTGGGCCTGGAAGTAGGCATGGAAGATGGTTTTATCACCGTTATCTCACCCATCGATGGCACCCCCGCCGAAAAAGCAGGCTTGCAGACTGGCGATGTGATTCTTGAGCTAGACGGTGAGTCTATTAAGGGCCTTGGCCTGGGTGAGGCCATAGAGAAAATGCGCGGCGAGAAAGGCAGCAAAATTGATTTGTTAATTGGCCGTCCGGGGGATTCGCAACCGTTTGAGGTAAAGCTAATACGAGACACAGTGCGCGTAGCCAGCGTTCGCGAGCGCTGGCTGGAGCCGGGCTACGGCTATATCCGTATCGCCCAGTTCCAAAAACGCACCGGCGAAGATGTGCAGAACTCTCTGAATGAGTTGCTCGAAAAAGAAAAGCTTAAAGGCCTGGTATTAGATCTTCGCAGCAACCCGGGCGGCATACTCAAGGCCAGTGTCGATGTAGCCGGCCTGTTTATGGATGGCGGCACGGTGGTGTACACCGAGGGGCGACTCAGCAACTCCGATATCCACTACTCCGCATCCAAAGGCGACGCTACCAACGGCACGCCAGTAGTCGTACTGATTAACGGCGGCTCGGCCAGTGCTTCTGAAATTGTTGCCGGCGCACTACAAGACCATGGCCGTGCGGTATTAATGGGGACCCAGAGCTTCGGTAAAGGCTCCGTTCAAACTGTGCTGCCTATTTCAGATTCGCGCGCGGTAAAACTCACCACCGCACTGTATTTCACACCCGAGGGGCGCTCCATCCAAGCCCAGGGTATCGCACCTGACATTCTGGTCGAGCGCGCAAAAGTCACAGCCTACAATGCCTCTCGCCAGGTCAAAGAAGCCGACCTAACGGGGCACTTAGATAATGCCGGTGGTCCAGAGGAGTCTAAAGCGGATAAAGAAGACACAATCAACTCTCTGCTGTCGACCGACAACCAGCTGTATGAGGCACTAACACTGCTCAAGGGGCTTAATATCCTGGCTGCCAACCGGATGAAAGCGTCGACCTAAGTCGCCGCAGGACTCAAATGCGAACGTCGATACCCTTACTCGCCATATAGGCTTTAGCCTCTGGCACGGTAAACTCGCCAAAGTGAAAAATACTGGCGGCCAACACGGCATCGGCGCCACCTTGCAAAACCCCATCGACCAAGTGATCCAAGTTCCCCACGCCGCCGGAAGCTATCACCGGAATATCCACAGCATCGGTAATAGCCCGGGTCATACCCAGTTCAAAACCATTTTTTGTACCGTCGCGATCCATGCTGGTAAGTAGGATTTCACCGGCGCCGTAGTCGGCCATTTTCACCGCCCATTGCACGGCATCCAAGCCGGTTGGTTTGCGCCCACCGTGGGTAAAAACCTCCCACCGAGGCTTCCCATCAACATCGGCAACCCGCTTTGCATCTATCGCCACCACAATGCATTGTGAGCCAAAGCGTTGTGCCGCCTCTCGCACCAAATCGGGATTGGTTATCGCGGAAGTATTAATCGCGACTTTGTCGGCACCGGCATTGAGCATAGTACGCACATCTTGCACAGCGCGGATGCCACCGCCTACCGTGAGAGGAATAAACACCTGCTCTGCTATTTTTTCAACCGTGTGAACAGTGGTATCACGACCCTCAACACTGGCCGTAATATCCAGAAAAGTGATTTCATCGGCGCCCTGCTCATTGTAGCGCCTTGCTATTTCTACCGGGTCACCGGCATCGCGAATGTCGACAAAGTTAACGCCCTTAACAACACGGCCACAATCTACATCGAGGCAGGGAATAATACGCTTGGCCAGTGCCACTGTTAGGACTTCTCGTCGCAATAGGCTTGAGCGAGGGCCACGTCCAGTGTTCCCTCGTAAATGGCACGCCCGGTAATGGCACCGCAGACGCCATTGTCGGCGATAGCCTGCAGAGCGATAATGTCCCCCATATTAGTAATGCCGCCAGAGGCAATAATCGGAATGCTGGAAGACTTGGCCATGTCTAGCGTCGCTTCGATATTCACGCCTTGCATCATTCCATCGCGGGCAATATCGGTATAGACAATGGCAGACACGCCGTAAGATTCAAATTGCACCGCTAAATCACTGGCATAAATAGTGGAAACCTCGGCCCAGCCATCGGTGGCCACCAAACCATCTTTCGCATCCAGGCCGACAATCACTTTGCCGGGGAAAGCGCGACACGCTTGCGCGACAAATTCTGGATCCTTAACGGCGCTGGTGCCAATAATCACATACGCAACGCCCGCTTTGACGTAGTGCTCAATAGTCTCGAGGTCGCGTATACCGCCGCCAATTTGTATGGGAAGTTCGGGGTAAGCCCTGGCTATGGCCGTAACCACCTCGCCATTGACCGGCTCGCCGGCAAACGCCCCATTGAGGTCTACCAAATGAAGACGTCGACAGCCCGCATCAACCCAGCGCTGAGCCACAGAGATAGGGTCATCGGAGAAAACAGTGCTGTCATCCATGAGGCCCTGACGGAGCCGCACGCATTCACCATCTTTCAAATCTATTGCAGGAATAATCAGCATTGTCCGTCCCATGATATAAAATTTCGTAGTAGTTGAAGACCAGCCGTGTGGCTCTTTTCTGGATGAAACTGCACAGCAAAAAGATTATCTTTAGCCAGCGCCGCATCGGCGCTAATCCCATATTGCACGCTACCGGCCACCCGTTCGCGCTGCTGTGCATGTACGTAATAACTATGCACAAAATAAAAGCGGGAGTTGTTCTCAATACCCGACCAGAGTGGGTGCTTACTTACCTGCTCCACGTTATTCCATCCCATATGTGGCACCTTGAGCCGCTCACCATCTGCGGCGTGTAATGGCCTGCCAAAGTAGCGAACCTCGCCCGGAACTATGTCCAAGCAATCGACGCCCTCGTTCTCCTGAGAGCGCGTCATCAGAGCCTGCATACCCACGCAGATTGCCAACACCGGTTTGTGCTGTCGACCCAGTACATCGAGCAATAGCTCATCACATTTGAGTCGGCGAATCTCAGCCACGCAATCGCGAATAGCACCCACACCGGGAAACACTACCCGGTCTGCTGTGCGAATTAAATCTGGATCGTGAGTGACCAAAACCTTGGACGCACCCACGTGCTCGAGCGCGCTGGCGACCGAGTGCAAATTTCCCATGCCGTAATCTATGACGGCGACAATGCCACTCATCGATACAGCCTACAACACGCCTTTGGTGGACGGTGTGATGCCCGCCATTCTCGGATCACTCGACAGCGCCATACGCACCGAGCGGCCGAATGCCTTAAACACAGTTTCGATCTGATGGTGGACGTTTTCGCCTCGCAGATTATCAATATGCAAGGTCACCAGCGCGTGATTGACAAAACCCTGAAAAAACTCATAGAACAAATCGACATCAAAATCCCCTACCCGACCGCGGGTAAAAGGCACTTTGAATATCAGCCCGGACCTACCGGAGAAATCGATGACCACTCTTGAGAGTGCTTCATCGAGGGGAACGTAAGCATGCCCATAGCGGAGAATGCCCTTCTTGTCGCCCACTGCTTCAGCGATGGCCTGACCCAGAGTAATACCAATATCTTCAACCGTGTGATGGTCATCAATATGCAGATCACCCTTGGCCTGAACACTAATATCGATCATTCCATGACGTGCGATTTGATCGAGCATATGCTCAAGAAAAGGCACGCCGGTATCAAAATCCACTTCTCCGGTGCCATCCAAGTTGACTGAAACCGTAATCTGGGTTTCCAGCGTATTGCGCGTTACAGTGGCCTTGCGGTCGGCCTTGGTCGTATTCAAGTACTTCTCCAGCGTGTGTTAAACGATAACTCTCTGAGCACTAACTCCCACACATCGAGCGGCCCAGTCCAAAAAGCGAGCCATTATAGAAGAAATGGGCCGTTAATTCACTGGAGGTTTTGCCGGGTCGACATTACCCTGTGCGACATGGACCAATTTGCACACAAAGTACTCGCCTGGTTTGACCAACACGGGCGAAAAGACTTGCCCTGGCAGCACGAAATTAACCCCTATCGCGTGTGGGTTTCCGAAATTATGCTGCAACAAACCCAAGTAAAAACCGTCATCCCGTATTTTCATCGGTTTATGGCTAGTTTTCCGGATGTAGCGTCACTTGCGGCTGGTTCAGAAGATCAGGTACTGCATTTGTGGACGGGGCTGGGTTATTACGCCCGAGCACGCAATCTGCATAAGGCAGCGAAAATCGTCTGCCAGGAGATGGCCGGGGAATTTCCGGCGGGAGTAGATGCGCTGGTAGAATTGCCCGGTATTGGCAGATCTACCGCAGGTGCAATTCGCAGTATTGCTTTCGCCCTGCCTGCCACCATTTTAGATGGCAATGTAAAGCGTGTTTTGGCCCGCTATAAAGCCGTATCGGGGTGGCCGGGGCAATCGGTAGTGCACCAAAAACTATGGGACATTGCCGACGAGCTCACCCCGTCGCTGCGCGTAGGCGATTACTCGCAGGCCATGATGGATTTAGGCGCCACACTTTGTACACGCTCGTCTCCTAGTTGCGATATCTGCCCACTTTTAGCGGATTGTGAAGCATATCGACTGGGTACACCGCGAGACTTCCCCGGCAAAAAACCACGCAAGAAAACGCCCGTTAAAAGCACAGTCTTTCTCATGGTAAGCTCACAAAGTGGTGACATATGGCTTGAACGTCGCCCAAATAGCGGGATATGGGGGGGATTGTGGTGCTTTCCTGAATTGACGGTCGAAGCAGAGGCAAACGACTGGTGCCTAGACCGCTGGGGCATAGCGCCCACTAAAAATCTCCTGTGGCCCAGTTTCCGTCACACTTTCAGCCACTACCATCTAGACATCCAGCCGCTGCAGCTAATCCTTCCCAACAACCCAGAAACAGTCATGGAAGGTGGGCGACAGCTCTGGTATAACACCCAACAGCCTCCTCAAATTGGCCTGGCTGCACCGGTGGCCAACTTGCTGGAACAACTCGCTAAGCCATAGACCCACTTGGATGAAAAAATGTCGCGCATAATTTTTTGCAAGAAATATGAAAAAGACCTCGAAGGACTGGACGCCCCCCCCTTCCCAGGCCCGAAGGGACAAGACATCTTTGACAATGTTTCAAGGCAGGCCTGGGCAGACTGGCAGGCACATCAAACGATGTTGATCAACGAAAAACATTTAAGCCTCATCGACCCAGAGTCGAGAAAATACCTACAGCAGGAAATGGATAAGTTTTTCTCTGGCGAAGACTACGACAAAGCCGAGGGCTATGTTCCACCCTCACAATAACGGCAAGGCTTGACTCTGGCCGCGTCTGCGGGTTTAATACGCGCCTTTCGCAAATACCCATTTCGCGATGAACCGTTACGCCCGGATAGCTCAGTCGGTAGAGCAGGGGATTGAAAATCCCCGTGTCGGCAGTTCGATTCTGTCTCCGGGCACCATCTCAAATTGAAGAGCCTCGTCATCGTACGGGGCTTTTTTATGGGCCGACACTGTGTGTCGACCCCGGGAGGCCGGCCCGTACGATTCTGTCTCCGGGCACCATCTCAAATTGAAGAGCCTCGTCATCGTACGGGGCTTTTTTATGGGCCGACACTGTGTGTCGACCCCGGGGGGCGGAGCACAAGCAGAAAACTGATGCCTTCTTGATTAGCCTCAAGTTAATTTCATCAACAGCAAGTATACTCACTACCGCTAAATTGACCGATGCCTAGCAGGGCTCCCTTTGAAACTATTTTTACTTTTATTGAGTTTGTTCACACCAGCACTTGCGCTGGCCTCTGACAGCGCGCAATCGACTCTCAACCTGACGACCAGTTGGTTCGGTTACGCAGCGATAGTCGTTTTTTTGATAGCCTATGTGCTGGTCATTTTTGAAGAACAATTGCATCTCAGAAAATCTAAACCCGTACTTCTAGCTGCCGGAATAATCTGGATACTAATCGCTATTGCCTATAACACCCAGGGCATTACTCACACTGCAGAGCAGGCTATCCGCCACAACTTCCTCGAATATACAGAGCTATTTTTCTTTCTACTGGTCGCTATGACCTACATAAACGCGATGATAGAGCGCGGGGTTTTTGACGCGCTACGTATGTGGTTGGTGGCGAAAGGCTTTAGTTACCGCGCTCTATTCTGGATTACTGGTATATTGGCTTTTTCACTATCGCCCGTCGCAGACAATCTCACCACTGCTTTAATCATGTGCGCTGTGGTGATGGCCGTAGGGAAAGATAAACCTGAGTTTATCGCAATAGCATGCGTCAACATTGTTGTGGCCGCCAATGCCGGAGGCGTTTTTAGCCCCTTCGGGGACATCACCACACTCATGGTTTGGCAAAAGGGCATGCTCGGCTTCTGGGACTTCTTTCGATTATTCATTCCCGCCCTGGTCAATTTTATAGTACCCGCGGCGATCATGCATTTTGCGCTTCCGCCAGGCAAGCCCTACGCCGAACCGCCTCAAAAGGCACTGCTAAAATTTGGTGGCGCTACTGTGGTAGTGCTGTTTGTTTTCACCATTGTTACCGCCGTGAGTTTTCACAACTTCCTCCATCTGCCACCCGTGTTCGGCATGATGATGGGCCTTGCCTACCTAAAACTATACGGTTTTTACCTGCGCAAACGGACCTCATCGATAGTCGATAGCACCGAGGTCCCGCCTGGTAGCCACGACACCGACAGCTTCGACATTTTTGACCACGTCGCCAAGGCTGAGTGGGATACTCTGTTCTTTTTCTATGGCGTCATAATGTCAGTGGGTGGGCTAGGCTTCATCGGTTATCTCAGCATTGCCTCGGGTTTTATCTACGGTGAGCTAGGCGCCACCACCGCCAACATACTGGTAGGACTAATGTCGGCCATTGTAGATAATATTCCCGTGATGTTTGCGGTACTAACGATGAATCCCAGTATGCCAGAACCTCAGTGGCTGCTGGTAACCCTGACAGCTGGCGTCGGCGGTAGCATGTTATCGATTGGATCAGCAGCCGGTGTCGCGCTCATGGGACAAGCACGCGGGCACTACACTTTCTTCAGTCACTTAAAGTGGACGCCGGCCATAGCACTAGGTTATTTCGCAAGTATTTATGTGCACTTTTTGATTAATGTTTAGGTGTTGAAACCCACCAACCTTCCCTCGTATCTAGTTGGTCTATACTTCAAGGATCAACCAAAACATGCAGAGGTCCACCATGAAGTTGGACACCGAAATTACTCCGCCAGGTGGCGCCGGACGAACCATGCCGCGAAGAGACTTCTTGCGGGCGCTGGGCGCCCTTGTCGCGGCCGGAGCCGTGGGGCGAAGCCTTGTCTTCACCAGCCCGGTTGTTGCACAAAGTGAACTGTCTTCCATATTTCCAGATGGTATCAAGTCGGGTGACCCCAAATCCCGAAGCTCCGTGATATGGACGCGTGTGGCCGCTAATGGCTCGGAGCCGATCTCTGTGTTGTGGTCGGTCGCTGAAGACGAATACATGCAGAATGTTGTAAGGGGCGGCATACGTGATGTGGATGCATCCACCGCGCACAATTTGCATGTGGATGTCACCGGCTTGCGTCCCGACCGTTGGTACCATTATCGCTTTGAGGTTGACGGAGTAGGCAGCGTAATCGGGCGTTTGCGAACTGCACCTAAGGCTAATTCGACACCCGGGCGACTACGCTACGCGTTTGCCAGCTGTCAGCAGCGCACTCAAAGTTATTATGTAGCGCATCGCGCCATCGCCAAAGAGAACGTGGATTTTTTACTACACCTGGGCGACTACGTGTACGTATCTGACGGCGGCACACAGAGCTTGGAAGACTATAGACAGGTTTACCAACGGTTTCATTCAAACCCCGACTTACAAGCACTTCATGCGCAAGTGCCTCTAGTGCCAGTGTGGGACGACGGAGAGTTTTACAACGGAGTTGACCGCACAGGCGACCCACAGCGTTTGGCAAACGCCCGGCAGGCCTGGTTTGAGGCTATGCCGATAAAACGCAGGAAGAAAGACCGTACGTACCGTCTACTACAGTGGGGCAAGCTGGCCGAACTGTTTTTATTAGATACACGCCAATACCGTGATCCGGAAGTGCCGGCCAATGCATCCTTTGGCGGTTTGCTAGACGCACAGGACACGACCATGCCACCCGGTGAAGATATGTTTGCACCCGGGCGCACAACTTTAGGCATCAAACAACAAGGTTGGATAAAGGGGCGACTCGCCAGAAGCAAGGCGAGGTGGAAAGTCATTGGCAGTAGCTATGATATGGCGCCGTGGAAAATAGTGGACTACGACACACCCGAATTGCGCGCGGCAGATCCAGATCTGCAAAAAAATGGCGGTCTATACGTTTCCAACGAAGCCTGGGATGATTATCAGGATGAACGACGAAAGTTAATGCGGCATATCGAGAGCGAGCAGATCTCCAATGTTTTGGTTTCCGCAGGCCACACGCACTTCTACAAGGCGAGCAATATCCAGCCAGACTCCGACGATGAAAACTCGCCAATCACCGCTATGGAATTTGTTACCGGATCACTTACCGCTGACCCGCCAGCTACCGAGCTAGCCCCAATAGAACTGCTGCAATTGGCAGAGAATATTATGATGGGCGCCAATAGTCCTTACTTAAAGCACATCGATTTAGTTCACCAGGGTTATGCGATTGTTGATGTAACGCCCGAAGAAACCATTGTCGAGTTTCGAGTGATCGACACACTCGACCCAAACGCCGAGGCAACAACGCACGCGCGTTTTAGGGTGGTCAATGGTGTTCCCGGTATTGAAACGCTGGCTTAGGATGATCACCCCCGGGCTTTGAGGCAGAAAAACTGACTCACCGCTTTGGGCTATTCTTCATCCCGATTTTCATGCGATCTACGCTCTGGCGCACAGGCAAGCTCCTGCTCATCACGCGGGGGAACAATACAAAACCCCGAAACATCTCCTCGATGGTCTGAAAAGGAACATGCCGCACCTTCCTCGCTATCAACGCAAGCCTCAATGGCTTGTGGAGGCGGCCCGCGCTTCTTCCCGGATTGCTCATCCCGCTCGGCAGTAGCGGTAGCAGCGGAGAAAGAGGCGATGATAATGACGCCCAATGTGATACTACGAATAGATTGTATTTCTAACATTTAAATTTCCTTGTTTTGTATTTGAACAGGTGAATTCTAGATACAGAGCAAGGAGTAGATGAGTAGAAAAAGTGCAGAAGTGGCGGAGTTTGTTATTGCGCAAAAAGCGCTTATTCAATCTTGTAGCCAACACCGTATATCGAGTGGATCATTTCTTCACTACTGCCACTAATTGCCAGCTTTTTGCGAAGATTTTTCACATGGGTATCAATAGTTCGGTCGCTGACGATACGGCCATCCGGATAACTCAAATCCATCAGTTGATTACGGGACAAAACACGGCCAGGCTTTAACATGAACCCATGCAGCATTTTGAATTCGACTGGCGTCAATTCAATCTTCTGACCTTGAGCAATACACTCGTGTCGCTCAAGATCTAAAGTTACATTCCGGTAACTCAATTCGTTGTCAGCGATTACTGGGGCCCGATACTGCAAACGCCGCTGGATAGCACGCACGCGAGCGACAATTTCACGCGGGCTAAAGGGCTTACATACATAGTCGTCCGCGCCCAGCTCCAATCCTATCAGCCTATCGATCTCATCGACTTTGGCGGTAAGAATCATAATCGGCACATTTGAAAATTGCCGCACCTCTCTACATATTGTTAGGCCGTCCTTACCTGGCAGCATGAGGTCGAGAATGAGAAAAGCCGGCTCATGAGCTCTGATTATCTCAACCGCGTCTGTCCCTTCCGCCAATACCTTCACCTTAAAACCATCGCGCTGCAGATAGTCGACCAACAGCTGCGCGATTTTGGGTTCGTCCTCAACTACCAAGACTTCCAAAGGATTCACGTAATGCTATCTCCTGTTAATGGAAATTCGATACAAATACGCACCCCACCGAGTAACGACGGTGAGGCGGTGATGCTGCCGCCATGAGCGGTGACAATATTTTGGCACACGGCAAGACCGAGCCCCGCGCCACCGGTGCGACGACTGCGAGATCCCTCCTGCCGATAGAGTGGGTCGAATAGCTTTTCACAATCGCTATCATTCACACCTGGTGCGGTATCATCAATCGTAACGATTGCAGTGGCTTGGGTGCGAGATAGCGTAATGGTCACTCGACCAGGGGCATCGGTATATGCCAGTGAGTTCTCCAAGAGATTCAACAGCAGCTGATCGATGCGCTGACCATCTGCCGCAACAGTCACACCCTTGCGAGCGTTCGCGGGTAACTCAATGTGGGCATCAACAAAAGCCAGCTCTACACCCTGTGCCGCCGCACGCTGATATGTTCCCTCAATTGCATTGTTTAAGCAGTCGAAAAGATCCAATGGCGCAAACTGATACCTCAGCCCGCCCACATCGGAGACCGAAAGCGCATAGAGGTCGTCAACCAGATAGCGCAATCGCTGCACCTCCTGATCCAGGGAGTCGAGCTGCGCCGCGTCGAAATTCCGCAGGCCGTCCTTCAAGGCTTCTATTTCTCCGGTAAGCACTGTTAGCGGTGTACGCAACTCATGGGAGACATCTGCCAACAGCCGCTTGCGTGATGATTGGTTAGCTTCCAGTGTTGAACCGAGCCGATCTAAGTTCTGAGTCAGTTGGCCCAGCTCATCACTCCGGTTCTCATTCGTCCTGTGGGAATAGTTGCCGCGAGATAATTGAGTCACGCTGTTAATCATGCGCCTGACAGGTGCCAGCAGCCACCGGGCGAGCATAAGAGACAGACCCAAAGCGAGAGCCAGACACAACAAACCAATTATCCAACTCGTCGTCAATTGCTGCCTTGAAAAGTCGGTTTCTACGGTAGAGTTAAACTTTCGTCGCGGCTCGCTGCGCAACTCTCCTATGGTATTACCATCGACGATGATGGCTACGCGGATTGTAAGCGTATCAAGCGAGGTAATGCTCACTCCCACTAAAAGATTGTCATCCATGTCAAAGAGAGCCGTTGGCGGTGATTCGGGAACGCCCCTGTGCATCGACCCGGGTGAACTTGGCTTTTTCCTGAGCGGAGGATGAGACTTGCTAGTTTCTGTCTGGTCTGGCGGTCCGTGCCTGGGCGGTGGACCACGACCACGCTCTGGCGGAGAGGGACGCACCAACCGAGCAAAGCCATCTTCGCTCAAAAAGTCCCAGTGTTGACCGGATGAAGAGTATTCCTGCCCTAACACTAGCGCTATCTGCTCTAACCTAGCTTGTTCCAGCGCGTTAACATAGTCCAGAAAGCCCTGCTCAAAACTCCATCGCGCCAAGCCCAGTGTGGCGGTTAGTACCACCAGGGTCAGGCCCAAAAAAGCAGCAACAAGTTTATGTGCGATCGAGAATGTCATATTTCCACTATAGCTATTCCACAAAAGCTCGGCCACCGACTTCTGTCGTGTTTATGAGTCTTCTGGTAAAATCAGACTTCCCGGTGAAGAGGACGTTAGTGTAAATACCATTTTCTCACTGTCGCGTTGACGAGTAGCCGTAATTTCCAGAGTCTGCTCAGCAGCTAATTCTCCATACAATCCCATGTGAAAAAATAACCTGGTTTCGGTTTCGCTCAAAACAAATCGGCCCATTACCGCAAGTTGCAAAATCACTTGGGATTCAGCGTCGTGAGGCCGCACCGGTGATAGCATAATCCCCTCCAGTGGAGCATTTTCTTTCGCGTTACCCAAGGTCACATTTTGCTTGATAGCTTCAATAATATCAGCGCGATGATTGTTAAACTCTACCATCGTTATCTTGCCGTCATTGTCATCATCTATTCCTTCAAAGGCAGAGATAGGGAGTGACAGCACCATGAATGCATTATCATCTAGCAGCTTTAGTGTGCCGTGCTGCGCGACCATGAGGTGCGCGTAGACTTGCTGCGTCGACACAATGTATAGAATCAACGCGGGCAGAATTACAACAACGTATTTTTTTGCGAACGCCATACAACCCACTCCCTATATTTTAAAGAGCACCTGTGACGCATCGCTGAAAGAACGGATAGCTGTCAGTTGCATAGTAATGATATATACCCTCGGGAAATTCGGGCGTTACACCTATGCGGCCGTTACATTCATCCAGATCACCCGAGCCTTCCAAGTATTCATAATCTTGCGCGAAAGTACCCAGCGAATATGTATCGGTAGAGGGCCTTGAATCACTAATTTCGCTAACAAGTTGATAGCTACCCACAACAACTTTTAGCTCCGAGCTAGCATCATCTGCCGCGCTATAGCCATAGCGAGCGTAGATAGGAAAGCCATCGGCAGCCCAGCCAATAAGCGTCATTGCGTGACTATTTCCACCGCGTTTATCAATAAACCCTTCTGGCATACCGTGGTAGTGATAAGTTCCGCCGGGTTGAACATGCGCATTGTTATCATCCGTGCCGAAATTGAAGGCTGTTTGACCCAGCGCCTCAATGCTCCAATTACCCACATTTCCGATAAGGCTACACGCTGTACCAGTATCGTCACAGCTCCCAGCAGTGCCGGCATCGATTTTTACACCGTTGAGTGCATAGCCAGTCGACCCGTGCGGGCCACCTAACACCGTCGCTGTAGCGGTTTTTGAGGGCTCTAAGGTGTAGCTTGCCGACACGGTTTGTTCAGATATAGTATTGGGGTTGTCGGCATTGGGAAACTCACCAACCTCATGGTCGGGAATACCGTTGGCGGTTAACTCGCGGGTTGTGTCAGTACAAGTCCACGCAGACGTACTGGTATAAGTCAGCGATGCCTGACTATTGAGCGTTGTATCAACGTAGCCGCACAAAATACCGTCGGTTGCGTTTGCGGTTCCCGTATCGTCGCTTTGTTCGCCAACAACTTCTTCTATCACCTCTTCTGTCTCGGTGTCACTCCTCTCCGAGCTAGAACTAGCACCTTCGCCACCGCAGGCGCCCACTGCCGTCAGCATAATCAAAAACCATACTCGCCATAAACCCACCATGTTATCGATTCCTAAAAATCCTAGTCTCATGTGCCATAACATCTTCGCCGATAAAAGAGTCCGTAGATTACGAAAACAATGTGCAGATACTGTGTAGGAAACTGTGAGAAAATGTGGATGAATCAAGATACTCAGCACAAAACCCCCGCCAATACCGGCAAGTCGCGACTCAACGGTCTGGCTGAGGTTATGATTTGGCTCACTAGGTATGCGCCTGCACAGGCCATGAGCCAGTAGGCTGAAAATGAAGTAGAAATCGTAAAAAACAGTATGAGTCCGATGATTAAAACGGGCCCGAGTAAGTGATCTTTTACCGTCCCACTTTGAAAAGCACGAAGCGCCATGATTGTATTAAGCGCTCCAATACATAACTTTAGAAAATTTAGCACCATACTTTCTCAGTGCTCTACATCGGGTTTGCCACTTTGATTAGCTCCTACTAGAGAACAGAAAATCGAATATATCTTTTTGGAATGACCTCCAGGGGCTTCTAAATTTACAGTACCAGAAATCTTATAGGCTGAAGCCATGACTCCCTATAGAATTAGTAGCGGCGATATTTCGTCTGTCCTGAGCACCGTTCATGGATGCAATCTTTATTCGGGCTTAGTGATTGACCCCAAGCCGGCGCGCCGAGCGATGGCGAGTGCAGCTCCTTACATTTAGTGAGCAATATCTAGACTTAAAAACTTACCGGGAACATATCGCCCGCAAAGGGCGCATCAAATTTCTTTACTACACCATCCAGATACTTCACTTCTACGAACGTTGCTTGCTCATCGCCTAAGCCAAATATCAAGATGGGAGAGCTATCTGAAACCAATCCTTCGCCATGTATAAACCATTTGGATAGGCGACGACCGCTTTCCAGACTGACGGTCACTTTGGCTCCAACAGAATGTATCTGATTTTTCAGCTTCACTTTGAGCGATTTCCCACTGCCAGGTTGACTAAAGAATGCTTGCGAATAACCTGCAATATTCACATGCACAATGTCTGGGCGACCGTCGCCATTAAAGTCGGCAGTAAGGGGGGCAATGGAATAACGCTTGTTGACGACCCCAGCCTGCGCACCAACGGCCGCAAATTCTCCATTAGTATTTTGGATTAACAAACGGCCTGGCCCGCGCAGAAATGGAATTTTATGGGGCGGTAAACCAACATAGTTTTCAGATACGATAAGGTCCTCTCTCCCATCTAAATTCAGATCTTCAAATGCGGCGCCCCAACTAAACTCGTAATCGGCAAGTTTTGCGCTCTCCGCCTGACTGGAAAACTTGAAGCCACCCTCATTCTTAAACAACAGCCATTTCCAATCGGTTACTTGATCCTCTGTTGTATCCCCTCGAATCATAAAATTGGGAGGGGTAGACCCTACGTTCGAGAAAAAGAAATCAACCCGGCTATCATTGTTGTAATCACCGACAGCGATACCCATGGGATAGCTATTAAAATTACTATTGGGGTTGGGCATGTTGGTGAACGTCATATCACCGTTGTTGCGCCAAGTGCGAACTTGGCCAGTATCGTGTACGACGACTAAGTCTTCAGCGCCGTCTTCATCAATATCTATGAAGACGCCCATAAAGGTATTGTGTTTGTAGCTCAGGCCCGCCTTTACCGTTTCATTTGTAAAAGTATCATCCCCATTATTAACGAAAAGTTGGCTAGAGCCACCATAGTTTGTAAGATTGAAAATATTCTGTCCTTGCACCAGTTCCTTCTTTATATACCCCGCCACAAACATATCGAAATGACCGTCCCGGTTTAGATCAGAAACACCAACACTCAAAAATGTCGTATCGTCAGGCATTTCCACCGGCAGCCTTGCACTGCTGAACGTTCCGCCTTCGTTAGTGTGAAGCCATATTCCATCGGTTCGCGCCACTAACAGGTCATCATCACCATCGTTATCGGTGTCCAGCACAGTAACACCATGAGTCGCCTCTCCTGCCTCTTTACGAATTCCGCTATTGTTGATTTCAACAAACTGTCCATTAACAAACCTGAATAGACCATCAGCTTGGCTGCGACTCCCTCCTAAAAATAGCTCCTCGGTGCCGTCGCCGTCTATATCGATCACGCCACTACCAGGAAAAGGCAACGTCATGTTGTTATCGTGGCTTTGCAGGTAGGGGATGTCCGTCGCCGTGAAGGTCGGGATATCCACGGCCTCGGTCGACACATCGTAGTCGATGTTGCTGTCCATTTTCAGCATCACTGTCATCGCTACAACCAGTATTAGTGCGACTGCCGCTATGCGTCTAAATATTTTTACCATGCTAGTTTGCCCCTATTGGAAGACTATTAATTTGTTGCCTTTTGACGAAAACCAACGACAAAACAAAGAAGATAAAGAAAGCGATATTGAGCGCTATTGGCATCATGTATTTACCAACCTGGGGTGCAACCAACCAGATCACAAAGCTAGCCAGCAATAGCAGGATAGGGTTAAAGAACGTGATCCAGCGCGGATATGAGCTACGACCGGTCGCTGTCAGCCAAATGTAGATAACCGAAACCAGAAGTATGGCAACGCGGGTAACATTAAGTATGGTTTCATAGCGCAGGTCGTAAAGCGCCACTAAGTTTCCAAATTCGGCATACTGTGGCGCATTTACGATAGCGCTAATAGATTCTCGCGACCCCATCCAAACTCCGCCAAGGGCGCAGCCGTAGGCCATAATACCAAACAATATGAAGGCCCACCGCGTATTGGCAGACTTCAACATAAGGAAAATATGGAATGCTCCCACAGCGTATAGCGGTGGGCCCATCACCCCAAGAACATGACCCCAGTTACTGCGCCTCTCGCTGATGCCTTGAAAAAAAGCTAAGCCATCGGTAAACCGCGCCTGAGAATCATAATGCAATAAAAACTCTCCGACACCGGTAATAATGGCCGCTGCTAGACCGAGTAAACCGGTAATCCATTTAAGGTCATCTAACTCAGTAGTATTCATCCTAAATCCTCATCGGGCTCACCAATTTTCAAACGCGCACGATTTTCCACAGCACTACGGACTGGCACCTATTGCAATCCGCTAACCCTTAGATGAGCCAACTTCTGAAGCTTTTTCTCTTCACAGCACTCATTCAAAGACCTCCCCGCGAAAAATGGGTTCAAATAGTATTTTCAGCATTTTGCGCGCGCGATGCAGGCGAACGCGCACGTTACCGGGAGAAATTTCCATCAACTTGGCGACTTCATCAACGCTATACCCTTCGATGTCGCGAAGTTGCAAGATAATACGATGTGAATCTCCCTGCTCATCCATTTTTTATGCACCAGCACACGAAGACTTTCACTTTCAAGAATATCTTGAACTGAAGCCAATTTTTTCCAGGGAGGCTCAATTCGACAATCGTTTAGATCAAACTCAGCAGGATCCTGATCGAGACATATTTCTTCTTGCCGTTTTCGTTGCCACAGCTTGGCCAACGGCGAGTTTACGGTGATCCGTGCAACCAAGTCTTAAGGCTGGAACGTCCTTCGAACCGCTCCATGTCTTTAGTGGCACTGATAAGGGCGTCTTGGACGGCATCCTCAGCCAAACTCTTGTGACGAAGTATTCGCTCGGAAAGTCGCAGCATCCAGTCGTAATTTTCACGCACAAGCTACTCCACTTGTGCGTCAGCACTTCACAAAGGACACGGGCGTCTCATCACGCAAGCGTACCTCGCGGGATCTGCTTTCTCCCAGCAGAACAAGCTACGTGGAGGAACCATCTGGGTAACTAGCGTCCCAACCGATCTGCGTAGAACCCGTCTCAGCAGCGCCATCCTCAGAACGGGGTCCAGATAATGCGGCTTTGGCAAAAACACAGCAGTTCCTACCAGAATTTTTAGCTAAGTAGAGCGCCTGATCTGCCCGTTCCATTAGTGCCTGTAAGGTCTCACCAGCTCCCATTTCAGCCACTCCTATACTCACTGTAATTTCCTGTTCGAATGCAGAGGCACTATTGTGCATCTGTGCAACTGCTGCCCGCACTCTCTCCGCCGTGGTCATGACATCGGCAGAACTATAATGCGGCATTACAATAGCAAATTCTTCACCGCCAATGCGCCCCATAAGATCGTGACTGCGAAGCTCTTTATTCAGGCATTCGACAAAGGCGATGAGCACCTCATCGCCAACAGCGTGACCCAGGTCGTCATTCACCTGCTTAAACTCATCGATGTCCAACATCAACAAGGACAACGGATACTTCATGCGTATACAACGCGCGACCTCAAGCTCGCCTTTCTCGAAAAAGTCGCGACGATTGGGGGCTCCGGTTAGAGGATCGCAATAGGCCATCTCTAGTAAAAGATCGCTGTAGCGACGCTGGCTCAATAGCTCGGACCGGCCAATATAAAAAGCCAGCAATGACATGCCACCAAGTATCGCTAGCAGAAAGCCAATCTGACCAATACTAAGATACTGAGATTTGACCGGATCATTCCAGGTTAGGACAAATAATTCTCTACTCCCGGGATCTGTTATCGACAGCACCAGATTCTCCCGCTGCGTCCGAGTACTGGACATGCGCAAACCGGTAAGCTGGAATTTTGACTCCATGCGAGCCAGGAACTCATTGTCGATGCGCCTGGCGAACACCAGGTAGGAGCCGTCAGCGGTTTCAAACTCGTCGTCGTCGATAAAGGAGCTGACGGCAAAATGATAAAAACTGCGCTCAAACTCAAAAACACCTGAAAGCGCCACAGCAGGTTCATCCACTTGCTGTTCATCTAGCAAAGCGGACGCAAGTCCAGCTTGCAGCATATCGGGTACATTAATTTTTGCCGGCAAACCATCCAGGAACGCTATTGTTTGCTCACCTTCAGCATCAACAACTAAGCTTATAGCGATTTTTTGATGATCTGTTATGTAAGAGCCGATATTGTCTTCGGCGAATGCTTCTGACGGCGCCTGCACCAGCTGCTGGTGCGCCTCAAACCAATAGGAGTACTCAACTGCAAGGTTTTCAAGCTCGTCAGATTCAACTGCCAGCGCCAGCTCGACCCGGTGCGCCAGCTCGACCCTGGCAGCCGCATCGAGCGACGCACGAGCATAGAGCATGAGGCCCGTTGCCGAGACAATGCCGAACGCCAGCATTAACAGAAGTGGTATGAGTATGCGCCTTGGGGGCCGCTGACCAGTGATCGCCGAAAGAGGTGCGCTATCCATTTCCTCGAACTCCGTCTTTCACCTCAAATGTATATTTAATACTACGCTTATTTCAGATTTTATTCAGCCTTTGTAAGAGCAAATGATCTCTCATCGTATGCAGTAATAAGGTCGTCGACAACCGGATGCGGCGGACTTGCCTAGCTAACAGCCTGTAATCATCTAGCGATAAATAGACAAAGAATTGAGAACCTGTCACCGTGAAAAAGTCGACCACTTATCTGTAGGAGCGAGATGTCATGGGCAAACTTACACGACGCACTATTTTGGCCATCGGGGCAGCGGCAGCTTCTACGATTGTTCTGCCTAGAGCAACACAAGCCAACAATCGGACAGCAACACCCTGGCAAACCGAAGGACCCTATTTTCCAATTCATGAACAGTCTGACAAAGATGCCGACTTAACTGCGATCGTCGGACATGATACCGCTGCATTAGGCGACGTCATTGAGGTGCAGGGGCACATTCTCGATACCGACGGCAATCCGATCACAGGCGCTTTAATCGATATATGGCAGGCCAACTCAGCCGGACGCTACGATCATGAAGCCGATCCCAGCACCACTGCTCTAGATGCTAATTTCCAAGGCTGGGCGCGCTTGATCACCGGCGAAGATGGCAGCTATTCTCTTCGCACCATTAGACCCGGCGCATACCCTGCCGAAGAGGGATGGGTAAGACCGCCGCATATTCATTACAAAGTGGCGCGGCGCGGCTTTAAGGAAATCACCACCCAGCTCTACTTTAAGGGTGATCCGCTCAATGAAATCGATCGACTTATTCTCGCTGTTCCGCAAGCAGAGCGAGCCAGTTTAATGGGTGACTTTAGTGACGGCCCGGCGACGTTTGATGTTGTTCTTGCGCGAGCTTAATCGGCCCGACAGAGCTATTAAAACAGCAAAAATAACGCTACCGTATGGCTGCTGAGGTCCGATAATATTGCGCCCATCCAACACTCGATCTGAGGGACTGGGCAGTTCGCTACCGGCCTGCTGGTGCCGCGTTGAGTATTAGGCATAGGTAAGCGACTCGCCTCATTGAAGCGACTTTTGAACTGGCGCTGACTACTGAATTTTTAGAACCGACGACGCACATAAACTATAATGTGGAACCACGACAAGGACACACCGCAATGAAACCAGAGGTTACTGCCTTTTTCGATGAGCCTACTAATACGTTTTCCTACGTAGTCACCGATCCGGCCTCCCAAGCATGCGCAATAATTGACTCGGTGCTCAATTTTGATCATGCCTCGGGCTCTGTCACCTACACCGGTGCAGATGACATCGCTCAACACATTGAGAATAAAAATCTGCAAACCCAGTGGATCATCGAAACCCATGTTCACGCCGACCACCTCTCTGCAGCTCCCTATCTCCAATCCAGGGTCGGAGGAACACTGGCTATCGGAGAACATATCAACACCATCCAACAAACCTTTGGCAAGATTTTCAATGAAGGCAGTGATTTTCAACGCAACGGTTCACAGTTTGATCATCTCTTTGCCGATGGTGAAGCATATCAAATTGGTGGGCTTGCGTGCCGCGCCATTCACACTCCCGGACACACTCCCGCCTGCATGACCCACCTAATTGGCAACGCTGCATTTGTCGGAGATACCCTGTTTATGCCAGACAGTGGATCGGCGCGCGCAGACTTTCCAGGTGGAGATGCACGGCAACTGTATCAATCCATACAGGCGGTCCTGGACTTACCCTCTGATACTCGGCTCTTTATGTGCCATGACTATGCGCCCAACGGCAGACCCATTGCCTACGAATCAACCATCGAGTTACAAAAACAGCAAAACATTCACGCGAATAACGCAATAGATGAAAACACTTTTGTTACGATGCGCGAGGCACGCGATAAAACGCTAGGCATGCCAGATCTCATTCTGCCCTCACTACAAGTCAACATGCGAGCGGGTCACTTTCCCGAACCAGAAGACAACCAAATGGTCTACCTGAAAACACCGATCAACGCTTTCCATCTCTGATAGTGGCATCTACACTAACTAGCTGAGGGCTCGCTATGCATATCAAAGTGCTAACTACTCAAATATCTGTTTCTGATCAAATCACAATTCAGAATTTGGCTGAGATCGCCGCCCTAGGCGTGAAAATTTTGGTCTGCAACAGACCCGATGGCGAAGCGGAGCAACAAGAGAGTTTTGGCAGCTTAAAGAAGCGGGCAAAAGACTTTGGTATCGACATGGTTCACATCCCGTTCCGCAATGGGGAAATGAGCACATCGCACAAATCGCGCTTAATCGAACTGATCAATACCGGTAAGAAAATTCATGTCTATTGTCGTACCGGCAATCGCTCAACCATGTTGTGGGCGTCCTGTAGCCAACAAACGGGTATGGCAATAGAGGCGATACTTGCAGCAACAAAAAATGCAGGATTTGATTCATCCGACTGCCTGGGTGTGAGTACGCAAACAGCCAAGCCACTGTTAGACCCGCTAAAGCGCAACTACTACGAAGTGGTCATAGTAGGAGCTGGGAGCGGCGGCATTGCGGTTGCGGCTAGCTTATTAAGGCGAAAATCCGATTTGCGTATCGCCATCATCGACTCGGCACAACAACACTTCTACCAACCCGGCTGGACTATGGTGGGGGCTGGAATTTTTAACGCTGAAAGTACTTGCCGCGCCACTGCCAAACTAATTCCGCGAGGTGTTAAATGGATACAGCAAAGGGTTTCCGATTTTTCACCCGCTGATCAAATGGTGGTTCTTAGTGATGGCGGCCAAGTTCATTACGGGCAATTAATCATTGCTCCTGGCCTTAAGTTAGACTGGTCGGCCATTGAGGGTTTGTCCGAGTCACTCGGTAAAAATGGTGTCACCTCTAACTACCGCTACGATCTTGCCCCGTACACTTGGCAATTGGTGCAGGGGCTAAAAGAAGGCAGGGCAGTATTTACCCAAGCTCCCCTACCTATTAAATGTGCCGGTGCTCCGCAGAAAGCCCTCTATCTGTCAGCAGATCATTGGCTTGGTCGCGATCGGTTAAAAGACATATCGATAGATTTTTATAACGCGGGCAGTGTTCTGTTTGGGGTAGAGGCTTACGTACCCGCGCTAATGAGCTACATGGAAAAATATAGGGCTCAGCTGAATTTCAATCGCACCTTGACCAAGGTGGATGGGGAGCAGAAACGCGCCTGGTTCACCCACACCGATGAATCTGGCACCAGGTATACCACCGAGACCCCATTTGATCTACTCCATGTTTGCCCGCCACAAATCGCTCCCGACTTTATTCGCAGCAGTGTGTTGTCCGATCAAGCGGGGTGGCTTGACGTGAACCCCCATACCCTACAGCACAAGCAGTTTAGCAACATATGGGGGCTGGGCGATGTTATCAATACTGCCAACGCAAAGACCGTTGCCGCTGCGCGAAAACAGGCTCCAGTGGTAGCAGAAAATATATATCAGGCCATTAATGGCAAGGAGGCCACGGCAGGCTACGATGGCTACGGTTCATGTCCTCTGACTGTTGAGCGCGGCAAAATAGTGCTCGCCGAGTTTGGCTATGGCGGAAAATTACTGCCCACATTTCCGGCTTGGATCAATAACGGTAGCGAGGCGACCAAACAGGCCTGGTTTCTCAAAACACAGGTGCTGCCCGCGATTTATTGGCACGGTATGCTCAAGGGCCGCGAGTGGCTGGCAACACCGAGCCAGCTGAGCCAATGCAATTAGAACGGTTCTTACCACTTTTAAAGTCTACCCGCGGGTATAACCGCGAGACCTTAGTGGCCGATTTACTGGCCGCCGCCATCGTAACAATAATGCTCATCCCACAGTCGCTGGCTTATTCTCTGCTGGCCGGTCTACCAGCAGAAATAGGACTCTATGCGAGTATATTACCGCTCATTGTCTATGCGTGTTTCGGCACTAGTCGCACCCTCGCAGTAGGACCGGTAGCCGTCGCCTCACTAATGACTGCATCAGCGCTGTCTGGCTTTGCC
This sequence comes from Halioglobus sp., assembly GCA_047626655.1. Classification (GTDB taxonomy): domain Bacteria; phylum Pseudomonadota; class Gammaproteobacteria; order Pseudomonadales; family Halieaceae; genus JBALVT01. Next base: position 33,187 of record JBLHSI010000005.1, read on the forward strand.
GAGCAAGGCACTGCGGCTTACCTTGCTGGCGCCGTTACCCTCGCCTTGCTCTCTGGATTGTTTCTACTGCTGCTTGGACTGCTTCGCTTGGGCTTTCTGGCCTACTTGCTGTCACATCCTGTGGTCTCCGGCTTCATCACTGCCTCGGGAATACTCATTGCCTTCAGTCAGCTAAAGCACGCTCTAGGCATCGATGTGCAAGGCCAAACAGTCATCGAAATGGGTCAGACTTTAGTCAACAGCTGGGCGGGTATCAACCTCTATACTGTGACTATTGCCGCACTTGTCATAGGTTTTCTAGTTTGGTCACGCACCGGCGCGACGTCAGCGCTGCAGCGACTGGGCATCCCCTTAGCTAAAGCCAAGTTGCTGGCCAAAGCCTCGCCTATCGTCGGAGTCATCATCACCATATTGATTACCGTAGGCCTCAATCTGGATGCCAAAGGGGTCGCTGTGGTGGGGTCGGTAGCCGGTGGACTACCACAACTGGCGTTCCCTGCTTTGTCATTCGCGATGATCGATCAACTCTATCTACACGCTATTATGATTTCCATCATCGGCTATGTAGAGTCGGTATCGGTGGGGAAGACGCTGGCCGCAAAGCGACGCCAGCGCATCGATGTCAATCAGGAACTAATTGGACTGGGCGCAGCCAATGTCGCGTCTGCGGTATCGGGCGCGTTTCCAGTGACCGGCGGCTTTTCTCGGTCAGTGGTTAATTTTGATGCCGGCGCGGTAACACAGATGGCCAGTATATTTTGCGCCCTGGGTATCGCATTCGTGTCTATGCTATTCACGCCCGCATTGCACTACCTGCCCAAAGCCACTCTGGCAGCCACCATTATTGTGGCGGTTCTGTCGTTAATCGACCTGGAAACTCTTACAAAGACTTGGCGATTTTCTAAAAGTGATTTTGCCGGCGTATTCATGACCATAGCAGTGACACTGTTGTTTGGCGTCGAGACCGGCGTGGCCTGTGGCGTACTGACCTCTATCGCTCTTCATCTACTGCGCACCTCTATGCCCCATATCGCTGAAGTGGGCCTAATCGAGGGCACCGAATACTTTCGCGATATACGCAGATACCTCGTGACTACCGTACCGGAAATACTGTCGCTGCGCATGGATGAGAGTTTGTTCTTCGCCAATGTGCATCACTTGGAAAGCCGGATCTACGACGCCGTCTTTCAAAAAGATAAGATTGCTCACGTAATATTGCAGTGCAGCGCGCTGAGCGAAATTGACGCTAGTGCATTGGAAGTGTTGGAGGCCATCAATGTGCAACTCGCCGAGCAGGGCGTGCAACTGCATTTATCAGAAGTCAAAGGGCCCGTCATGGATACGCTGGAGCGGGCCGGCTTCTTTCCACATCTGTCAGGCCGAGTATTTCTTACTCAGTTTGAGGCATTCAACGATGTTAGGGCCCTGTTTTAGTGATTCACCGTAGCCAGTCTCCGTTGGCCGGGGGCGTAGAATCTAGTTTTGAGGGCGTGTCTCCCGCTACACAACTGCAGTGAAGAGCAATGGCTGTGGCAGTCATAACGCATGTCTGCCGGCGACGTTGTGATAAACTACGCGACACTACTTATCTAAAGTGTTCTCAGCGCTATGAAAATAAAATTTAAAACGGTCGCCCTCATAATCCTGATCAGCCTTGCCGTCACCGGCTGCTTCCATTCTGCCCTAAAGGGATCTGTGGCAGGAGCTACCATCACTATTTCACTGCTGCGCAGCCCCGATACGGTCCTCCACACCGCTACCAGTCAAACACCCGCCGATCTAATATCTTCTCTGGGACCTGATAAGTGGCAGGAGTTTCGATCTCTGATACAGATGGTCGCTGTGGGGATGGCACCCCTTAAGCCCGCCGGGCTAAACCCCGATGCTCTATATCTAGTGAGCGCTACTGGTGGTGAGGATTACGATCCAAAGCTTCAGCTGATGCTGAGTAGTAACCCAAGCAGCGTACAGGGTACCTGGCATACGATTGTCAGTGGCGCTCGAATTTCGGCGGGCAATATCCAGGTGTCCAGCCTGACAGAAGCCCTGTATCAACAACAAATAGACATCATTGATGAGGCCAGCGATACACAAATCATGGCAAGATTGAATGCCGGTGCCTATTTGCTGGTTGATGATATCGATGACGATGGCGAGGTCGATTACAATGACGCACTGCGCTGGATTCGCTCTTTGCACGCGGATAAATATCGCGGCGATCTTGCCGCGGTTGACAGTTTAGCCGGCGGCGTCATAGCGGGACAACCCGATGACATGCTCAATGCGAAAGCTAAAACCGCGCTGGGCAAGCAACGCATAGCCATTGTGTTCGACTCCGGCACCGTAACAGTCGATACCCTCAACTGGGATTCGCCGATAACCGCCGCCAATTTCCTGAGCTATGTGCGCAGTGGCTTCTACGATGACATGCTGGTGCACAGGGCTATCAATAATTTTATGATTCAAATGGGGCTGGTGGACTTTTTGGGTCGCGATGGTAACGGAGCAGCAAGCTTTAGTCTCGCGACACCGGGCGCCAATATCGTTAACGAATCCAGCAATGGCCTGTCTAACATTAGAGGCACTGTGGCCATGGCCCGCACGAATGATCCCAACAGTGCGAACAGTCAGTTTTTTATCAATCAAAGAAACAATACGTTTCTTGACCATGGCTCTTCGGGCAATCCTGACGGCTACGCCGTTTTTGCGCGCGTGGTTAGCGGAATGGCAGTGGTCGACGATATCGCAGGGGAGGCCACGGTCTCTGTTAGCGGCATTGGCGACGATGTACCTAGTAGGGGTGTGGTGCTGGAGTCGATGACCTTAATCGACTAGAGCGGGCTTTTCGATGGCGATGCGCCGGACAATATCGTGGATGTCTGAGTGGTGCCATTGATTCGCGAAAGAACCGGTCTTCCCTGTCAAAACACGCGTGAATACATCCTTGTAGCTTAACTGCGGCATCCTTGTCGCAGATAGTTTTGACAGGGAAAACCGGTTCTTTCGCTTCTATAGCGGGTACCGATGCTGGCCAAGCCATTTTTTGTTTCTTGTGTTATGGTCACCAAAAACACGGAGTCGGAATATAAAACTGCAAACAGGAATTAATCATGTCACAACTGAACATTCAGGCGGCGACGCCAAATGACTGCCCGGTAATTCTGGGCTTTATCAAAGACCTGGCCGAGTACGAAAAAGCATTGCACGAAGTTAAGGCGAGTGAGCAGGATCTCGCCGATGCACTCTTTGCAGACCACCCCAAAGCGTTTGCGTTGATATGTCGTATTGGCGATACGCCGGTCGGCTTTGCGCTCTACTTTTTCAACTACTCGACTTGGACAGGCAAGTTCGGATTGTTTCTGGAAGATCTTTACGTGGCGCGTGAGCATCGTGGTAGTGGCGCGGGTAAAGCACTGCTCAAGCACCTCGCGCAACTCGCCGTCGAAAATGACTGCGCCCGCTTCGAGTGGAATGTTATCGACTGGAACGCGCCTGCCATCGCATTTTACGAGTCATTTGGCGCAAAGCCACAGTCAGAATGGATTGGATATCGTCTAGCCGGAGATGATCTGGAGCGCTTCGCCAGCAGCTAAACTGGCGATAAATGCGCTGTTTGTGCGGCGAATCGCAGTGATCCTGCGTTGAAGCGTCTTAATATTGGCGAATATCCCCCGTATAATGGCGACTATGGATGCAAACTCTATACTGCAAAATAATCGCTACCTGTTCTGGATACTGCAACTCGCAGGCTGGAGCGGCTGGGGCATGTCATTTTATTTAGGTGTACTCGTTTGGGGGACCCCACCAGACCAGTACAACATCTACCTGCCACTCATCTGCATCATCGGCATGCTCATCACTCTTCCCCTACGCAAGCTCTATCTCTATACGTGGGACATGCCCGGTATCAAAAGGATCATCGCAATTTTGGGTGCATCCTACCTGGCCGGATTGAGCTGGATGACTATACGCTCGGCTATTTTCTTCGAGCTGTTTGAGAACGAACCTAAACTACACGAAAAAGACAGAATGGAGCTATTCTCCTATTTTGACGGAGCGATGTCAGCGTTCTGGGTCATGCTGGTCTGGAGTGGGTTATATTTTGGCATCAAGTACTACATGTTGCTACAAGAGGAAAAACAACGCAGCTTAAAAATCGCGTCAATGGCGCACGAGTCCCAGCTAAAAATGCTGCGCTACCAGCTCAATCCACACTTTCTATTCAATACTCTCAATGCCATTTCTACGCTTATCCTCGACCAAGAGACTAAACTGGCAAATTCAATGGTGACCCGGCTAAGCCATTTTTTGCGCTATACACTAGAAAGCGACCCCATGCAGCAAGTCACCGTGACGGAAGAAATGGAAGCGATAAAGCTGTATCTGGACATAGAGAAAGTGCGCTTTGACGAGCGCCTCCAGTTGCATTTTGATGTAAAACCCGAAGCCGCAGATGCCCTAATGCCTGGCCTGCTATTGCAACCTTTGGTGGAGAACTGCATAAAATACGCGATTTCTCAGTCGGTCAACGGTGGATCCATTGGCATAAGCGCAAGCGTCTGTGAAAAAAGTCTCCTACTGTCTGTTGCCGACGACGGCCCGGGACTTGACCTGAAGTATGGACGAATGCCGAAAGGCGGTGGCGTAGGGGTATTAAATTGCCGCGAGAGACTCAAGGAGTTGTATGCCGACGAGCAGTCGTTTCGACTCGGCTCAACCGACCC
>JBLHSI010000006.1:0-36183 GCA_047626655.1 Halioglobus sp.
GAAAGTGGGCTGGTCAGCCTCACAAGGACAATAATCCTCGCCAATTTGGTGCACAGGAAATTGATAGCTCAGTAGCCACGTAAGAGGAGACAGCACCGGAGTGCCGTGCACGGGATCGACTATCACAGCTAAAGATTCCAGCTCTACGGGTGATACATCTAAGGCCAACTCTACCCATTCATAGTGAGCCAGCTCGGCCAAAAAAGGATAGTCGGTCTCTAAGCGCTGATAATCATCCGTAAGAAAGCGCAAAAACTCTTGGCTAATCTCTAAAAAATAGGGGCTATGACAGCGATGTCCACGAATAAATTCGCGCACCAACTCATGCCAACTCAAATCGGTATACAAACTGCGCAACACCGGGAAACCGCTGCTGATAAAACCTTCGATATTGTTGTACACCAAGTCCTGATAAATTTTTAGACGCCTGCTTTCGATGCCGGCAGGCTTAACCTCAGATTCCGGGTTTCGCAGGTATTTAGCCATCCCGTATTGTGCATCGGCGAGCGCTGAATCAACCATCAATCAGGCCTCCACTGCTACAAGAGCATGCTCAGACACTTGCTGTAACTGGCGAATCTTATCTACTTCAAGTAACAATTCGCACAGGGGTGGGAGATTAAAGTCACGCTCCAACAATGTGGGCAGCGGGCCCAGACGTTTATAGGCCAGCTCCAGTAGCCGCCAGACCGGATCGATCACGTCCGCTCCATGGGTGTCCACTTTCAGGTCATCGGCCTCATCATAATGTCCGGCAATATGAATGTATCGAGCCCTGTTTAAAGGCAGACTATCGAGAAAGGTCTCTGCGTCATAGCAGTGATTAATGCTATTAACATAGATGTTGTTGACGTCGAGTAGCAAGTCGCAACCAGATTCTTCTACCACGGCATTAATAAACTCGGCTTCGCTAAGGTCGGTATAAGCCTGGCCATAGTAGGACGCATTTTCGAGCGCGAGCGGCATACCGATGATATCTTGCACTTGCCGCACACGGCCGGCTACATGGTGCACAGCCTCTTCGGTAAAAGGAATAGGTAAGAGGTCGTATAGATGCCCGTCAGCAGCACAATAGGTGAGATGCTCACTGTAAACAGGGACTTGAATATCACTCATCAAGTCTCTGACAGAGCGCACCAATTCGGTGTCGATGGGGTCTGGGCCACCAATATCTAAAGACAGACCGTGTAAGGCTATAGGATAGCGTTCAGCCAGTTGTCGAAATTGTTTTCCAAAGCGGCCGCCAACACCAATCCAGTTCTCCGGCGCCACTTCCATAAAATCGACCAATCCCTGGTCCATTGAAAGTAGCGGGCCCGTTAAGGCCCGCCGTAACCCAAGCCCCGCACCGTGCAGTGCTCGAGTTGATTCAGGCATTATCCGCCACACTTACCTTCGGTTTCAGCTTTGTCACCGCCGCAGCTACCTTCAGTTTCTGCTTTGTCTTCACCACAGCTACCTTCAGCGTCGGCTTTCTTACCTTCGCCACATTTGCCTTCACCGCATTTGCCTTCGCCTTCGGCTTTTTCGCCTTCGCCGCAGCTACCTTCGCCTTCAGCTTTCTTGCCTTCGCCACATTTGCCCTCACCACATTTGCCTTCGGCATGATGCCCAAAGTGTGGCTGGTCATATCCACCGCTCAGGTTTTGGGCAGAAAACGGGTTTACGTCAGCCGAGGCAACCGATGTGAATGTGCTTGCAAGAAATGCTGCGCCCAAGGCGGCCGCAATAGGTTTTATCGAATTAGCCATGATGTGTTCCCTTTTGAGAAAGTTTGTTAGATTAATGTACACCGAAGCCCTTATACGCAGCTTTCGTGATAACTATGACACAGCGTTGTTCACAAAGTTTCACAGTAATCGTTAGCGCTTTGGTATTTTTCCACAAAAAACGGCAATATCCTAGGCCACAATGAAGAGCTAATGAGGGTTTGCCAACAACCAGGCCGAAAGCTTGCTCCACTGTGCCTCTAGCCGCTTTTCAGAGATCGCCTGGCGAGTACCCAAACTCTGGGCAAACAGTGAGACTCTAAACTCCTCCAGCATCCACCTGTACTGCACAGCTTCAGCCGAGCTCTGCAGCAGTCCCGGTCGTGATTCGAGCACCTGCCAAAACTTGCCCGCCGCGCTATCTAGCTGATCGACATATCTTTGATCCTTCGCCACTTGGCCACTGAGCCGTTCAATGCGTATTACCAACGCCTTAAAGTAACGCGGATACTGCGCAAACCATTCTGCCGGTGTGTCTCGCACAAAGCCGACTGCGAGCAATTGCTTTAGCTGCTCATTGACGTCGTTTAGAGATAGTGCTGAGCTTTTAGGGTCGGCCTTTGACAGCACTCGCCTCAAAGCCGTTAGAGCCTCCAGTGTGTTAAAGACAGTAGTCTCTATGTCGTTGGCGCAGTTAATAACGTCGGTTCTGCCTCGCTCCACCATCTGCAGGAAGTTCTGCTGAGTGAACGGCATGGTGGCGTCGATGCCCAATGCCGAGATATAAGCACCATCAATCATATCTTTTAATAGCGCGTCCCGATCAAGCCCTGCCCCCGCGACTGCAAGGTTAAACTTATTACCCTTTAATAAGTGTTTCGCAAGATACTTGCCCTGATCCGCATTGTGTAACTTGGCCAGTCGCAGCACGCCCAACCTGTGGGCCTGCAATGCCATCGCTGGATAGTCAAAGACCTCCACATCCAGAGACTGTCCTTTATCCACTAACCCCGGGTAAGACACAATCTCGGTACCGGCTTGCTTAAAGCTCCAGCGAATAGGTATATCACCAAAGCTCCAGCTGGTTAGCCCTTTTTTAACCGGGCTGTTACCGCCGGGCGCGCTAATACTTTCGCGTGTTTCACCGCGATACTGATCTATCAGTTGGCCCAAATTACGGCTCTGATCAAGTAATTTTCCCTGCGCATCAACTACGCGAACGTTCATGCGATAGTAATCATCGAGCTTGTCGGTCCGCCAGTCATCCGGCGCAATCGTAATACTGGCCATCTTTGACAACTTGTCACCGAGCGCTCTGGTCAAAGCAATGTCAGCGGGTAGCAGGTCACACAGCGCCCTATCGACAAAATCGGGCACCGGTACCAAATGTTTGCGCTTGGCCTTGGGTAGCCCCTTTACCAACTGAACGCATTTTTCGCGCAGCAATCCCGGCACCAGCCAATCAAACAAAAGACGGGGTACCCGATTGAGCAATGCCACTGGCACGGTAGCCGATACGCCATCGGCAGCATTGCCCGGTTCAAACTGGTACTGCAACTTAAAGCGCATACCCTCCCATTCAAGGGAGTTGGGAAACTGTTGTTCTACATCGCTTCCCAGGTCCCTTGCTAGCAGAGTTTCTCGCCCTAGATACAAACCCTGCTCTGCCGTTTCGTTTTCTTTGAGCCAGGACTTGAGCCTACTGGCGGTATAACTTTCGACGGGCAGGCGCTGATCATAAAAATCAAAAATGACCTGTTCATGAGCAAGAATATCCCGCCGTCGCGTTCTAGCTTCTATATCCTCCAGCTCTCTTATCAGCTGTAGATTGTGCTTGAGAAACGCTGGAGGAGAATGAAACTTTGCCGCCACCAAACCCTCTCGAATTAAGAGCTCGCGGGACTCTACCGGATTAATCTGACCGTAGTGAACCGCGCGTTTATCTGCCACTGTTAAACCGTATAGGCTAATTCGCTCGGTAGCCATTACCCTGCCCTCGCGCGCCTGCCAGCGAGGTTCGTAATAGTGATGTTTGAGTAAGTCTGGATTTATCGTCAACACCCATTCCGGATCAATCGCCGCAACAGTACGCGCATAAACCTTCGTGGTTTCTACCACTTCCGCCGCTACGATCCATTTGGGCGGCTTTTTAAACTGGGAGGAACCAGGAAAAATTCGCAGCTTGCGGTTGCGGCTGCCTAAATATTCTCGGTCTTCCTGAATTTGAGCAATATGACTCAGTAATCCGGCCAGCAGGGCTTTATGAACCGCGTCATAATTAACTTCTGCAGCTAGGGCTGGCTTTGGCTTCAACTTCAACTGCCTACACGCGACGGTCAGTTGATAGTGAATATCGCGCCATTCACGCATACGCATGTAGGCCAGATATTCCTTTTTGCACATTTTGCGCAACTGGTTCTGGCTCAAGCTCTGACGCTGCTCTTCAAAATACGTCCACAGGTTGAGCCACGCGATAAAGTCCGATTTTTCGTCGCGAAATCTGGCGTGCGACAAATCAGACTGTTGCTGTTTCTCGGACGGACGTTCGCGCGGGTCCTGCACGGTTAAGGCGCTGGCTATGACTAATATTTCTTCCAGACAGCCTTGGTCTGAGGCCGCTAAGACCATACGTCCAAGGCGCGGGTCAACCGGCAGCCCCGCCATGCGCTTGCCCATGCCGGTCAACTCGCGCTGCGAATTCACTGCGCCGAGCTCCTGCAAAAGCTTGTAGCCGTCATTGACCATTCTTGAATCGGGTGGATTCAGGAAGGGGAAATCTTCAATGTCGCCAAGGCGCAGTAATAACATCTGTAAAATCACTGCTGCTAGATTCGTGCGCTGAATCTCTGGATCGGTAAACTCAGGTCGCTGTAAAAAATCTGGTTCCGAATAGAGCCGTATGCAGACACCCGATTCAATACGCCCACATCGACCCATGCGCTGATTCGCACTCGCTTGAGAAATTGCCTCAATAGGCAGGCGCTGCACCTTGGTACGAAAGCTGTAACGACTAATTCGAGCCTGCCCGGGATCAATTACATAGCGTATGCCCGGCACAGTGAGCGATGTTTCAGCTACATTCGTAGCCAGTACAACACGAGTGCCGCGTCGTTTGTTCAAATCGAACACACGAGATTGTTCCTCGTGGCTGAGTCTGGCGTAGAGCGGCAGCACTTCCAACTGAGATTGATGGCGCAACACCTTGGCGAGCTCGCGAATATCACGCTCGCCGGAAAGGAAGATTAGAATATCTCCGCGGGCACCAAACGACCCCGCGTCAATCTCCGCCACCAAATCGCTAATTTGCTCCTGAACCTCAAGGTCTCCGTCATCCATCACGTCTCTATAAACCGTTTCTACAGCATAGGTACGCCCGGAGACTTCGATCACTGGCGCGTTATCGAAGTGCCGTGAAAAACTGTCAACATCAATAGTCGCCGAGGTCACAATAACTTTCAGATCAGGCCTTTGTGGCAGCAGGCGCTTAAGATAGCCCAATAAAAAGTCTATATTAAGACTGCGCTCATGAGCCTCATCTATAATAATGGTGTCGTAACGGCGCAACAGTCTATCTCGCTGAATTTCTGCCAGCAAAATACCGTCGGTCATTAATTTAATACACGTATTGTCCGACACCTTGTCGGTAAAGCGCACCTGAAAGCCAACGCAGTCACCCACGCTGGTATTGAGTTCCTGTGCGATTCGCTGAGCGACAGTTCTGGCGGCCAGTCTTCTGGGTTGGGTATGAGCGATCATCGCTTCGCGACCGCGCCCCATATCGAGGCAGATTTTTGGCAATTGGGTCGTTTTTCCCGATCCGGTTTCGCCCGCGATAATCACCACCTGATGCTGAGCGATGAGACGCGCAATTTTCTCGCGCTGCATCACTATGGGCAATTCGGCGGGAAAACTAATAGGGGGGACGTCTCTTGGGGCCTTATTCGGGCTCGATAATGGCGGAGTGTCCGACATTACGCTTTACTCCACTTGCTGGTAAAAAACGCGGGCACTATACCACGTGGTGTTTGAGGTCGCAGTTATGAGATTGCCTAGTTTACTATTCCTACCCCATAGGGTAGTTTTCCTATGCAGCTCAGCGAGTAAACTTAGACCAACACCCACAATAAGAGATCGTTAGATTTACCATGACTGAACAAAAACAATCCAGCTTCTGGAATCGCGCATTGCGCAACGCAAAAAGTGCCTGGGATAAAATTGCCCTCGATAGCGATGCGGTATCGAGCATTGCTTCGTCCCCCGATCTCAATGACGAGGATCGAAGCCATCTAATCACCCATATGCAGGCCTGCCTAGATCGGCGCGGAGGCGAAGTCTCAGCGCGCAAACGAGCTGCCGCCCTGGGCAGAGTGTATCTGTCGCTCAACAAGATTGGCCGTCAACGCTTTCTAACAATTTTAGCTACCGAATTCGATACCGACCACGATGCCGTCAACGAAGCGGTCACTCAGTTGGCGCTTGCCGAAGGGCCAGAGCAGCGATTTCACTCCGAACAACATTTGCGCGACACACTGAGGGCGCCGCGGATAAGACTACTAACCCAGTTTAACGCACTGCCCGAAGGCGTTAAATTTTTGGTAGACATGCGGGAAGAACTCATTCCCTGGGCCCGCAGTGACCGTGGCTTACGACCTTTAGAAAACGATTTAAAAATGCTGCTCACTAGCTGGTTCGACGTCGGATTTCTCGAGTTGCGCCAAATCACCTGGGATGCTCCAGCATCCTTGCTGGAAAAGCTGTTCGCCTACGAGGCTGTCCATGAAATAAAGGGCTGGCATGATCTAAAAAATCGCATGGCCTCAGATAGGCGCTGCTTTGCTTTTTTTCACCCCCGCATGCCCGATGAACCGCTTATTTTTGTATGGGTAGCGCTGGTCAATGGAATCTCCGATAACGTACAAGTATTGCTCGACGAAGAAGCGCCTCTAGGCGACCCAGAAACAGCCGACAGCGCAATTTTTTACTCTATATCCAATGCTCAGGCCGGCTTGTCTGCCATTAATTTCGGTAATTTCTTAATTAAGCGTGTTGTCGATGATTTATCTAGAGAGCTGCCCAAGCTGACCACTTTTGCTACGCTTTCGCCCGTGCCCGGCTTCAGACGATGGCTAGATCATCTTGTTACCGAGAAAAACACTACCTCTATTTTGAATAGTGCTCAAGCAGATGCCGCGCTGGCGCTCTCTCCGGCTAAATCGCCCGAGGGCGCTATCAACGAAATCATCTCGCGTTACCAATGGCACGAAGATGAAGAACTGTCAGCGGCTGTACGTATCCCTTTACAGCAATTATGCGCTCACTACCTAGTGAAAGAAAAACATGACAGCGGCACAGCCAAGAATTCGGTAGCGCACTTTCATCTCAACAATGGCGCGCTGGTCGCGCAAATCGATTGGCTTGGCGACACGTCAGAACGCGGAATATCGCAGTCGGCCGGACTCATGGTTAACTATCTCTACAAGTTAAAAACGATCGACAATAATCACGAATCCTATCGCGCGGGCGAAGAAGTCATTACCTCTACGCGAATAAAGAACTTAATGAAGTGATGAGGAGTTCTGGTCATGAGCCAGCCCGAAAGACAAGTCATCGGCAGCGTAGAGTACCCAACCGCCGATAAGGCGTATTTCGACAAGCGAGGCCTCAAGCGGCATGCCGGCCTGTGTTTTTCTATTGCAGAGATGTCAACTGCCCTGCCCCATGCGGGCGGGGCATACTCTTTTGGGCGAACACCCATGGGACCTAGGGGTGGTTATATCACCGGGCTTGCCGAAAACATGGAGTACGTGATTACTACCGCCGCTGTGTGTTACTTCACCGGCGGCTACCTACACAGCATATTTTCAACGCCAGATGCGTGGCAGCCAGCCTGGTGGCTGGGGTTGTATTTGGTATTCGCCGCCGTCGTACTTGTAATGCTGTTTGACAACCCCGACTTTCGCCCCGGTATCATTGGCGTAGCCATTTGGTTTCTCTGCGGTTTACTTTATTTTGCCTTACATGGGCGCAAAACTCTGGTGTATTCTCCCGAGGAAGAGTTTGCGATCCAGCAATCACAGCATTCGGAGACTACGCCATGAACAATCTCAATGTTAACAATGCTCAGGAATTAAAAGCACTGATTGAGCAGCGTTCTATATCGCATATTAAAGTAGGTGTATTTGATATCGACGGTGTCATGCGCGGCAAGTACATGTCTCGTGATAAGTTTTTTTCTTCCTTAGACAAGGGCTTCGGTTTTTGCGACGTGGTTTTGGGTTGGGATAGCAATGATCAACTCTATGACAATGTGAGTATTACCGGGTGGCATACGGGTTACGGAGACGTCGCGGTAAAGCTACTGCCCGAAACCTGCCGCGAACTGCCAATGGAAGAAAATTCTCTGTTAGTGATGGGCGAATTTGTAGACGCCGCAGCGAGTGTTTGTCCCAGAGCATTGTTAGGCCGCGTTCTCGAACGAGCTGCCGACATGGGTTTTACTCTGCGCAGCGGATTTGAGTTTGAGTTTTTTGTCTTTGATGAAACGCCTGAGTCGGTAAGAGAAAAAAATTACAAAAACTTGCAGGCCATGGCACCCGGTCACTTTGGTTATTCGATGCTTCGCACCTCGACCCATGCCGAGTTTTATCAGGGCTTACTACAATTATGCGAAACCATGGACATGCCAATCGAAAGTCTTCACGAAGAAACAGGCCCCGGTGTTATGGAAGCAGCCCTGGCTGCAGACTCTGCGATGGCATCGGCCGACAAAGCTGCTCTGTTTAAAACCTTCGCTAAAATTTATGCCCAGAACCAGAATAAAATGGCGACCTTTATGGCGAGATGGTCTGCCGATTGGCCAGGCCAGAGCGGCCACATCCATCTTTCGATGGTCGACTCGAATGGAATATCGGTCTTTCACGACGCCGAAAAACCCCATAACATTTCCGAAACATTGAATGCTTTTGTCGCCGGACAACAACAGCTGATGCCACAAATGCTGGCAATGGTGGCGCCCACCATTAATTCATACAGCCGTCTGGTACCGGGATTCTGGGCACCCACAGACGCCTCCTGGGGAATAGAGAACCGCACCTGCGCGCTACGTGTAATACCCGGCGGCCCCTCTAGTCAAAGGGTGGAGTATCGAATTGCCGCCGCCGATATCAATCCCTATATTGCCCTGGCTGCTGCGATTGCTTCCGGCTTAAGTGGTGTCGAAAGAAAACTAACCCCGTCAAAGCCCATCGCCGGCAACGCCTATGAAGAAAAATTCCCCGAGTCCCTCGCACTGCCGAACACGCTCTGGGACGCTGCAGCAGCGCTGAAAAAGTCAGAGGTTGCTCGAGACTGGTTTGGCGATGCATTCGTTGATCATTTTTCCGCCACTCGCGAGTGGGAAGAACGCGAATTCCGACGCCACATCACCGATTGGGAAATGCAGCGCTACTTTGAAATTATCTAGCCATTACCCACAAAACGCATCGAGAACTCACTATGAAAAGTAGTATGGCCAGTGGTAACTGGAATTATCCAACCACAATTTGGTTTGGACCTAGCCGCATACAAGATTTAGCCGAAGCCTGTCGACAGTGCGGCATTGAACGCCCGCTAATCGTCACCGACCCCGGTCTTCTGGGGCTAGCCCCGTTAACAGCCACGGAACAAGTCTTGTGTGAGGCCAATTTTGCGGTATCTGTTTTTAGTGATATTAGACCCAACCCCGTGGGCGACAATGTTACCGCAGGCGTGAGTGCCTTCCGCGCAGGTAAGCACGATGGAGTCGTCGCGCTTGGCGGCGGCAGTGCCATAGACGCAGCGAAAGCCATCGCGTTTCAAAGCGGCCAGACACTAAACTTGTGGTCGTTCGAAGACGTGGGCAACAATTATCTCGATGCAAATAGCGGCCAAATCGCGCCCATTGTGGCAGTACCGACGACATCGGGCACCGGCTCAGAAGTGGGGCGCGTCGCGGTTATCGTCAACGAGGAAGAACAGCGAAAGGTGCTGATCTTTCACCCTAAAATGATGCCACAGATAGTCATCCTGGATCCTCAGCTAACAGTGGGGCTCCCGCCCACCATTACTGCCGCTACCGGCATGGACGCACTCGCTCACTGCTTGGAAGCCTACTGTGCACCAGGCTTCCACCCCATGGCCGACGGCATTGCTGTGCAGGGTATACAGTTGATCAAGCAGTGGCTCCCCATCGCCTATCGAGACGGATCCGATATTGAAGCCCGCGGACATATGCAAGTCGCGGCCACCATGGGAGCCACCGCGTTCCAAAAAGGTCTGGGAGCCATTCACGCGCTCAGTCACCCGGTCGGGGCTATTTATGACTGTCATCATGGACTCACTAACGCCGCATTCATGCCCTACGTGTTTTCTTTCAATCGGGCAGCGATAAGCGATCGTTTGCCGTTGCTGGCCAAGGCTCTAGACCTGCCGGGTGGGGACGAAGAAGTCGCCTACGAAAGCCTGCTGAACTGGATATTGTTATTGCGAAAACGGCTCAACATACCGCACACACTCGCTGACATGGGTTTGGATGACCGGCAAATTGATAAGGTGTGTGCGATGGCGGCACAAGACCCAACTGCCGCTACCAACCCTGTGCCGCTAAATGAGGAAAACCTTCGCTCTATTTACCTGGCGGCGTTAAACGGCACTCTCTAAGTCTGATCTCGAAGCTCGCGTCGCAGTATTTTACCTACGTTGGTTTTCGGCAGTTCATCGCGAAACTCAATAAGCTTTGGCACTTTATAGGCGGTTAGGCTGCGTCGACAAAACTCCCTGACCTCATCCGAGCTCAAATTCCCGGAACTACTGACCACAAACATTTTTATCACTTCACCGGTAACTTCATCCGGTACGCCTACCGCTGCGCACTCCAATACATCATCGTGCTCGTATAAGACACCTTCCAACTCGTTGGGGTACACATTAAATCCTGACACAACAATCATGTCTTTCTTTCTATCGACAATTTGCAGATAGCCGTCCTCACGAATTTTGGCAATATCTCCAGTACCAAACCAACCTTCGGAATCCATGACTTTGGCCGTCTCTTCAGGGCATTGCCAATAACCCAGCATCACCTGTGGCCCGCGAACAAATAGTTCTCCCGCTTCACCAATAGGCAACACATTACCGTCGTCATCTACCATCTTAACCTCGGTATTGGGAATAGGTGGGCCGATGGTACCAATGATTTTTCGGTTGCCGGGGTTACTCGATACCACCGGCGAAGTTTCTGTCAACCCGTATCCTTCGGCGACTTCACAGCCGGTAACCTTGTGCCAGTTTTCAGCGGCCGCATGCGACAGGGCCATCCCCCCCGACAAGGTCACTTTCAGAGCAGAAAAATCCAGCGCTTTAAACGCCTCGTTATGGCACAGCGCTACAAACAATGTATTCAAACCGCAAAACATTGTGGGTTTGTAATCTCGCAATACGCTCACCACAGAGGGAAGATCCCTCGGATTGGGAATGAACACCATGTGCGAGCCTTTTAACATAGTGTAGACCGCCGTCATAAACGCGTATATGTGATACACCGGAAGAGGCTGGGCAATCACTATTTGACTATCACCCAGGCCGTGCGAGTCAAATAGTGCATCGGCCTGTAAGACATTCGACACCAGATTGCCGTGCGATAGCATAGCGCCCTTAGACACCCCGGTTGTCCCGCCTGTGTATTGCAGCATAGCCAATCCGCTTCTGGGCGAATCTATCCGTCGAAACGGATTCTCCGCTCCCTGCGTCAACGCCTCACGCAAGCCCCCAGCACCGGAAATATTAAACGGCGGCACCATTTTCTTAACATACTTTGCAACGCAATTAATCAGCACTCGTTTTATTGGGCTGTGCAAATCGGCCAATTCAGTCACTAGCACTTGCTCTACCTGGGTTCTCGGTAAAACGTCGGCAACGGTCTGGGCTACGTTAGCCTGCACCACGAGTACTTTCACCGCCGCATCGTTAAATTGATGTTCTAGTTCTCTGGCACTGTATAGAGGGTTGGTGTTGACGATAACCATCCCAGCCCGCAGTGCGCCTAAAACCACTACCGGGTATTGAATCAAGTTGGGCATTTGCACGGCAATTCTATCGCCGGGTTTCATGGCGGTATGGTTTTGTATCCAGGAGGCGAAATGCCCGGATAGCCGGTCGACATCCGCGTAGGTCAGGGTCCTACCTAAGCTGCTAAAAGCGGGTCTATCCGGGTACTCGGAAAATGCATACTCGATCATTTCAAGGAGGTTGGAAAATCGCGCTACATTGACATTGGCGACTATACCCAAGCCTTCCAATACCGACGTAAAAAGTGCTTTTTGTTCAGCCATAATAGCGTCTGTCATGTTATCTCTCTTATTGTACTGTCTCAATATAGGTTACCATCTTCATTCTCGCACTGTCGGCTTTGGGGAACTATTCGTGCCACAACTATGTAACCATACCTACGACGAAATTCAGATAGGCCAAACAGCTCGTTACTCCAAGACGCTCGAACTGTCTGACATACAACTATTTGCTTTTGTCTCTGGTGATGTCAATCCCGTTCACTTGGATGAAGATTTCGCATCCACTACACCTTTTAAACAACGCATCGCCCATGGCATGTTAACCGGAGCTCTCATTTCGGCGGCCTTGGCCATCGAGTTACCAGGCCCAGGAACCATATATCTAGGCCAATCGTTGCGCTTTCGCCTGCCGGTGATGATCGGAGATACGGTGACCGTACATCTTGAGGTCACAGAAAAACGTGACAAACGAAAGATGGTTACCTTGGAATGTAAGGCTTTCAATCAACACGAAAAACTCGTGGCTACCGGCACCGCTGAGGTGATGGCGCCCAGCGAGAAACTCTCCATCAATCGCCCTGTGCTACCGCAGATACGCATCGCTTAGGATTGGCTTTCCTGACCTGTTTCAACCGCTGTGGCTTGGTCGGCAAATTGACTGTAGTCAATGTACATAAGGCGCAGTAAGACCGACGGTTGACCCGCACTCGAATCGGCACCCAATACCATGATATTGGTCTCGCCCTCTTCCTGGGTAACGGCAGTAACACCAAAAATCATCACATTGGGGTCGTTTTCGGCCGAGAACACCGTGATTTCGGTCTTTTCGGTCAACGTTTTCACCAGATTAGAAACCAGCAGAGATAAACTCGTTCGAAACGCACTAAAATTAACGCTGCCCTTGAACTCGGTATGGTCGAAAGCAACATCAAACCTAACCTTCGATTTGTCTTGCATCTCTACCGTGGTGATATGCACCGAATCACCCTTAGTCATCGCGCGATACAGGTTCTTTGCGTTAGTTCTGGGGGTTTCAATCAACGACCGGTGCAACAGATTAGTCGCCATAGTCAGAAACTGTTCTCTGGGGATAGTTTGGTTTTGGGATTGTGACATGTAAACCTCGTCCAATTATGTGTCGCAAGTCTAATACCTCATTTAAATAAACTCCAGCGACACAGCCCCGATCTGTACCCGCAAAATGGTCAATCTGATACAATTTGGCGTCATATGAGTTCGGAACCTGGTAATGCACGCACGGACAGTTGATTTAGACTCCAAAAGCACCGCGACACTGCCCCGCGCAAAGCTAGTTGTGCGCCGTTCTGCAGCGATGGCTGCGCTAATATGCGCCATGCTTTTCCCGCAGATCAGCGCTGGCCAAACTGTCGAAGTCGAAAGGCAACTGGATATTCTCACACAAGAGCGCAAATCACTCACCCGAGAGCTGGATCAATATAAAAAGACCCTATTGCTTCTGCCTGCCGATAACTCCAACCCTGAACAAAGTAGCAATCCGGCCATACGTACCCTAGCCAGAGAAATGGTTAGGCTTAAAAACGAAATCATCGCGGTGACTGAGCAAGAGGTAACACTACTGCAGGAGCAAATCGCCGCTGCCCAAGTGGCCAGTACCAGCAGCTTGCAAGTGAGCGAGGCTGCTGTATCACTCGGCAATGGCGAATTTGAAAGTCGACCTCCGCGCTCTCCCGTTCGAGATTACTCAGTATCACGAGAGGCTGAAAATGTTGCTCGCCTTCTGACCCTGCTGTCTATCCACTACACCGAGCTGCAGGAATCGTCGCTCATCCTGCCTACCGCCAACGAATTGGTCCTGCGAGATGTGGCAAAGCGAGAAGCCGATACACTGGCAAAGATCCCATTCAGCGCCGACAAGATTCGCCTCAGTGGCCCAGAGGGCAGCACCTCACTAGCCAATATGACCAGGCGATTAACGGATAACAACATTCCCGAGAGTCGGCGTGACATCGCCGTTATTTGCTCCATCAAAACGCGGCTCTATGGCGCTCTCATCGCCAGTGAAAACCGAAGCCTCAAGCCGGTAGGAAAAAACCACTACATCGCAAAAATTCGTCTTCAACCAGGTGATTCAACCGTGCGAGTAGGCAGTCATCGATGGGTAATCCAACTGCCGCAAAATATCAATGCCACCGACTACATCGTCACGCTGTATGCACCTCCCTCGGAGCCCCCCGAATTTCATGTCTTCTCAGTGAACGATTTACTGGCCGTAGACAAACCACATATCCCCGCGTGGCTCCCCGCTAATATAGAACTAAAGCCAAGCGCCGGATGAGTCGAAACAACACGCCCTGGCAGGCCCTTGCCAGCGCGGAGATTACATGGACGGATGACGGCTCTCCCTGCTCCCCCGCTTACGATGACTTTTACTATTCGACGGTAGACGGCGTAGAAGAGGCAAACTACGTTTTTTTAAAAGGTAGCCAAATAGCGCAGCGATTATTGTCGCATCCACATGCCACTTTTTGCGTCGCAGAGACCGGTTTTGGCACCGGACTTAATTTTCTTCTAACCTGGAAACTATGGCGCGAACAGCCACTGCCCAGGCCTCACCTGCACTTTGTATCGATCGAGAGTCAACCGGTGCGCAGCAGTGACATCCGCAAAGCGCTGCAAGCTTGGCCTGCTTTATCTGAATTGACCGAGACGCTAATTGATAATTACCCTGAACCGATTCCCGGACAACACCGACTGATATTGGATGACGGCGCCGTCACTCTAGACCTTTGGTGGGAAGATGCCGTATTTGCCATACCAGACTTATGCGGACGTTTGCAAAAAAGTGTCGACGTCTGGTATCTCGATGGTTTTTCCCCCAATCGAAACCCTTCCATATGGACGCCTTCCTTGTATCAAAATATGGCAACAGCCAGTCGGACGGGCGCTAGTTTCGCAACGTTTACCGCTGCCGGTGACGTCAGAAGAGGTCTAGAGAAGGCCGGCTTTCAGGTCACCAAGTCTCCCGGTTGGGGCCTAAAAAGAGAATGCATGCATGGAGAGTTAGGAGCCGCAGCGATTCAACCGGCGCAGGATCTAAAGATCACCCCCTGGGACATCGACTGCAAGCAATTGCATAGACCCAAAACTGCTCTTGTTGTAGGTGCCGGCTTAGCCGGGTGTACAGTAGCTTCGGCACTGGCGAAGCGTGGCGTAGCGGTGACTGTTATAGAAGCCGGACGGATAGCCGGCGGCGGATCGGGTAATGATCAAGGCGTGCTGTATACCAGACTGTCGAAAAAGCATTCTCCGCTGGTCGATTTTTCATTGCAGAGCTTTAGTTTTGCCTACCGCTTCTACAAACAAATGCTTGGCTGCGGCCAACTCACAGACGACATTGATGGCTCATTGTGCGGAAGCTTTCATCAAAACAGCAATACAGAAGCGCTCGCAGCGATGGCACAGCAGTTGCTGCCAGTTCCACAATTGGCGCAGGTCCTGCGGGCGGATGCCGCTAATCAGATTCTCGGTATCGAGCAACAGCACGGCGGCTATTGGTATCCACAATCAGGCTGGATGCGCCCCTCCTCGATCTGCCATGCGCTATTGCAGCATCCAAACATTACTGTGGTAGAAAATTCAGGGCCGGTAGATTTGGTAAAAGAAAACACCGATTGGCATGCTATCACTCCAGTCGGCGCGATAGCTCAAAGTCCCTGCGCGGTGGTCGCCACTGGCCCTGCTGCAGCCAGCATGCCCGCCCTCGACTGGCTACCGGTGTCGGCCATTCGGGGTCAAACCACTAATCTATCCAGGAGCGAACAAACGGGCAGTTTGCGAACCGTACTGTGCCACACCGGCTATATTTCCCCCGACCGTCTAGGCAATCATTGTATTGGCGCGACTTTTGATATCGCCGATGACGACGCCAATAGTCGCAGCAAAGATCATCGTTACAATCTCGATAGTCTAGCTAAAGCGGTACCCGCGTGGGGAGAATTGTTAGCTGAAATTAAAGAGGATGATGCAGAGGGCCGAGTCGCCTACCGCTGCGCCAGTCCCGATTATCTGCCATTGATAGGAGCCGTACCCAATCACTCGGCATTCTTGGAAACTTACAGCATGCTACGTAAAAATGCGCGTCGGGTTATCCCTTACAATGGTGAGTATCTGGCCGGTTTATATTTAACCACCGGACATGGTTCCAGAGGATTAACCTCCACACCACTAGCCGCGGAAATTCTTGCAAGCACCATCTGTAAAGAACCTCCTCCGCTGTCCCGGGAACTATCGCGCGCGCTCGCGCCTGCACGCTTTATTATTCGCGATCTGCGCAGAAAACGGACTTAAACGATGCCTAGACGACTCATAGCGATGATATTCCTTCTCTCTAACACACTGGCCTGTCACACAACCGCTGAGCCCAGCCAACACGGATACAAAGTGACAGGAAGTATGTCCCAGTCACGAGAAAACTTCGTTCAAGGTCTGCAGATAGTCGATGAACACCTATATGTTGGCACGGGGCACTATGGTAAATCCCGGTTACTACGCTACAACATGAAAGACGGTGTGCTCGATCAGGCGCGCTCGGTGGATGCGCGGTTATTTGGCGAAGGCGTAACAATCTTAGGCGACAATGTCTATCAGTTGACCTGGCGCAGCGGCCTCGCGCTAATTTACAATAAGGCTGATCTGAGCGCCAAGAAATGGTTTCGAATCGCTGGCGAGGGCTGGGGTATTACCAACAATGGCAAAGAACTCATCTACAGTGATGGCAGTTCCCGTTTGTTTTTTTTGTCCCCCGAAACACTAACCGTCACGCGTACTATTCAGGTCACAGAGAACGGCGAACCGCTCCTAAAACTGAACGAGCTGGAATGGGTAGAGGGAGAAATTTGGGCTAATATTTGGACCTCAAACCGCATCGTGATCATTAACCCTACAGATGGAATGGTATCTGCCAGTGTTGATCTAACCGGCCTGCTACCGCACAATGAACGCCGCCCAGACACCGACGTGCTCAATGGCATAGCCCACAACCCAAAAGATGGCTCTATTTGGGTGACAGGGAAGCGGTGGCCCTGGCTTTATCAGATAGAACTTGTTCCTCCCCGACCCAAACCTGAAAGAGACCTTTTATGACCACTGGCAACACACCGGCACAAGCCCATCAATCCTTTGAAGCGGTAAGGCAACAGAGAGTTGAATCACTGAATATTCAGGTAGAAGAATTTCGTCATCGTGCCACTGGTGCGGTGCACTATCATCTTGCCAGTGACAACACCGAGAACGTGTTTCTTGTGGCACTTCGCACCGTGCCTGGCGACTCTACCGGGGTTGCCCATATCCTTGAGCACACCGCCCTGTGTGGCAGCGAGCGATTTCCAGTGCGAGATCCTTTCTTTATGATGTTGCGCCGCTCACTCAACACCTTTATGAATGCATTTACCAGTAGCGACTGGACCGCCTATCCTTTCGCCAGCCAGAACAGGAAAGACTTCGCAAACCTGCTGGATGTCTACCTCGACGCGGTATTTTTCTCTCGCCTGGACCCCCTTGATTTTGCGCAGGAAGGCCACCGAATGGAATTCGCTGAGCCGGGTAACCCCGACAGCGAGCTCGTATTTAAAGGCGTGGTATTCAATGAAATGAAAGGCGCTATGAGCTCAGTGAGCAGTACCTTGTGGGGCAAACTGTGTGAACATGTTTTTCCAACTAGTACCTACCATTACAATAGCGGTGGTGACCCGGAGTGCATTCCCGATCTAAGCTACCAACAGTTGAAGTCGTTTTATAAGAGTCACTACCACCCAAGCAACGCCATTTTAATGACTTTTGGTGATATTCCAGCACATGAACACCAGGCCGTCTTTGAAGAGAAAGCCCTGAGTCGCTTTGAGGCTTTAGACCAGCGCATTGAAGTACTCCCCGAGCAGCGCCTATCCAGTCCCATTAGAGTCCAGGATAGCTATGCCTACGACGACAGCGCACCGCTATCGGAAAAAACCCATATTGTTATTGGTTGGATGTTGGGCGAGAGTGCCGACCTAGAAAAAATGCTCGAAGCTCAGTTGCTATCCAGCGTACTAATAGACAACAGCTCTTCGCCTCTAATGCTGGCATTGGAGACAACCGATTTAGGATTGGCGCCATCACCCCTGTGTGGTTTGGAAGAATCGCTGCGAGAAATGGTGTTTGTATGCGGCGTGGAAGGCAGTGAAGCAGAACATGCTCCAGCCATTGAAGAAATGGTACTGGGCGTTATTGCCGACCTGGCAGAAAACGGCGCCGCCCTGGAACGCCTGGAAGCTGTGCTGCATCAGCTAGAACTACACCAGCGCGAAATCAGTGGAGACAGCTTTCCCTATGGGTTACAGCTTATATTGCAGGCCTTGGGATCTGCTACACACTATAGCGACCCCATCGCCGTATTAAATCTTGAGCCAGTAATCGCCAAACTGCGCCAACAAATACAGGATCCAAACTATATTCGCGAGCTCGCTCGAACGCTTTTGTTAGAAAACCAGCACCGCGTAACGCTAGTCATGACGCCCGACAAAGCGCTATCGGCTGAACGTCTAGATCGAGAGAAAGCTCGACTACACGATGTTAAAGCCGCAATGAGTGATGCCGAGAAGCAAGACATGGTGCAGCTGGCTTCAGACCTTGCAGCTCGCCAAGAACAAGAGGACGACGAGAGTATTTTGCCTAAAATAGGCTTAAACGACGTTGCTCCTCACATTCCTGAAGCCAGTTGCAGTAAGACCACCGACAACGGGCTGAGCTGCACCTCCTACGGTCAAGGCACCAACGGTATTGTTTATCAGCAATTGGTTGCCTCTTTGCCTGCCCTAGATAACGCAGAAATTCGCGCCCTGCCCTTTTATACTAACTTCCTCACCGAATTGGGCCTGGGATCGGACAGCTACTTGCAGGCTCAGCAGCGCCAAGCCGCAACAGTGGGTTCCATCAACGCCTATACCTCAATGCGCGGAGCCGTTGATTCAGAGCAAAACATTACGGCCAGCTTTGTACTCAGCTCGAAGGCCTTGAGCCGCAATGCAGAAGCACAGACTCAGCTTATGCGAGACACACTGGAAACTGTTCGATTTGATGAAACGGGGCGAATACAAGATCTGATCAGCCAACAAAGAGCTCGTCGCGAGCAAGCGGTTACCGGAAATGGTCACGGATTGGCAATGGCAGCAGCGAGCGCTGGCATGAGTCCGCTGGCCAAGATGAACCACCAGCAGTCCGGTCTGGAAGGCATCATAGCCATCAAGGAACTGGATGATGGCCTGCGTGATGCCGGCAAACTACAGGACTTTTGCGAGCAACTGGCGCGAACTCACAAACAGTTAAGCACCGCACCCTTTGCGTTGCTCAATATTGCAGAACGTGAAAATATTGACGCGCTAGCACAGCAAACCAAAGCCATCTGGTCTGGCTTCAATGTCAGTCAAACTGCCAGCACGTTTGGGTTACCAGCAATACGAAAAAAAGTATCCGAAATTTGGCAGGCAAACACTCAGGTTAATTTTTGCGCTCGCGCCTATCCCACAGTTCCCAGCCGGCACGAAGATGCGGCGGCACTCACCGTACTAGGGGGCGTTTTGCGCAACGGGTATTTGCACAGAACCATACGGGAACAGGGTGGTGCCTATGGCGGCGGTGCCTCGCAGGACTCTGGAATTGCGGCATTTCGCTTCTACTCTTATCGCGACCCAAGGCTCGCTGAAACGCTAGCTGATTTCGATGGCGCTATCGATTGGATGCTTAACACCACACACGAAGCCCGCGTACTCGAAGAAGCCATTTTGGGGGTTATAGGTTCTATCGACAAACCCAGCTCACCTGCCGGCGAAGCCAAGCAGCACTTCCACAACGCCTGGTCTGGGCGCAGCCATCAGCAAAGAGCAGAGTTTAGGCAAAGAATACTGGACGTTTCACTGGCGGATCTAAAGCGTGTCACCGAAACCTATCTCAATCCATCAATGGCTAGCACAGCAGTGATTACCGGAAATGGACAAACGGAGGTCGTGGGTCAACTGGCGGCAGATCTCTCGCTTGAGATTAAGCAGCTTTAGTTGATATTTCGGAGCGTGGGTGTCCGAGAAGAAATAGAGAAATAGCTGGAATCAACGGCAATTTTACTGTTCCGCTTGGGACGGAGCAGTAGAAGCTTCCCTTTGCCTGTTTCTCCAACAGGCCAGAGTTTTGCAAACTCACGCTGACTGAGCAATTGGTTTCCCCAGGTAGGATCCGCAAGCTGAATATTACCCAGCCCATCCACTCCGCGAATCACGGAAAAATGGGGCAAGCCTCGATGTTCAAGATAGGCTATTGCAGGGATCTTTAATCTACTTAACATTCCTAGCTCGATGGCAACGCCAACGGCTTCCAGGCCCTTGTAGTTGCCCATCTTTGCCAGTGCCGCCATCGACACGCCAGTCTCCCGCCAATCCGCTGGCAGCTGCCACAGAGCCGATTGACTCTCCAGCACATTGAGTATTTCCTGCTCGCTCGTGGGAATTTGAAAATAGTAGCTCAGCAAGGTTGCCAATGCGGCAGGACCGCAGGAATAATCCAGAGACTGCTTAACAATACCCTGATCACGCATATCAACCCAGGCGCGAAAATAATTATTCTCAGGCACTTGCGCCACAGTGGGCTCTATGTGGAAATGGCAAAGGCAAAGTCCTAGAAAGGCGCGAGTAGTCAACCCCCATTTTGTGGCGCTAGCGCCCTGACACATTACGCTTCGCACTGTCGCGCTCCCGCCGCAACTGCGCATGAGCACGTCGCTTGCCCAACATAGCGCTGCTGCATACACAAAGTACGAAACCCGAGCAATACATAATTGACATAACAGCCATTGGCCAATGGGGTCGTATTAGCAGGTAGATCACTACACAGGTTCCCACCAAACCGCTAACAGACCAGACCAAATATCTGCCCGCGTGGTATCGATAGAGTTTTTCATATTTGATCTTACTATTCCGGTCTAGCCGCTCTGGATGTTTCACAATAGCCTCTGCAAACGCCATGCTCCCAAATGGGAAGCGAAAGAAATGCCCCCGTAAAAACCGGGGGCCCATCGCGAAGCCTAGTGGCGCCTTAGGTCAGCCAGACTACAGTTGAGGCAGCTCCCACCACCTGCATTGGGGACATAAACACCCCAGAAAGTACCTATCAAAGCAAGATCGATGCCCACAATTGCCGCGACTAAAAAGGCGAGTTCGCCTTTAGTATCGGACATTTCTTGTTCACTAAGAAAATCGATTTCCCCCGCGCCATCGGCTTCGAGAGAAAAGGCATCTCCCGCTAAGGCACCAGAAGAACTAGCCGTGAGGCCACCCCCAAAAGCGGGCAGCGAGACTAAACTAGCAAGGACAGTTGCGTGTACTAGTGTTTTAAAGCTATTCATAATTGAAATCCTTTTCAATAAATTTAAGTTGAGTGGTCAACTCTCTGGCTGACCTTCCCCATCTCACTCTAGGTCAAAAATTACACCGAGCGCTAATCATAGCGTCGATTAATGGCTCAAGATATACCGAGCACTACAAGACAAACAACTGCCGCCGAGGCTAAGTGATCTGTGAGCTTCGCCCCGACGCCCGCTGTACCAATCAAAACCATTGAACGTTGCCACCATCGAGGAAAATCTTGCTTCGGACGCCTCCATTTCCAATTCGCTGAGAACATCAATCTCTAACGAAGGTCCGGCAGAGTCGATAAAAGCGGCGATTATTAGGGCTGGCGGACTAGAGCCCCCCTTCTCATTGGCGACCACAGGACAAGAAACTATGCCTGCTATGAGGATCATGTTTAAAAACAATCTATAGTTATTCATACTGGCTTCCTTTTTTACGTTGCATTGAATTACGGTCTTTGAGCTAAGACTTCCAGTCTCACTCCTGGTTTTAAATGTGTTCATTGAAATTGATAAAGCCAATCAAGTGAGAGATTCGCTGAGCGGTCACCACCGGTGTTAAAGCGGCTTTGAACAAATATTGTCGAGCTTGCGGTAGGTGCGAACCCCAGACCCAACAATGCCTGGGTCGAACTTTTTCTAGCAGTTACCTGCCTACCGTCTATTTCATCGCCTTGTCGCACGTGGATAGCAATCCCACCTATTAGAGTCACCTTATGGTTTACGGCAAAATTAAGTTGTGGAGACACGAACCACTCGTTACCGGGATCGAGCTCTTGTTCTATCAACTCTCGGTCCGAACTAAACTCGTATCCCATCGCAATGGATAACACCACCGGATCAATACTCTTATAGATCGTTGCACCGATTCGACCAGTTTTCCCATACAGCGATTCCGCCTGCTCTACCGATGATTTCTCTATGGCATCTAAAGATACCGATAGCAAAAGCGCTGGCGTGTCATTCTCGGGGGAGGCAAGCCAATTGGCCCCCAGGGTTAGGGACTGCAAATTGCCTGTGTCGTTAAAAATCGAGGGAGCACCGCTTACTGGAGGTTCTGTGACCGTAAAATAGGCATTGTTGACACGAACATTTAGCTCAGTTCTTCGGCTAACCCCATAGCGCAGGCCTGCCACTATTTGCGTGTAATCACTATCGCGCCGGGCAATGCGAGGTATGGCTATAGGCGACTCGCTGTGTGTTCTGTCTAGCGTCACCCAGTCTAAGCGTTGCACAGTTTGCGTTGATGTAGCATGCGAAATACTGGTGTCTAACTTGAGCACATGTTGATCTATGAGCAGCTCCTCGATGCTCAACGGTAACTGAGCTTTTACCAACATGGGCGCCAACAATAATAGAAACCAGAATCTCACGGCTATCTCCCTCATTTCCTAACAACTGCAGAAAACCAATCAACTACGTCTATACGCAGGTCATACAATGTCTCAAATACGGCATTTGGGGAACGTCCGAAATGTCCTTAGTTCATCCAAAAGACGCTAATTTATAGGCTGGCCTTTAACCGAACAAATGATAGAATTCTGCATCGGAACTTTTGGGACTTATACATGCTCAATATCACACCTATCGCTGGCGCACTGGGCGCCGAAATTAGTGGCATCGATCTCTGCACAGAGCTCAGTCGTAGTAACGCTCAGACTATTCGGGAATTACTCAACGAACACGAGGTGATATTTTTTAGAGAGCAAGATATTAGTCCAACTAGGCAAAGAGCGCTGGCGTTAACTCTGGGGCCATTACAGACCCACCCAGCCTACGACACGGTCGAGGGGTTTCCCGAAATCACTATATTGGAAAGCACAGCAGACAAGCCTACTAAAATAGAAGCCTGGCATTCAGATATGACGTTTAGGCAACACCCGCCCATGGCAACTGTACTGCGGTCGATGATTGTTCCACCCAGGGGCGGCGATACTTTATGGGCCAGTATGACATCGGCATTTGATGGTTTATCGACGAAAATGCAGACCTTGCTAGAAGGACTCTCAGCTGTACATGATTTCTCTCACGGTTTTAAAGAGAGTCTGGCTGAGCAAGGCGGTCGTGAGCGATTAGCCAGAGCTGTAGCCGCCAATCCACCGGTGGAACACCCAGTAATACGCATTCATCCGGAAACAGGCAAGAAACTCATTTTTGTCAATTCGTTATTTACAACACACATAGTGGATATGCATAAACGCGAGAGTGACGCGCTGTTACGGTTTTTATTTGAACATATAGTCACCGCCGAATTCAGCTGCCGTTTCCACTGGAAGCCTCACAGCATCGCTATATGGGATAACCGCAGCACGCAGCACAAACCCATCAATGACTACTTTCCCGCGCATCGAAAATTGCAGCGTATTACCGTGGATGGAGATCAGCCATATTAACTATTGTGATTGCTCGCGCGCGCGGATTTTATCGATATAACCGTTTATTTCCCGCTTCACTTCTGGCGCGTATAAGTACAGGCCAATAATGTTCGGAATCGCAATCAGAAAAATCATGGCGTCGGAAAACTCAAGAACCGCCGATAACTGAATCATGCAGCCGAGAGCGATAAAGGCGCAGAAAATGATCTTGAATATCATCTCTGTAATTTTTGCTTCACCAAATAAATACGTCCACCCCTTCAAACCATAGTAAGACCAAGAAATACTCGTAGAAAATGCGAACAGCAATGCAGCCACTGCCAAAGGATATGGTGCCCAACTAATATGGTGAGCAAAAGACGCCGAGGTTAAGGCGATGCCAGCCAAGCCGTCATCCATCAATCCATGCGGGTAAGCCGTGGTGACGATCACCAGCGAGCTCAGTGTGCATATCACAACCGTATCGATAAAAGGCTCCAGTAGTGAGACCAAACCCTCCGAGGCGGGTTCGTTGGTGCGCACTGCTGAGTGCGCGATAGACGCAGAACCAATGCCCCCTTCATTTGAAAATAGTGCGCGCTGAAAACCCACTATAATGGCCCCAATAATGCCACCTGTAACGCTCTGCATGGTGAAAGCACTATTGAAGATAAGCTTGATTGCGCCGGGAACCTGGTCGGCACTCATGGCGATAATAATGATACAGGAAACAATATAGAGCAACGCCATAAACGGTACGATGTAAGAGGCCACCCGAGCGATGGATTTAATACCGCCGATAATCACGAGGCCAACCGCGCCTGCGATTAGCAACCCAAAAAGCCATCCTTTATCAGCGAAAAAGCTTTGCTCCCCACCTGTGATAGTGACAAATTGTACATAGGCCTGATTGGACTGAAACATATTGCCTATGCCAAAGCAGCCGATTACCAGTGACAAGGCGTAAAAACTGCCTAAGGCCTTGCCCCAGCCCGGCGCGCCGCGCACCTCCAGAAAATGTTGCAGATAGTACATCGGGCCACCGGAAACAGAACCATCGGGATTAATCTTTCGATACTTAACCCCCAAGGTACACTCAACCATCTTGGTGGACATCGAAAGAAACCCAGCCACCATTAGCCAAAACGCCGCGCCCGGCCCGCCGACCACGATTGCCACCGCAACGCCGCCAATATTACCAATGCCAACCGTGCCAGAAACCGCGGTTGCCACGGCCTGAAAATGCGAAATCTCGCCTTCGGCTTGCGGGTCGTCATAGTCGCCGCGCACGTGTTTCAGCGCTAACCCAAAGCCGCGAATATTCAGAAACCCCAAGTAAAAGGTGAAAAATAAAGCGGCTATAGCCAACCACAAAACGATGATTGGAATGCCCTGCCCCAGCACATTGATTTTGAAAAAAATGACATTTGACAACATGCTGGCCCAGGGCTGAACCAGCGCCTCAACCTTGGCGTCGAAGCTCTCGGCCAATGTGGACTGACTAACAAATAGTAGGCAAAGCGCGGCGCGAGCATAGTTCATTCTAGAGGGTCACTGTATGGCGAAATAGAGCTGGGTAACCGACGAAACGCGGAGTATCATCCAGCGCATTTTTGTCGCGTAATAGTTGGTGAAGCGCCTTCAGTTTGTAGCAAGGTACACTGGCCATAAAATGATGTTCCATGTGATAGTTAACCATATTGGGTGCCAACACTGCGCGCTCCCACCAACGAGGAATAACAGTGCGGGTATTTAGGCGTGGGTCGAGATCAAATAAGTTGGGGACGGCTGCGTGCTCCGCCACTTGGCGCAATCGAATAAACAGCATAAAACTGGTGAGATAGGCACCTACCCAAAGCAAATAAAGCCATGCCAGACCAAACAACCAAAGCAACGTAAATAAAGCTAACTGTACACCAAGCTGCAAATATAACGGCCGCGTGCCATCACGCGTCTCATTGGATAGGGAGGTAGCCGTACCACGCACAATGAAACTGAGCAATTTAAAACCTGTTTGACCACTCAAATCACGAATCACTTTGCGGCGAAAACTCGCTTTTGACACAGGATAAGTCCGGTAGTTTTTGAGATCTGGATCGTCCTCTGTGCCGGCACTTTTATGGTGCTTTAAATGGCCTCGAGCGTAGCTGGGCATATCGTTCATTACAGGGAAAGCGCAAAGCCACTGGCCCACTAGGTCATTCAAGCGCGGGGTTTTAAACAACGACCGATGCCCGCACTCATGCATCAAAACTGATAACCCCAGTTGCCGCCCTCCCAGTAAAATAACACCTGCAATAATCGTTAAGACATTGGGGAAGAGTCCCACCGCGGCAAAAATAGCACCTATCGCCAGCCAATTGTTAACCACCAAACGCCAGGCGTCGAAGTCGCTCTTATCGGTAAAATATGTCACCTCTCCGGGGGAGAGATAATCTTTAATTTTCATTTACTCGTAATCCCAATCTTCGCGCACCTCGCTAACCGTACCACAGGCCGTCTCCGCTGGCACCCCAGACCATTAGCAGGGCGGCAATCTAAATCAATCGGCGCTACCCCTGTTGCATCGTCTGAACTCAGGGATAATCAATGTAATATAGTCACGACAGAAACAGTTGTCGTCGCGGCACACAAAACAGGGAACTTTCAACATGATTAAAGGGCTTACTTTCGACTTCACCGGCGCACATGTTTTGGTCACCGGCGGCACCAGTGGCATTGGGCTATCCTGCGCGCACTATTACCGCGACGCCGGTGCACAGGTAACAATCACGGGCCGCAAGCCGCAAGCTTCCGACTACGATATTGATTTTATCAATTTGGACTACCGGCAACTTGATGTCGCCGATCGTTCGGCACTTATTACTTTAGCGAACAGTTTGTCAAGATTGGATATTCTGATAAACAATGCCGGCGGTGCGCAGGGCAATGAATGGGAGGCAGACAATTTCGATCAGTCTATAGCGGTCAATCTCAGCAGCGCATTTCACCTGAGCTCGGCCTGTAAAGAGTTGCTGGCTGCCAGTGAATTCCCCGGGGGAGCCAGCATTGTTAGTATCGCCTCCATGACATCTTTTTTTGGCCACGAATTTACGCCGGGCTACGGCCCAGCCAAGGCCGGACTGGTGCAAATGACTAAGACGTTGGGAATGAGTTGGGGAAAATGGGGGATTCGTGCCAATGCGGTTGCCGCCGGACTCACGCGCAGCGGGCTGACCGAGTTTGTGTTCGAACACATGGAAGACATGGTGGCCGAAACAGTGGCGCGACAAGGCTTAAAACGAACGGGGATACCTGGGGACATCGCGGCGGCAGTACTGTTTTTAAGTTCTCCTGCGGCCAGCTGGATAACCGGTCAGACGCTACCTGTAGATGGCGGCTTTAGCACCGGCATGAACTAACTATAGAAGGCTTAAAACGGGAATATTCGGGGGATTAAAAAGAGCACCAAGGCCGAGTAGACAATAGACAAAGGCAAACCCGCCTTAAAGTAATCGCGCATCGTATAGCCTCCCAGGTTTTGCACCATCAGGTTTGTGGTATAGCCGTAGGGCGTTAGAAAGCTGGCACTGGCCCCGTAGGCTACCGCCATCACAAAAGGCATATAATCTAAGCCATAACTACCTGCCAATCCATATGCGATAGGAAAGCTCAAGGCGGCAGCCGCATTGTTTGTCATAGCCTCGGTGAGTAGAAGGGTGACGAAATAGACACCAGCAATAGCAACATAAGGTCCAAAATCAGCCAAGTTGGTATGGAGGAATTCAGCGAGAATGAGCACCAATCCCGAATTATTGAGCGCCTGCGCCAGAGTGAGCGCCGAGGTAATAATCAACCACAGCTCGAAGGGAAATCGGCGACGCAGCTCTCCGCCGCGCACCAAGCCAGATAACAACATGCAAGCCAACAAAATTGCCAGACCTTTCACTAAGCTAATCCAGCCAATGCTGGCCAATATCGCGACAGTAACACCCACCGCGCTAACACCATAGTTTTGTAGGCTGGACGTGGGAGTGCCAATAACAGAATCGTTGATGACGACGAAGTTTTTATCCAGATTCTTGCGATCATTAAAATCCGGGCCAACCGCGAGAATCATACTGTCCCCCGCCTGAATACTGAGATTTCCCAGCTTGCCAGAAAGTCGCTTACCTCCCCGACGCATGCCCACAATTGCGGCATCAAACATAGAACGAAATCCCACTTGCTTGACCGTCTTTCCCTCAATTGCCGCGTTAGGCATGACGATCACTTCCATCATGTTCTCGCGCATCAAGCCCTCTGCCATGGCAAACAGGCGCAGTCCGTGATACGACTCCAAGGTATTAATGAGATTAATATCGCCCGAAAATATAAGCACGTCGCCAGCTTCGATAAACTCACTGGGCGCCACCGGCGAAACGATGTAATTACCGCGCACAATCTCCACCAAAAATAATTCGTCCAAATCGCGCAGCTTGTTCTCAAAAATGCTTTTGCCGATCAAGGAGGAATCAGGCAGCACCTTGGCTTCAATGAGATACTGGTTGATGTCCATCGGGGCGATACTACCCTCTGGTAGCAATTTGGCACTGAGCATGATGACTATCAAACCAAATACAGTGACAATGGCACCCACAATAAAGAAGTCGAAGAAAGCCAAGCCCTGGCCAGTTGCATCTTCTAGAAAACTACTCACGATGAGATTGGTAGAGGTACCGATCAGCGTCATAGTACCGCCCAATATCGCGGCATAAGATAACGGGATAAGGAGTTTAGATGCGGAGTGGTGACGGTTGCTACGCACTGTGTGTGCGAGGGTTGCCACCACGGCAGTATTGTTTACAAATGCTGAGAAAAAAGCCGTGACCATGCCCAAACGCAGTAAACTAAAATAGTAATTTGCACTGATAAGCTTACCTGAAACATTGCTAATCCACGTCAGCTTTTCCAGACCAACAGACACCAACAGCAAAAGAATTAAGGTGATTAGCCCAGAGTTAATCGACTTATTGAGCACCTCGGCGGTATCTACCAAGCCCAAAAAATACGCCAGCAGCATGACGCTGGTAAATATGCGAGTAGCCGCCCAATCGGAGAATACGAGGCACGCGATAAGGACCGCAAATAGCGCTGAAATCAGTATCTGATCGATCATTAAGACGCCTCGGTCTTGTGGTGCAGGCCTGAACTTCAGGTTATTAGTAGGAGTTTAACATTGAGTCTTGATTCAGTGCACGGTGAAAAGTTAATATTAAGCCTAGCGTATTATTTTTTATGCGAGGCGCGTCACACATTTATCCGTTCTACAATTGACCCCAACATCATGACTAATTCTGACAATGAAGCCGGCCTAACGTCGGTCAGCAAACACGAAACTCGCTCTGCCCAAACCAGAGACCTCTTCATTTGTGCGGCTCAGCAATTGTACGCTGATAGAAGCATAGACTCAGTATCTTTGAGCGAAATCACGGTCGCTGCAAAACAAAAAAATCGCAATGCACTGCAATATCACTTTGGCAATCAGGAAGGCCTGTTGCAAGCGATACTTGATCGCCACTCAAGCGTCATGCACCAACTGCGCCAGCAAACCACAGTGGACATAATGCACTTATCCTACAGCCCTGCGGAGGCCTCGGCGCGCATCCTAATTATGCCTATAGGCGACTATATAGAGGCTAATTCGGAGGCCGTAGCCTATGTCAAAATTTTATCGCAGCTGGCCGCCTTAAACAGCCAACTGGTTAACCCGAACTCTCCGCAGCAGCTGAGCTTTCAGGACGAAAGTGAACTGAAGAAAATAATGGCGCTCGCGTTCTCACATTTACCCTCGGTAGAGGCCCAGCGGCGGTTATTTTTGGTGGTAAGCTTTACTTTCCACGCTATCGCCGATATTTCCAGAGCCAAGGAGCGCTCTAACACGGCCACTGTACTTAAAAACCATGACGCAATGTTCGATCAGCTAGTCAGCGCTGTCGCAGCCCTCATTGCAGCGCCAAGTGTTTCAGGCCGGGCCCAGTAAGCGGTCATTCGCTCGCCACCGCTGCTTTGCTAGCTGCGGGCTTATACCAGACAGGTGAAGACCAAGCCCTCTCTTGAATAGCAGGGCGATGTTCCGAACTACAACAACCTTCTAAACCTTCTCCAATAGTGCTTGGATCACTGCAATCAACCGCGTTGGCGTTGCATATACGCTGACTCCAGCGGCAGCTAGGATTTTCTACGACTCGAGAATAGTAGTAAGCAGATTCACCTGGCTCAAAATCGTCATCGCTCCACACAGCACACAAATTGGCGAAACCCGAGCCACTGGTTTCGCAGTTACTAAGGTTCACTGATGCCCCATTATTGGGCTGTCCAGCCACATCTATCACGCGCTCCTGCTGCTGGCCTACTTCATCAACCCAGCCTTTGATTATTTGAATACGCTGCAAAGCATTACCCGGTATACCACCACTACCCGGATCTTGACGGGCGTAGACTAAAAATGTCGGTGTGTCGGTAGCGTTGGTGCGAGGTGGCAATTCAGAACCCATAGGCACCCCTGCTGCATACGCCTGGTCAATTAGATCCGGCGCATCGCATAACTGTGCTGGATAGCTCCAGCTAGCGAAGAATCGACTCACTATTCTCGGCCCACTAGTACCATAGGCCTCACGGCGACGCATCGCAGAAAATAACGCCTCGCGAGAGTTTTGCGGAGCCCAGAGTACGGCAAGGCCGCCTGGATTGTATTCCAGCTTATCGGGCAACCCTGGTGGCACAGAGTCTCGGGCGGGCACTCCCGCGCCACCATGGCCCAAAAATGTGTCTTCGCGAGCCGCCCCAGGCGAACCCAGGTGCGTGTCCGTACTAGCGATAATACCAAACTGGAAAGGGTTGGCTCCCAGAGTCTCATCCAAAACCAGACCATCTGCCAGGACCTTGCGCAAAAATCCAGTATCTTTCTTGGGCTCCTCATTAAAACCAGCGATATTGTCTTTCGCCATTTGTTCAAAAGCACACAGTTCGTCCCGCGTGACACCCGGTTTGAAATAGCACTCAGAGGAGCCTTTGTGTTGCATTATTTCAGCGAGCGGTTCGAAGCGAGCGCGCTGCTTGGCATATTGCGCCGTCATCGCTTCACCGTCGTCTCCCAAACCGCTAAACATATAGCCCGCACTGAGGTTGGAGTTATGGGGAATCACCAGCGAATCGCAATCAGTCCCACTTTTGTTACACTCCCGATCCAACGCATTCCATAATTTTTCAGCGCCCGGACTATCGATAAAGCTTACTGGCATGGCGGGCACAATCGCACTGCGAAAAACAACATTGCGGTGTAAGTTACCACCAGAACCTGCTTCCATCCCGGTCCATTCGTAACCCACAAAAGTAGTAAATTGGCAGTCGCTACTACGATCATAATGATCTTCAGCAGCGAGTTGCATTTCTGCCCATGGCTGACTCGCAGCACGCTCGCAGAGCAAGTCATCTTCACCACACATGCCCATATGCGATTGCTGCATGGTCGCCATGTAGTTAAATAAGTAGAATGCTCCCCTGGGGAAGTGCCGGTAGAACATACATTGCCAAGATCCGTAGCCGGCAATCTCCGGAGTGGTGCACATTTTCACTTCACCAATCAGCTCTGCGTGATCAGATACCATGGCAAAATCTAACGGCCGGCTTAATTGAAGACTGCGCTGCGCCTCGCCAGAGTCAGCCCAGGGCTGAATGCCAATTTTTTCGCCCTTGGCAAACCGGTATGCTTGATCGGGTGTCGTTCGAGTACCCTGCGTACTGGCATCCAGCGAGTAGCGCGTGTGCACATGCAAGTCGCCAAACCACGCCTGCCCATTCACATCATGGCTAGCACAAGGCTGATCGGCCCCTTCGGAGAGCCCACTGAGCACGCTCAGCACCATTAGCAGCAGAAATTGGGCTATCGACCCCCCAGGTAATAAGGTGCGCTCGAATTGACTCATTTCTGGCCTCCTATCGGGTGGGCATAATCAACAAGCACTCGCATGAGTGTTGAGCGACGATAGGGGCTACACCGGTCGAGGTCAACCAAGCTGTCCGGCATGTTAAACCGTGGTCATGCTTATTTGCACCGTCATGCAAATGGCTTATTGTCTGAACCGCGTGTAATCGCGATAATGATGCTCTCCTTAAGTATTGGTCGGGTCACCTAATGGCATCTTTGCAGGAACAACTTCTCAACGCGGGCGTGGTCGACGCCAAGAAAGCTAAGAA
The DNA here is from genome assembly GCA_047626655.1 of Halioglobus sp. Lineage (GTDB taxonomy): Bacteria > Pseudomonadota > Gammaproteobacteria > Pseudomonadales > Halieaceae > JBALVT01. The sequence goes on from JBLHSI010000006.1 coordinate 32,000, forward strand.
TATCCAAAAAGAGCAGCGTAAAAAGGCAAAGCAGCACAAGGGCAAAGTCTTGATCGATGAGACCAAAGAGCTGGCTAAGCAGGCCCAGCTAGAAAAGGTTCAAAAAGACCGCGCGCAAAACCAACAATTACAGGCCGAATCAAATAAAAAAGCCATACATGCACAGGTAGTGCAACTGATAGCACTTAACACCATAGACCGCAGCAGCGGCGAAACGGCCTATCACTTCACCGACAACAAAATGGTCAAGAAACTGTATATCGACGCTGTATTGCAGGGCCAACTGAGTAATGGCCAGCTGGGAATAGCCAAGTTGAAGGATGACTATGTATTGGTCCCTAGAAAAATAGCGGAAAAAATTCAGGAGCGTGAGCACGACGCTATCGTGTTACTCAACAGCACAGAAAAGGCGGAAATCGACGTAGAAGACCCTTACGCAGACTATCAGATTCCAGACGACTTGATGTGGTGATCACTCCCGCCATGGATACAAACAACTATCGTGAGGGTTCGCAGCTATGACTGCAGGAACTGCCTCAGCGCATTGCGATGTAGCAGCAGGCAATGGGGGCGAAGAAAGAGTCCCCGACGCTATCACTTTTGACAGAGTGGCGGCACCGCAAGAACGGCGAAACGAGATCATCCTAGCACTGCACAGGTAAGTCATGTCAGGGCCTGCTATCATGCCGATCTTAAAATAGTATTTCAACGATGGACAACTTCATGAGTGAACTACCCCACTGCACGAAGTGCAGCTCCGAATACACCTATCCCGATGGCAACCTACTTATTTGTCCGGAATGCGCGCACGAGTGGACGCTCGAAGATACGTCCGAGTTACAGGACAACGACGTCATTACCGCACAAGACGCCAATGGCAATGCGCTTAAGGATGGCGACACAGTGACGGTCATAAAAGACCTAAAAGTAAAGGGTAGCTCATCGGTCGTCAAAGTCGGCACCAAGGTCAGAAATATACGCTTAGTAGACGGCGACCACGACATCGACTGCAAGGTCGACGGCATTGGTCCGATGAAGCTCAAATCGATATTCGTTAAAAAGGCATGAAATACTTATTCATCGCGTTTACAGTCTTATTTTTACAGGCCTGTGTTAATCAAGTACAACTGGCTAAGCAAGAACTAGACCGTAACGTACTGCGCGGCAGTCCCATTGTATACAAAAATGTACACACCTACCCGGGGAATATCGTGTGTGGACGATACTCCACCAGCCGTAAAAATCGAGATGACCTATACACCGCTTTTATCTATCGAGATAAAAAGGTCGACACCCGACCGCTTTCATTGGATCTCGCTATCTTTTGCACACAAGACTCCCAGCGAAGCCTCATGGTTATCACCGGCATTGATTTACAACAGTGCCGCAGTAGCCAATTGCCGAAAATTCTAGAAGACTTTAAAGCGCTTGGTAAGGCGTTAATGCAATATGAAGCAGACAATGGAACACTGCCGAGAGACCGACAGGGTTTGGATGCTTTAGTGAATCCCAGCACGATACAGCCAAAGCCTCGGCGATTTAAAAGTGGCGGCTATATCGCACAATTGCACACTGATCCATGGGGCAACCCTTATCTCTACAATGGCCCCGTTTTTGCCGGCTCCAAGGGCCAATACTCAATTAGAACATTGGGCGCAGATAATACTGTTGGGGGCGCACTGGAAAATGCCGATGTAGATACCGAATACTTAGCATATATCGACCACATTGGAGGCTGTGGCTCTGGCAAGTAAACCAGAGCTCCTTACCATCAATCTAGTGACAATTTTACCTCCCTATAGGCTCTACCGCGCTGTTGTCTGTGCTCTTATTGCGTCAACTCATACGCCTGCTTTACTCGCCGCAGAAGGTGATACACGCCCCCCCATAGAGTGGAACACTGAGGTGGCTATAGGGAGCGAGTATGACAGCAACGTGGCACTCGATGAGGTCGACCTTAGCACTCGCCAAAGTGACTACGCCCTTACTCTGGACGCAAAAATTAGTGCCACTTCAACGCTAACAACCGGCTCTACACTAAAGCTCAGTTATGACTACGCCCAAAGCCTGTATTCTGAGTTTTCTAATGTAGACCGCCAGACACATATTCTGGGTGGTTCAATGGATTCGGATTTCGATATATTCGACGCTGGGCTATCTGTTTTTTATATCAATTCAAGTTTGGACCACAGTAAGTTTCTAGAACTCTATCGCGTATCACCCTCTGTCTCCGGTTTTATTTCAAAGAAGGTATTTGCTCGCAGTGCATATGTGTACTCCGATAAAGATATCGAAAACAGCCGCCAGCGCAATGCGATTAGCCACACCGGAGAAGCCGACCTATATTATTTTCGAAGAGGGTTGCGCAGCTACTTTAACGCGGGTGTTCAATTCAAATATGAAAATGCAGAAGCGAGTGAATACGATTACAAATCGCAGCAATTCAAACTGCGTTACGTACAACGATTCGAGTTATTTACAAAGATAGCCACGCTAGAGCTGGCCTATCGCTACGAAGATCGCAACTACACTTCCGACACGCCCAGCATAGGAGGAAAGCGCGCAGACCGAAGAAACAGATGGCGTATCGACATAGAAATACCTATTTTAGCAGAGGCGACGTTGCAATTTTACGGTGGTTATGCGGACTATGAATCCAACTTGCCGCGTGCCGACTACGACCAAGAAATTATAGGTACTCGCTTTATCTACCGCTGGTAGTTATCGCACTGCCAGGAATTTAGATTCGAGCCGCAATAGGCCAAAACCGTAGACCTCATCGCGGCCCGGCTCGCCCAGATCTTCAGCGGTGTCGCTAATCAATTGGCGGGCGTCGTCGGCGGGGCGCAAAAACTTCAATCTCGCCGCTGCCGCGGCCGCAAATGGCACGGCGAAAGACGTGCCCGAAGATGCCACAAAATCGCCTTTGCTATCAGCGTGCATCACATTGACGCCCGGGGCTGAAATATCGAGATATTTACCGCGGTTGGCCAGACGAAATACCGCGCCATCAACATCCACCGCTGTAACGGCCATAACAGAATCATAGGCCGCCGGGTAACTCGGCTTGGCTACAGGTCCGCCATTACCAGCAGCTGCAAGGATCAATACATCGCGTTTACTCGCCTGCTCTAAGGCCGCTTCAAGTAATCTATTAGGGGGTCCTGCCAAACTAATATTCACTACATCAACACCGCTAGAAACCAACCAATCCAGTGCCATAACCAAGCTCACGGTGCTGGCGAACTCGCCTCTTTCTGTGTCTTTTTGAAACACCGCAGCGGCAAACACTTCTGCACTAGGTGCAAGACCGACGTAATCAGGAGAATTGCCCGCAATAATAGACGCTATTGCCGTACCATGAAAATTGGGCAGTTGCGCACCGGCCGGAGCAAAAGAGCGGGTCTCTATCTGCGCGTTTTTTAAGCTTGCGTGGGAGGTGTCTACCTGACTATCGATCATACCAATGCGCATTTCCATGTCGTGCATGTCGCTAGGCACTGAAATCGCGGCTCTCGGCATCACGCCATTACTGGCAGATGGGATATTCGCGCCTGCCGTATAAATATGATTGAGGTCGACCTTGGCGCGTTCACTACCTACCACATCGATAACACCCTGCCGCGCTTCCGTGATATCGAAACTAGAGGGCGCGGCCACTTCGGCTAAGCGCATACCGATACCGGGGAGATCGGTAACCTTATCAAACAAATACCCTTCTTTGGCCAGCTCTTCGAATACTTGAACTTCGGCCATTACTAGCCACTGATTCATGTGAATTCTGTTTTCGTCGAGTTCTATCTCTGTTTCGATATTTTCAATGAGACGATCAATTTCACTGTCCACTCCAGCTTCGATACTGTCAACTAGCTGCAGTTCTAAATCTTGAGAGAGATTGTCCTCGAGAGTTTCCGAAACGGTTTCCTCTACCGTCGCCTCTACAGTGTCGGTAATTTCCTGTTCAATGTTCTGCGCGATACTCTCTTCAAAATTTTCTTCGAGGGCCGAAACTGCCTCCTCCTCAACGTTGAGCTCTATATTCTCTGCAACACTTTCTTCGATAACGATTTCGATAGTATTCTCTACCACTTGTTCTGCCACTTGTTCTACAACCTGCTCTGTAACCTGCTCTGTAACCTGCTCTGTAACCTGCTGCTGAATTCGCGTTTCAATAAAACCGGAGG
>JBLHSI010000007.1:0-35026 GCA_047626655.1 Halioglobus sp.
CGCAATCGCGTTGGCGCGAATGGGCAGATCCACAGCCTGAAGTATCTTCATACGCAACTGGGGATTGTAGTCAGGATTTGCCTGCAGAAATGTTTCTACAGCAGCTATGGCGGATGAAGAGCGATGATTTCTAAGCGTCATGTTTAGCCATCCTGCCGGGAAAAAGATATCTCCGGTGATCTGAATTTCTTGCAATAACTCCAAGCTGGGCATTATGTATTTTTCAGCGTGTTTGATGCGACTGGGATGATGCAGATTTGCGAGTGCGCCCAACACCCAGTTTTCGGTTGTTCGATTTTCTTCTTCGGCGAGACTATTGAAGAAGGTATCCCGCGTTGCAATATTGGCCGATAGCGTGGGCGCAAGAAATTCAAGCTTACGGCGATTGTCGGGATTTTCAATACGAGCCAGCTGTTTCGAAATTAGTGTCTCGGCCTCTTCGGGAAACCTAATAGCCAAAGTCTGCGTGAGGCTTATATAATCGCTCTCGGCGAGCTTGAGCTTATCGATACGCAGATCTCCGGCCCAGATCTGATGAATTTTTTTGATCTCGACTGGTGTTGTGGACAGCGAGGCATACGCGTCAAAAAACATTTTGGTTGCGCTGCTGTCACTCTGGCTGAGCATGGTCTTCCACAGCGTAGATTCTAGCGTTTGCTGGTGAGTCTGACCCACGCTCAGGAGACTAGTATGGATGTGTGATAACTGATTTAGCAGAAGTCGAATAATCAGTTGATTGGATTCATTCGGCATTATCTTTAATAAGCTAAGGTAGTATTCTTGCACGCTACCAAGAGAACCCGTTAACAGGTTTTCATAGATATTGATCATTGCCGAGGCCTTCTCGACTGACGTCAGCCGACTCCAGCCCTCGAGACTGCCTGTATCAGCAGGATAGAGGCCATAGCCAAGACCATTGGCGTTGAACAACAATGATCCCAGGCCCTCAATATGCAGTCCCGGAATAGGGGTTATCATGCTAACGCTTTGTACTTCTAATGTACCTGTTTCGCCAACCCTGTCGTGACGTATCGAAAAGGTCTGAGGCCATATGCGCCCCTTTCCCTGCGGATCGTTTTGCACCAGTTGTGGTTGACCGGACTCATCTGGTCCGATCAAAAATTCAGGCCTACCGGCAGTATTCACCCATACCTGACTCCAGTCGTCCAGATTGGTGTCTGTTTTCCCATCCAGTATGCGTATCAGCCCTGGCCATGTGGCATTTGAAAAGGCATAGGTCTGCAAGTATTCACGCAGCCCCTCACGCAGTGCGTCCTGCCCGAGCAAAAGTTCAAGCTGGCGCATCATGATCGGCGCCTTGTGGTAAATGATGGAACCGTACATCTGTCCTGCATCACGCAAATTCGGTAGTGCTTGGCGTATGGGGTTGGCCCCGGCCGTACGATCCACTGAGTAAGCCGAGGGATAGTGATCCACCAGAAAACTCAGATTATGATCTACCGCCGGAAAGCTCGGGTTGATAATCTTAGCCGCCATAAAGTTTGCGAATACTTCTTTAGTCCATACGTCATTAAACCAAGCCATGGTGACCAGGTTACCGAACCACATGTGTGCCGTTTCATGTGCGATGAGGCTCGCCCGATTAAGCAATTCGTTCTCGGACGGAGATTCCTCAAGGAATAGTGAGGATGCCCGATACAAAATGGCTCCCACATGCTCCATACCGCCGTATTGGAAGGAAGGGATTAGTGCAAAATCGAATTTCTGATAAGGGTAATCAATGCCAGTGTATTGCTCCATCCATTGGATAGCGGCAGCGTGCTGGTCGAACACGGCATCGAGGTTTCTTGCTACTTTATCGGCATCGGTTTCACGGTGCAGCATAGTCATCGAGCGTCCATTTCGCTGTCGCGTGACTGTCTCAAACTTGCCCGCCACGAACGAAAAGAGATAGGAACTCATCGGTTGTGTACGCTCAAATTGGTATAGCGTTGCTAGCGCTCCCGACTTCAATGAGCTAATGGGAGCGTTCGACATTGCAACCCAATCATCTGGAACCCGAAGCGTCAACTCATAGGTCGCCTTAAGGTCAGGTTGGTCGAATACAGGGAAGGCCGTGCGCGCTCTGTCTGGTACAAATAGGGTATAGAGATAATCCGGATTGCGATTCAAGGAAGTCGAACCTGCAGTGAAACCAATTTCGATGGAGTTATGACCCAACTGCAAAGTGGAGACGGGCAAGACGATATGTTCGTGATGAAACTGGTATTGGTCTAACTCGCCGTTGGAACGGACGCTCTTAATAGAGGCGCTGCTGTGCCTGAAATCCAATTGCACAGGAACAGTATTATCGCTTAACTCGAACTCTATAGTCGCCCGCGCACGGATATCCGCCCTACTATCCCGCGGGATATCAAAATATAGCGTGTAGTGTATGTCTGTGAGACTGGCCGCACGATGTGTCGCCAGTGCCAGTGACACACCCGGCTCAACTGCCACCGCGGCAGGGGCATTCGGTTCTTTACAAGCCGTCATGAAAAGTACCGCCAGCAATACCACCATTAATCGCATATTGTACTACCACCGTTGTATAAGCTAGTTGAGCCAGAGCACATTTACTAATTAGAGGTCTGTCAAAGGAGATTAGGACTGTCGCCCGTTAAAGAGCGAGGCAGTTTTGTTGGAATCAAGTCATTAACGTTAAATTTTTCTACCCATGTCCTGGCTTCAATCAGTTCACTGGTCAAAAGAGTCCGCAGGTCCTCACGCATATTTAAGCGCATAGTATTGTCAAACTTGACAGTGGGTATTTTTGAATAGTGACTGAACAATTGTCCTTCAACAATGGTACTAACTTTTTCAGGCAAAATGGACTGCCCAAAATATTCAAATGCCGCAGCTAGAGCTGTTACAGGACGGTTATACACTTCTTCGGCATTCAAGCTGCAAGTGTTCGGGTAATTAACCAGCATGTTGTTATAGATTGCCATTTGCGCCAACCACAAGTAGGCCGCTAGCTGTGGCACACTGAGCTCACCTCTTTGCTGTGCACTAATGCCTACAATTTGATCGGCTCTATGCCCTACTAGTGCGCTGACGGATCTTACCCAATTTTGATGATTTTGTGATTTCAAAATTGATAGCAGATAGTGCTCCAACGTATGATACAAAAATATACCCTTGGCTTTCGGGTTCACATCCATTAGTGCGGGAATCATAAAATTAACGGGGACATTGGCCTTAATAATCGTCGGCTGACTTGAATCATACTTTCGTCCAAGCAACGCTATCACCAAGTCGAACCGTTGCTGCCAAAGATGATTTTTTCCGTGGGAATAATTTTCCGATGCGTACTCTACGGCGAGGTCTCGAAGCGCAAACGGTTCCCTACATACCAAATTTTCACTGACCAGATCCATAGCTCTAGCCAGTAAAGTAGACCCACAGTGTGCTATATGAAAAATGTAGTTCAGCTCAGATTTTGGTTGATTTTGAGCTTGAAAATAAGCGTATGCTTCTGAGAATTTGGCTTTCTTTCTAACCCCTGTTGAACCGACAATTCTGGCGTCACAAAAAATAGACTGGTTATAGCTCTGCCTGTCCATTTCTACAAATAAGAGATCATTGTTCAGGTAACTCAGTAGAAATAAGTCTGGATTTTCAAACAACCTTTTATAAAAATCGTCGGTCATAAAGCATTTCCCTTAGTCTACTACTCGCATAGTGTCATATGAATAAAATGCCGAGCTGTCCACCTGTTTTTTTTCAATTTTTTGGTAAAAAACCATCAGCTTGAATTGACTTGGTAAGTTGTCTGAGCACTTTATTTACTGTATATTTCTCGAAGATATTAATCGTTTGAGCCCCCCATGACAACCCAAATAAACCCTGATGCTCCCTATGCTTTAGTCGAACCGGATCACTCACAGTTATCTATTTTGGACATCGCAGAATCAGACATTATCCAACTATACAAGCAGCATGGTGCGATATTGCTCAGGGGGTTTTCTTTTGATGTATCCGAGTTTAAGGCGTTTACCGATAAGTTCTGTCAAAGCACAGTATTCAACGAAAGTCCGGGGCGAAAAACGATTGATTCGGACGCCAACATACAAACGGTAAACCTTGGCGATGAAGCTTTCCCACTACATCCCGAAATATCTCGCGAGCCATGGAAGCCTGACGTCTGTTTTTTTGCTTGCGAAACCCCACCAATAACCGGCGGAGAAACGACCATATGCGACGGTATCGAACTCGTTAAACGACTACCCGAAAATGTTGCAACTACACTGAGAGATAACCGGCTAGACTACATCAATTTGGCCACTGAAAACGAGTGTCTTTATTGGCTAGGTATGGCCAAGCCCGACGATGCGACACTCAATTCAATACCGGAAAATTGCCCATATACTTTTTCAAGATATGGCGATCAAATATTAAGAATCTATAATGCCCCTACTTTGCATAAGCCCATGTTTAGCAATGAACTAGCATTTGGAAACTTTTTACTTTTTTCATATCAATTAAACGCAACACGATTTCCAATGTTCACCAAAAATCGAGAAGTACCAAGACGACTGGTGAAGATAGTAAAAGAGACAGCCGAGCAGATAACAACAGCCGTTAAATGGCAAAAACATGACGTTCTAATGCTCGATAACACCCGTTTTTTACATGGCCGAAATACTATAAACGATGCCAGCAGCCGACTTATATTAAGTTTTTTTGGCTATTTGAAATTTGCCGTGCCCAGTGTTGAAGAAACCCCACATCCACCATGGCGGACTGAGGCATTTGTACCGCCAAGATAGCGTATTTTTATCTCCCGTAATGTGAAACCGTCTCATTGTCTAAAAGTATGCATAACTATGTGATACGGCAAAGAGCGAGTAACGCTAACTTGATTTAACATAGCCTTTTGAGCCTGAATAAAATGCTTTACTTCCTCTGTGGTGATGACACGTCTTCCATATTTTTTCACCAACACTACAATAGCGACTCCGGAGATTGATAGTGCTACATTGCCCTTCTAGCGCAATGAGCGCCTTTTATCGTAACAGCTACCCGCGAGACCGCACGGAGAATATGAACATGGGGACTAGGAATGAAGACGCCGCAGAACCTGGCGCATCGCGACTGCCACTCAAAGATGTAAAGGTCGTCGACTTGGGGCAGTATATGGCTGGTCCAGCGGTGGCGATGATCCTTGCCGACCTGGGCGCCATGGTTGTTCATGTCGATCCACCGGGCGGCCCACTATGGCAAACACCAGCGAACGCTACTCTTAATCGTAATAAACTGATTGTTACGATTGATCTTAAGTCAGAAGAGGGTCTACAGCAGGCACGTTTATTAATCGAGGAGGCCGATATTGTCATCGAGAGTTTTCGACCCGGCGTGATGACTAAGCTAGGGCTCGACCTCGCTGAGTTTCGCAAACAGTGGCCCGAGCTTATTGCCGTTTCGATTCCCGGCTTTGCGTCCAACGATCAGTTGCGGCGCGATTGGCGAGCCTATGAAAGTGTCATCGCAGCAACCTCCGGGGTGTTTACCGACATGGGCCTCAACCGGGTCCTAATGGGAGTCAACCCGTCTTTTACAGCGCTACCGTTGTCATCGGCTTACGGCACGGTTCTTGCAGCCTCTGCCGCCATTCTTGCCCTGCAATCGCGAGAGCGAACAGGGCTGGGAGACCAGATCGAAGTACCTTTGGCTGCGGCGGTTATGGAAGGCCTTTGTTACAACTCTATAAAGATCGATAACATGCCCGAGCGATACAAGACGCAGCGCCATCTCGAGATCGAGCGGCGACAGGTAGAGGGTCTGCCGATGAATATCGGCTACGAAGAACTACAAGAGTTACTCGATCCATTTTATCGCAGTTACAAATGTAAAGACGGTCGTATGTTCTATCTGGTATGCCCCAGTCATAACTATCATGCGAAACGATGCCTGCAGGTTCTCGGGCTGTATGAAGAAATGCTCGACGAGGGATTGCCAGAGGAAGCAGACACCTACCTGCCCGTCAGTGAATGGAAAACAGGGGCATCGTTGGGCGTGTACCCGATGCCGAAGTTTTGGGCTGACAAAATTGCTGCGCGTCTGAAAGAAGTATTCGCAACCAGAACGGTCAAAGAATGGGAACGAAGATGTGGTCGCGGTAAGTTCCCCGGCGCGCCCCATCGATGGTTGCAGGAGTGGATGCACGACGACCATGCCGAAGCCGCCTGCTTGATGATTGAGGTGGAAGATCCCGAATACGGCACCATGATTCAACCCGGTCCGATGGTATGGTTTGCTGAAAGCGGTGAGGAAATGTTGGAGCCAAACCCTCGCCGCTATGTGGAAATCGATGAAGCACACGCAGCACTGCGAAAAATCCGTACAAAATTACCCAAGGCAAGAGACCCCCTGGAGTCGGGAGGCTGGCTGGATGGCGTTCGCGTGCTCGATCTTTGCAATGTGATCGCCGGACCCCATTCGGCCACTTATCTTGCTCGGTTCGGGGCAGAGGTCATAAAAATTGATCCCGCAAGTCCTAGCTACGATTGCGTAAATACCATCATATACGGGATGTCACATATGCGTGGCAAGCGATCTATGCTGGCTGATATCCGCGCCCCGGAAGGCAGAGAAATTCTGGAAAAATTAATTCAGTCTGTCGATGTTATCGTCTGGAATGCGACTGATGCGCAAATCAATGCTATGAACTTCGACGAAAAAAGTTTACGGGCAATCAATCCCGACGCAATATTTTGCAAACTTGATTGCTATGGAGGGGTTCGAGCCGGGCCACGCACCAACTATCTGGGATACGACGATTTGGTGCAGGCAACGACCGGTATTATGTTGCGTTTCGGTGGCACGATGGATACCCCCGAAGAGCATGCGCATGTAGGTACGATAGACGTGATGTGCGGTTTCGCCGCCGCGCTGGGAATAGCCACTGCACTGTATCAAAAACTTCGGACAGGCCGCACCGGCCGAGTGGCCACGTCACTAGCAGCCCTGAGTGGACTCGCTCAAATCCCCTATTGCTATGACTACGACCGCCGTGGACTGTACGACGAGCCAGAGGGCCCTGAGGTGGCGGGAATTGACGATTTGACTCGATTTTATTCGGCTTCCTGTGGCAATTACGTATTACTGAGCGCAAATGAGATGGATACGCCACGATTCGAAAATATTGAAGGACTGCAGGGTTTCTGTGAGATTGAGCACAGTGAACGTCCAGCCTTTTTAGCCGCCGCTTTTCGCACAGCCAGCGCAGTTGACTGGGAAAGTCGGCTACAAGCGTCGGATATTGGCGCGGTTGTTTGTGAAAACCTGGAAACACTGCGCGCCTACAACAATCGCCCCGCCGATGGAACGCCTGGTACAGACAGGGGCAGCTACTCGTTTTCGACGGTGGAAAATCACCCCTGCGGGCGCTCTGTGACGCAGCTAGACCCCTACGCAGTTCGTCCAAGCCGCAGCCGCGTTACGGCCCTACCGCCCGCGGAAAAATATGGTGCCTCTACGCGATGTGTTCTAAGGGAGCTCGGCCTCACCGAGGCCGAAATCGAGTCATTAATACAAAAGGGGATTGTTAGCGAATCTTGGAGTAGAGAGTATCTACCCAGTTAGCGCGCCATACCTGTCCAGTTTTGAGACAATATGCTCGACACACCCCGTTTCTACTCCATATACTTGGATAAAATTACTGTTTATGCTCAATATCTTCACTGAGAGACTTAATGAAAGCGTCAATTGACCAACTCGGTCTATTTGGGGGTGCGCCAGCCTTTGTCGACAGACTCCACGTTGGTAGACCCAATATAGGCAATAGGGATAAATTTTTTGAACAGGTAAACGACTTGTTTGATCGTCGCTGGTTAACAAATGATGGCCCCTTCGTCCGCGAGTTGGAGCGTCGAATCGCCGACCACTTAAATGTCAAGGAATGTGTCGCGCTCTGCAATGGGACCATAGCGATGGAGGTTTTGCTGAGATCTCTCAATCTCGAAGGTGAGGTCATACTGCCCTCATTTACCTTCGTTTCCTCCGCACATGTACTAGAATCTATGAATCTCACCCCGGTATTTTGTGACGTCGACCCAGAAACGCACAATCTAACAGCCGATATAGTAGAACCACTAATCACGCCACGCACAGCAGCAATACTGGGTGTCCACCTGTGGGGTAGCGCGTGTCCGGTTAATGAGTTGACCGAACTTGCAAATCGGCATAACGTGCCGTTGATTTTTGATGCCGCACACGCTTTCTCCTGCACCTATCAAAACGAGTTCATCGGGAATTTCGGTGTAGCGGAAGTCTTCAGCTTTCATGCTACAAAATTTTTCCATTCCTTTGAGGGCGGGGCCGTGGTGACTAACGATTCGGCCCTCGCCGATGAGGTTCGATTGAGAAGAAACTTTGGTTTCTCGCGCTATGACCATGTCGACGTTATTGGCACAAACGGAAAAATGCCCGAAATTTCTGCTGCCATGGGACTTACCAACCTGGATGACCTGGACCTTTTCCTTGAAACCAATCATCGTAATTACCTATGCTATGAGAAGCATCTAAAAGATCTCGCCGGTATAAAATTACTCCAGTTCGATGCGCAGGAAAGGAATAATTTTCAGTACATTGTGTTGACCGTGAATCAGGATGTCGCCCAATTTGACCGCGACCTGTTAATCGCTGTTCTGCATGCTGAAAATGTATTGGCGAGGCGGTATTTCCATCCCGGTGTTCATCGCATGGAGCCCTACAAATCACTTTATCCGGAGTTCGAGGGCAACCTTCCCGGAACTGAATCAATTTCACAGGAGGTACTCTGCCTACCCACGGGGACAAGCGTTGGCTCTGATGATATTCAGCACATCTGCGACATCATCAAATTTGTCGGAGAAAATTGCGTTGAGATCCGCCGCAAACATCAATCTCGTTAGTCGACGATTTCCGACTCAGTATTTGTAATGCTGGCTAACGAATCTACGGATAAAAAGCAGCCTATGGTTAGCGTGCATATGCTGACCTATAACCATGCACCCTACATCGCTCAGGCTATAGATAGCGTATTGATGCAGGTGGTCGACTTTGACTATGAACTCATAATAGGCGACGACGGCTCTACGGACGGAACTGGGGAGATAGTGCGGGCGTATCGGGATAAGTATCCAGATATTATTTGCCTGCATCAGCAGGAGCGGAACCTTGGACTCTACGCAAACCAGAACATAGTTCGCCAGTCCTGTCGCGGGAAGTACATTGCCTGGCTGGAAGGTGATGACTATTGGACCTGTCCTCAAAAACTTCAAAAACAAGTCAACTTGCTGGAAGTCCATCCGGAATTCTCCTGCTGCTTTCACTGGACGAACTGGATAGAGCAGGGGCGCTCACCACATAACTTCGGCCCGCCACAGATAAAGCCCTATTTCACCCTCGATGATCTTTTGAGGTTCGGACATTTTGTGCCAACCAGCAGCGTACTGGTACGCAATCATCTCAAAGAGACTTATCCGGCCTGGATGAAGGGTTCAGATATTATGGACATGACCTACTTGATCCTTTTTGCACAGCAAGGCCAAATAGGGTTTATAGACGAAGTTATGAGTAGCTACCTTCATCACGGAAGTGGTTTGTTCAGTGGAAAAGAGGCTAGTCAGAAAATCAAAAAAGTCATGCTTACACATCGACTCGCCGGCACTAATCTTAACCTCGAAAAGAGATCGTCTTTCAAGATGGGAATGTCGCGAATGCACGGTAATCTCTTTACTATTTATTTACAGAAACGCCAGTTTAGGCAGGCCATCGGATCTTTATTGAAATCAATCTGGTGGTCTCCTTGTCACAGAATATCTAAAATTTTACGCATCGTGCTTGCACGAAAATAAATCAGATCATTCACAGGTGGGTCAGTATGAATCGGGGTGCGAGGCGTTCAATATCTATGTTGAATAGAATACTATTTTTAGCGAGCGCAATGCTTTTAGCGTCGTGCGTTTCAATCGATGGCACTGAGTTATGCCTTGCCGATGGAGAAAACCTGATCGAGGATGCTAGTTTCTCACTGGAAGCAGAAAACAATCTGTCCCGATTATGGGGTCAATCACAGCATGCTGGTGAATTGTCTTTCAATACCAAAATCCAAAAAGGTGTGTTAACGATTTCCAAGGTCGGCACACAGCCATGGTTTACCTATAAGCAAGTACTACAGGCGGGAAAATACGCGGGTAAAAAAATAATTTTTAGCGCCGATCTCAAGCTGGATCTGGATCCGCCGCAGGTGTCTCACGGGTTCGGCGATGGCGGGGGGCTAATGATTGTCGCTAAGTCTGCCAATAGAAAGTTAGTGCTGCGCTCAGTTCTTGAACATGAACCACGCATAGGCAAAACAGACTGGCAGAAGGTGCAGGTCATTGTCCAGCTGCCCGAGAATACACGTTGGCTCACTTTGGCCTTCCTGCATCAGGCGGACGGCATAATGCAGGTTCGCAATCCGTTTTTCGGCACTGTGGCAGCGCAGACAAAGGGCTGTGCGGTTACCGGAGGCCTTGGTGGTTAATGCTATCGGTGCACTACATCTTCTTGGACATGACATAGCCAATCAGCGGCTTATCATCTAAACCAGTGGACTACACAACGCCCAAGTATACAGAGCTGAGCGTAGCTATTTAAAGCAGCAGCAGAGCAAAAATTAGGGTGCCTGCAAGCGTTACCAGCAACATCGAGCGGCGCAGTCTAGCGGCTGAAACCCCGAGCCAGACTCCACTCAGCATTGTGAACACGAGCCCAACTGCAAAGACTTTTTGAAATGTTTTAAAGGCAGTGGGGCCATGACCTTTATGCAATTCGATCATGCGACTTTGGAGATTTGGAACAGCGCGCACCACCTCCACGCCGCTGGCAGTAATTTTGACTAAAAAGTGTTCGGTAGAGCTGGGCCGGGTGATGAGCGCAGAGCCTTTAACCTTCACATACTCAAATTCGTAATCGTCTACGCCAGACGCGCCTAACAATGCCTCTACATCGGCTTTCAAGGTATCAGATTGGGTGTCAATGTTGCTGTCGGCACTCTGATAGATAATCGTATGCTCGACTTCTCCTTTGATCCCTAAAAGATAGAGCCCACCGGAGATCGACACTAATAACACCGCGGGGGCAAAGAAGGCGGCCAGGTACATATGAATTTTGATTAGTAATTTGCGGTCCATTGATAGGTTCCCTTAGAGTGAAAAGCCAACGGGTGAATTAGGTCCTAATGGAATACCCAACACCACCCAGAGCACAGTCATCACAATACCTGCAAAGAGCATCATCATTGAGTACGGCAGCATGGTTGCTACCAAGCTACCAAGGCCAAACTCTTTTTGCCAGCGCTGACAAAAAATAAGTATCAAGGGAAAGTATGGCATCAGCGGTGTAATTATATTTGTTGCGCCATCGCCAACCCGGTAGGCTGCCGTGCTCATTTCAGGACTAATTCCTATCAACATAAGCATTGGCACTAATACAGGAGCAAGGAGCGCCCATTTGGCGCTGGCTGAGCCTATGAATAGGTTAATGATGGCGCCAATGATAATGACCAGACTTAATAGCAGGGCGTCTGGCAAGCTAGAGCCCTCCAGAACAGCAGCGCCCTTTATGGCGAATATCAAACCGAGATTAGACCAGTTAAACATAGCGACAAAATGAGCTGCTGCAAACGCGAGTACTAGATAATAGGCGAGATCCCCCATAGCGCCGCTCATCATTTTTACGATGTCTCTGTGTGAACGAACCGACCCGGTAGCTGACCCATAGGCCCAACCGGCCGCTAAGAACAAGATGAAAAAACCGGCAACCAAGGACTGGAATAAAGGGTTGTAGCGCGCTTGCGGAATAGCGCCTTCGTCAATAAGAGGCGTGCCCGGGCCAATGGTTAAGAAAACCCACAAAGCGACAATACCCAGACATGCCATGCCTGCACGTTTTAGCCCTGCAACTTCTTCAACGCTGAGCGGTGAATTGGCATCTTTAATGGCGCCAGCGGTACTACTTTCCAGATCATCAGAATTGATGGGCCCGAGCTTGGGCTCAATAATTTTGTCGGTGACAAACCAAATGGCCGGCAAAAAGACAAAGGTCATGCCAATAATAAAGTATGCGTTACCAGCGATGTTGGCATCCCATGCTGGCTGGATAGTTTCCGCCGCAGCTTCTGTGATTCCAAATAAAAGGGCGTCTAGCTGTCCGGGCAAGATGTTGGCAGAGAATCCGCCTGATACACCGGCAAATGCAGCGGCAATACCCGCTATGGGGTGGCGACCAGCGGCGGCGAATACCACACCGGCAAGCGGAATCAAAACCACGTAAGCGGCATCGGCAGCGAGATTGCCAACCATTCCTATAAAAGCAACTGCTGGAGTTAGTAGAAAGATGGGCGCTTTGGAGACCGCGCCACTCATAGCCGTGCCAAAAAAGCCAGACCGCTCGGCAACTCCGGCGCCCAACATAACAACCAGGACATAACCGAGCGGGTGAAAACCTGTAAATGTCGCCGGCATATCAACCAACAGCCTCTGAATATTGTCACCCGACAACAAGCTTTCTGCGGAGATAACGACCGCATTACCAGCGACATCTACCTGAGTCGGATGCAGAGCTGTAAGCCCGGCTAAGGCGCTAATTACGCTTATCGCCACAATAGCCAAAATACAGTATACAAAGATAAAAACGGGGTCTGGAAGTTTGTTCCCCGATCTCTCTATCCAGCCAAGAAACCCAGTCATGTTGCTGCTATTACTCGCTAATTTAGTCATATTTTTTTCACGCTTTAAACCAATGATGTTGTTGTTTGATTACGTCTTGTGCCTGCATTCATGGTGCGGTTCCAGCTATCTATGCCAATTGCATTGCCACCAGCCAGCTTACGGTTTACTGCAACGAGTCTCTAGCGGTATTGAACGGAATATAAAACCCGAATGCGATCATAATAGAGTGCAAAAAACGTTCACCTTTGCTCTGTAACTTGCGCACCAGCACCTCTTATCGAGATAACATTCGCAGAACAACCATTACTCTGCGCCAGCAGGGGTAAGCATAACGGGCATATCTTTAAAGCCATGGATACTGTTGGAACGAATAAATACCGGCTCACCAGCAGATTCAATCGCCGAAAAATGGTGGAAAAATTCCTCGAAAAACACACGCGCCTCCATCCGCGCCAGATTGGCACCCAAACATAAGTGGATACCATGGCCCAATGCCATATGGGGATTGGTTTCCCGCGTCATGTTGAAGTGGAGCGGGTCGGTAAACACCTCTTCATCAAAATTGGCGGAGCTGTAGAGCATTACAACGCGATCGCCTTTGCGTATGGCTTGTCCACGAATTTCGCTATCACATGTCGCAGTGCGCCGAAAGTAATGTAGCGGACACGTCCAGCGCAGCATCTCCTCTACCGCCACCGGCAGTAGCTCCGGATTATCGCGCAATTGCTGCAGTAACTCCGGCCGCTTGAGCAATTGGTGCATGCCACTACTGATGAGTCCTCGTGTGGTTTCGTTGCCGGCGACGGTAAGCTGGATGAACAGCGAAGCGAATTCCATTTCGGAAAGCTTTTGTCCTTCCACTTCCTGATTGATTAGCAGTGAAATAAGATCGTCACCGCTCTTGTCTTTGCGTTCACAGGCCAACTCAAAACCATAGGTTCCCATTTCAACACTAGCCTGAATAATTTCCTCGACTGTACCGCCGAGGTCGGGATCTGACCCAGAGGTTTGCAAATCTGACCAACGACGAATTTGGGGCCACTTTTCCCTGGGGATTTTCAGCATTGAGCAGATGACGGCGGTCGGCAAATCGCCCGCCAGACTTTCAACAAAATTGACTGTGCTAGTAGTATTAATCTGCGCCATTAGTTCTCGGGAAATACTGCGCACCTCAGGCTCCAGTTCGGCTAACATACGAGATGTAAAACGTGTAATGACGGCGCGGCGCAATGGACCGTGCTTGGGTGGGTCCATACCCAGCAATTGATTGCGCGCCATTTCCAGTATGTCAGGAGGAAGATCATCGACCATCACAAACCCTTCCTCGGCGGAGTAGGTTGTGTGATCTCTAGATACGACCTTCACATCCGCGTGCTTACTCACTACCCAATAACCGTGTCCCTCAGGGTGCTCATGCCAGTAAACGGGCGCGTTTTCACGCAGCCACGCGAATTGCTCGTGGGGAATACCGCGGATATAGTTGTCGGGGTCATAAACGTCGATATGCATGTTTAACCCACCAACACATTCGGTCGACCGTGACCCAACTCTTCACACATAGCCAGATAAAATTCCAGTGTCTGTGAGCCGTCAATGACAGAGCTTATGTTGCCGTCGGCATCCAGATTAATATTAGCACCGTACATCTGAAACCAGACCTGAGTATCGTCTTCTAAGCATTGCAAGGTGTGCTCGGATCCCGCTGGTTCATATAAAAAAGAGCCCGCTCGATTGACGTAGTCATACTCTTTATACTGCCAGGCGCCGGATCGGGTAAAAGCGTATATCGGGCCCGTATGCCGGTGCTTCTCAACCTCATAGCCCGCCTGAAATATATTCTCTACAATCCACAGTCCCTCTTGTGGCTTGACCTGTATCACCTTTAACAAACTACCGTCGCCGATATCGATATAGGGAAGATCGTCTTTCCCCAAATGCACAGATTCCTGAATTGCCATAGCTTTTCTCCTATTATCGCAGGCTACAGTGTAGCGCTCATTTCTATCGGGGGTACCCGGTCGCTGTCACGCGCAGCCCTTTTATTCTGCCCAGCATAAAATATCACGCCACGACACACGAATTTGGTCTGACTGTGCGACGAAGGTCTTACCATGCAGACCTTGAGCCCATGCTCTTAACACTGTTAAATTGCATCAATAGACTTTGGGGCCGGTAATGACATTTTTGCGTAAGCGTATTCTACACCTGAGTGATATCCCGTCCGACCTGGACTCGGTTATCAGCATCGACCACAAAAAAGAAGTAGATCCGCAGGTGGTCGGCATGCGACAAAGCGATGTAGATGAGATATGGCGTCATGTGCTCAAGCTCTACAAATGCGGCGTGCACCCCGGCATCTCGCTCAGTATCCGGCGCCAGGGCAAAGTCCTACTATCGCGCGGTATAGGCCACGCCCAAGGAAACGGGCCCGAGGATGGCCCAGACGATATAAAAATCCCCATGCGAGCCGACACACCGGTCTGCCTGTACTCAACCTCCAAAGGCATTACCGCCCTGTTAATGCATATGCTGGCCGAAGACGGGTTGATCGATGTGATGGATCCCGTGGCGTTCTATGCCCCGGAATTTGCCGCCAAGGGCAAGCAAAACATCACTATTCATCAAATCCTCGCTCACCGGGGCGGCATCCCGGGTCTGCCCCGTGACGTGCCACTGGAGGTATTGTGGGACGAAGACAAAACCTGGCAATTGCTGTGTGATGCCGAGCCCATAATGACCGACGGATCCAAGCTGGCCTACCACGCCATTACCGGGGGCTTCGTACTCGAACAGGTGATACGACAGGTTACCGGCGATAACATCAATGCCTTTATCGACAAAAAGATCCGCCAGCCCATGGGCATGAAGTACTTCACCTACGGCATTGAGTCCAAGCACCTGGGTAAAATGGCGCCTACCTATGCCACCGGACCACGGCCCGGGCTCCTGTTGCGGGCATTCCTCAAACGCGCGCTGGGCACACCAGATATCACCACATTGGCAGAACTGTGCAACGACCCACGCTTCCAAGAAGCGATTATCCCCTCTGGTAACCTAGTGGGAACCGCCGACGAGGTATCGAGTTTCTTCCAGATGATGCTCGATGGAGGGAAATGGGGACGCCGTCGAATTTGCTCGCCAAATACAGTGGCCAGAGCCATACAGGAGTTCGGTAGTCGCACCCTTGACCGAACTCTCATGTTACCTATGCGCTACAGCGCCGGCCTGATGCTCGGTGATGCGCCCTTTGGTATCTGGGGACCAGACAGCAGCCACGCCTACGGCCATTTGGGGCTGGTTAACAAATTCGCTTGGGCCGATCCCGAAAGAGAAATTTCCGTGTCACTGCTGACCACCGGCTTGCCACTGGTAGCGCACCATATCCCAGCACTGGTGAACGTCATTCGTGCTATCGGCAACCGCACGCCAAAAGTGGCGCAGGTTGAACCGCTTACCTTAACAACGGTGTGAGCGTTAATCTCGGGGTTCGTGTTCTATAATAATGCCGTCCCCGCCCTGCTCCAGACTGCGACTGGAATCCGCCGCCAACCAGAGCGCGCGCAGTATATTAACCGCTGCCATACTCAAGTGTTTTTCCGCTGCATCCAGGGCGAGTTCTGCCGCTTGTTGCTTTTGTTCACCATTTAAGTGAGCAGCGTTGTGACTCATTTCAATATCCACGTCGTCGATCAACGCCTGAATCTGCCTTGCTACCTGATCCGAGGCCTGGCGGACCTCAGCCTTTACCTGACCGAAATCGCCAGGCATCGCCAACATCGCTTTGGTACCCTTGTAGGTCATGCGGGCTGGTAAGGTAGCCAGCCCAAACCCCAATGACATCATTTTTCCAATCATATAATAGATCCCTGTCAAACAATGAGGCAATTATACGGCTAAACGTCTTACCAAGGCCAAGCCGAATTGACACAGACTTGCGGACGGTCAAATGGCGCACGTCCATGTCTGGCGCGTCACCACCATACTTATAAGTACTCGTCCATTGATAGAAGGGCGGGATTTCGTCGAGTGTGTTGTGACAATATTTTTTGATTAGGGCTTTATTTCTGGGATATAGACCACATACTATTGTAGTCAATTTTTACTAAAAATTAGATGCTTTCTAGCTGGAGAATCTCATGAAACGTGTTCTGCTTTTTGTTGCCACCAACTTTGCGATCATGATTGTATTGGGCATAGTGCTCTCGATAGCCATGCCCCTTTTAGGTATTTCCTCGAATGACAACGTCGGCTTGCTATTTATTTCTGCTGTATTTGGTATGGGTGGCTCCTTTATTTCTTTGGCTATGTCCAAGTGGATAGCCAAGCGCAGTGTTGGCGCCCATGTCATTGACCAGCCTTCTAACGAAATGGAATCCTGGGTAATGCGTACGGTCGAGCGTCAGGCTCAGCAAGCAGGCATTGGTATGCCAGAAGTTGCCATTTATGAGTCGCCGGAAATTAATGCCTTTGCTACGGGCATGAGTAGAAATAATGCTTTGGTTGCAGTGAGTACTGGCTTGCTTGATTCAATGAGTAAAGATGAAGCGGAAGCAGTACTGGGCCACGAAATCAGCCATGTCGCTAACGGAGATATGGTAACACTCACTTTAATTCAGGGCGTGCTAAATACCTTTGTATTCTTCTTTGCGCGAATTGCGGCATCGGCGTTAAGTCGGGGCAATAATAGTCGTATTATGCAATTTATGATGGTTATGGCTTTTCAAGTATTGTTTGGTGCACTGGCAAGTATTATCGTGATGTGGTTTTCACGTCAAAGAGAATATCGAGCAGATGCGGGTGGCGCAGAACTAGCTGGAAAACAAAAAATGATTGCGGCACTAAAACGCCTACAAGCGGGTCATGGCGAAAGCCAACTTGATGGTCAATTAACGGCCTTTGGTATTAGCGGAAAATTATCTGCTTCAAAATTATTTATGACCCACCCCCCATTAGAAGAGCGCATAGCTGCATTAGAAGCCAGTTAAGTTCAGCGACGCACACCAACACGCGCGGTGGCGCATGCTGAGAGGATCGGGGACTTTAGCCGTGCATTTCAAGAGCGCGGGTTAACCCTCTGATTAAGTGCTCTATCTCCGCCATGCTGGTGTAGTGCACAAATGACATCCTTAATACTCCGGAATCTAAATCTATATCCATTGCCCTGAGCAACACATCATCGGGCCCCGGCGTTAGCCTCGTGCACCTGTAACGATGTAATGATCTCGTCGCCGGCTTGCCATATCGGCCGGAGAATTCAGACCACTGTGCCGCAGGCAACAGCCCGAGCCTACTCGCGCATTTTGTAACAATTATGTTGTCATTACACATAGAGGGCCTCAGACTCACACAAGTTTTAGTGCAGTGTATTGTTTAGAGCACCTGATCAGACACTCAGTCGAAAGGCGGAATTAACGAAGGTACAACCAACTGTGTACGTTTAGCGAAAAGGCAATTCACTTTGGCCGATCATAAAAATTTGATACAACAAAAAATCATCATCAGCTTCTCGCTGATTGGTGTAGTCCTCATTATGGGCAGTTTTCTCATCCTACAACTATCCATAGATTCGACCTTCAGACAACTTGAGACCGAGCAGAGCCTTAAGGATCTAAATGATGTCGAACAGACGATCAAGCAACAACTTGCAACAGTCTCGTACTACAACCGGGACTACGCATGGTGGGATGAGACCTACCGAGTCATGCACGATACCAGTGCTTTGGAGGGCTATATCGAGCGTCATTTCAGCTATGAACAGTGGCCAGATGTAGAACTCGCAATCGATGGCATGTTCATGTTTGATAGGGGCGGTGCATTTGTAGCGGGTGCGTTATTCGACTACGCACAGGAAAAAGAAATTTCTATACAATCAACGATTTTGCAACAACTCGAATCACAGTATAGTGATTTTATAGTAAACATTCCCGAGCCAGATCTAGCGACCGAAATCACTGGTTTTATGAACACACCCGAGGGCCTAATGCTTATTGTGTCTCGCCCTATTCTCAATGGTGATTACGCTGGTGAATCTCGCGGTCGCTTTCTAACCGCTCATTTTCTTAACGCCCAAAGAGTCGAGGCTATAGCACACAGAGCCAGCGTGGAACTCGAACTCCTGCCGATTAGCGCGATGGACGCCCATGCGCAGCCCGCCTTTACCGATAGTAACTATGTTGTGAATCGTATTCCACTTAAGGACACTCACGGCGCAACTTTGGCCATCATCGAAATACGCACGGCTCGGGATGTCAGTTTGGCGGGGGCCAGATCTATACTAAAAGCTATGGGATTTTTATCCCTCGCTATTATTTTTTCGATCATGGTGGCTTGGTGTTTGCTTCGACATTGGATGGTGCAGCCTCTGCTTTCGCTGAAAAAACATGTCAGCAAAATGCGTGAAACCGAAAACTTGGCCGCGCGGTATAGTGCGCGCA
Source organism: Halioglobus sp. (assembly GCA_047626655.1). Taxonomy (GTDB): domain Bacteria; phylum Pseudomonadota; class Gammaproteobacteria; order Pseudomonadales; family Halieaceae; genus JBALVT01. The sequence goes on from JBLHSI010000007.1 coordinate 19,136, forward strand.
CTAAAGATGAGGTTGGCATACTGGCCGATGAAATTGATTTTCTAGCACTAAAACTCCATACCACACAAACACAGCTAACAATTGCCCGTGACGAGGCGGAGTCTTCCTCACATGTTAAAAGTGAATTTCTGGCCACAATGAGTCATGAGCTTAGAACTCCTCTAAATGGAGTGATAGGCATGACCGACATCCTACTGCACAGTAAACTTCCGGAAAAACAGCACCGCATAGCGGAAACAGTGATGAAATCTGGGCGGTTACTGCATAAGTTGATCGAAGACATTCTGGATTTTTCAAAAATGAATGCTGGCGAAATAAAGCTTATCAATGCTGATTTCTCGCTTAAGGAGCTGCTGCATGAAATAGACGCTATCACTTCAGACGCCGCACAGAAGAAAGGAATCGACTATCAAGTATTTGTGGAACAAAAACTGCCCGATAATCTCATAGCGGATAGGCAACATCTGAAACAAGTCCTTCTCCACCTTCTAGACAATGCAGTCAAATTTACAAAAGAGGGTGAGATTGCTCTATCTATCAACTACTCCGAGTATGGCACAGCAGAAGATAAGCAGCCCATGAACCTAATTTTTTCCATTAGGGACACTGGTGTCGGAATTCGGGAGGAAGACCTAGGGTCAATTTTCGAACTTTTCGCCCAAGCGGATAGCACCGCGACTAGAGAATTTGGAGGTGCGGGGCTGGGATTGTCGATCTGCAAGGACCTAACCGAAATAATGGGCGGGAAAATAACGGTCAGCAGCGTGTTTGGCGAAGGTACAGAATACCTTTTCACAGTCCCCGTTACAGTCAGGACAAGTTGAGCTCCATTTTGACAAAAAAATTCTGTGACTAGCTGATAACCCACAAAGGATTTTCTTCGGTTACACTAAACCCACATTATAACTAGAATAACGCATGATGAAATATAACGTTGTAGATGCTGTCATATCGCCAAAAGGCGAGATGGAGACCCTGTCACAGTTTGAAGTTGGTCGTGTCTTAGAAACCAGTCAGGGCGAGCTTGCTCAGAAATTCCGAAACTGTTCGCTTGCCGTACTAAATAGCGGTAGCGCGCTAGATACGGGCAAAGAGCTGATGGCACGCTATCCAGATTTTTCTATCGAAGTCCTACAGAGTCAGCGCGGAATTAAATTGTCGTTGCATAGTGCGCCTGCGATTGCATTCGTTGATGGCGAGTTAATTACCGGTATCAATGAACACCTGTTCGCCGTATTGCGAGACGTTATCTACGTCCACAGTAAAATCATGAACTCGACCCGCTTCAATTTAGACGAGTCAGCTGACGTGACTAATGCGGTCTTTCATATCCTGCGCAACGCGAGTTTATTGATTCCGGAGATGGAACCTAATCTGGTTGTTTGCTGGGGTGGGCATTCTATCGGTCGTGAAGAATACGACTATACCAAAGCTGTGGGTTATCAGATGGGCTTGCGCAATCTTGACATCTGCACTGGCTGCGGGCCCGGAGCGATGAAAGGACCGATGAAAGGCGCAACCATCGGACATGCGAAGCAACGCCGTGGTGTCGGTCGCTATCTGGGTGTGACTGAACCGGGAATCATCGCCGCCGAATCACCTAATCCAATCGTAAACAAACTGGTAATCATGCCAGATATCGAGAAACGTCTGGAGGCCTTTGTTCGAGCTGGTCATGGTATTGTGGTTTTTCCAGGCGGAGCGGGAACAGCCGAAGAAATACTTTTTATACTGGGTATTTTATTGCACCCGGACAATACCTCTGTACCCTACCCTCTGGTTTTTACCGGGCCTAAATCAGCTGAAGCGTACTTCACTCAGATAAACCAGTTTATCGTCGACACTCTTGGGCTAGAAGCACAACAACGTTATAAAATCATTATCGATAACCCAGCGCAGGTGGCTATCGAGATGAATAAGGGCATGCAGCAAGTGCGTCAGTACCGAGTTGATAAAGGTGATGCGTTTTATTACAACTGGTCGCTGACCATCGATGAACAATTTCAAAAGCCATTTCTACCAACACACGAAAATATGCGCAATTTGGCTTTGAAAAACGGTCAGGAGCCACATCGACTGGCGGCGAATTTACGTTGTGCATTTTCCGGAGTCGTGGCGGGCAACGTAAAAGAAGAGGGCATCAGGGCCATAGAAAAATACGGACACTTCGAACTAAATGGCGACAAAGAAATTATGCAGCCCATGGATGCGCTGTTAAACGCATTCGTCGCTCAACATCGAATGAAGTTACCGGGCACAGCTTATGTGCCATGCTATAAGATCATCAAATAGAATCAGTACTAAACCTGACGGCATGCAAGGTCTGCGAGTGCATCATCGAGATCAAGGTCCAGGAAATGACAAAGTGATGGTTATGCTAACTGAATTAGGAGATCGAAGAGCGACCTACTACACCCGTCAAGCGCCGCACCAACCATTTAGGTGTAGCCCGAGCAATGAGTGTCCCGGCAAGATTTAGCGACCCGGGAACAACAATCGGCGTTCCGTTCATACAAGCCTTCACCGCTTCACTGGCAACTTTTTCGACATCTCCGATTAGCATCGAAGGCAATTTGTCGACCGCCGAGCCAACATTTGCCACCATGTTGGTTGCCGTCACACCCGGGCACAGCGCCGTCACGGTAACCCCGGTGCCGCGCAATTCTTCTGCCAGCGCCTCGGACAATGACAGCACATAGGCCTTGGTGGCCGCATAGGTTGCGAGGCTAGGAATTGGCTGGAAGGCTGCAATAGACGCCACATTCAGAATCCGCCCAGATTTTCGCGCAACCATATCAGGTACGAAGTGCGCCAGCATGTCGGTGAGACCAACGACATTTAATTGCACCATGCGCAGATGCTGTTCAGGCGCCATATCTATAAAAGCGCCGTGCTCCAACACGCCGGCATTGTTAATCAGGATATCGACCACACTGCCTTCTCTGCGCAGAGATTTAGCCAGACTCTCAACGTTTCCAGCCTCGGACAGGTCGGCGGGACGCACCCTCACATTGACACCGTGCTTCTCTACCAGCGACTCAGCCAACTCGTCCAGCTTATCCGCATTGCGCGCCACTAATATAAGATCACGCCCCTGATCGGCGAATAACCAGGCTATGGCTTCACCAATACCGGAGGAGGCCCCGGTAATAAGGACGACTCCATTATCATTCGCTGCTTTCTTTACCATGTCTGCGACTCCCTAGTGTTAATGATGAGTAAGCCATTGAGCATACTCAGATATACGCGATGGAGCCACTGCCTATAGCAGACCAGTGGGTAACGCAGGATTCCGAAATTATGCAGTCATCAATTGACCGAGACGGCGAGTGTAGAGCATTTCTCATTGTCTTCTTCATTACATTATTCATCTTTTTAGTGTGACTCATAACTCTTACCTTATGCATGAGGCTCAGGTAAGCCCAATTAACAAACCCAGCAGTATCACCCCTAGTCGAATCTAATTCTGCTGCTGAGCTAATCTGGCCAATGGTGATGCCAGCATTCGGCGAGAAAGACGAGCGAGTACAATTTTGTGTCGGGCATAAAAAAAGGGACGGATAACTGCCCCTTTTTAGATACTCTCTAATCAACAGCAGATTATTCGGCCGCTGTGTGTTCCAGGCTTAACGCGAGCGCCTCTGTGTAAACCACAACCAAAGTTTGCCCCAGAGTCACGCCTTCCATTTTGGCGGGCTCAACATCATCCAGAACGTGCAAATTTCCGTTGGAATCCTTCAGCATTACCGTACCCAGCACTCGATTCAATCCCTCGATGGTACACACTGCTCGGATTTGGCGGGCACCACTAATAGCTGGAGCGTCTGCATCTTCAGAAATGGCCGCATCTTCCAACACGACCCAAGGCTCGGCTAACTCGTCCTCAGTAGGTGCGCGCAGCTCTCCCTCTAGTGCCGAGAGGTAGGTCGCGACAACCATATCGCCAACGCTGACATCCTCAAGTTTTATCACCTGTTCTCGAGCAGTAATGGTGAAAGGCGCGCCACCTGGTCCCATTAGGCCGATCTGCCTAGTCTCGAGGTCGATGGCCGTCACTACCGCTTCAACCGTGAGCGCCATAGCACGCACGCCGCCTTCAACAGCAGCTTCTTCATGGTGCCCGGCCTGGGCAGCGAATGGCAGAGCCAGCATTAGCGCAGCGACGGCTGGCAACAGAGTTTTCAGCTTAATAACAGTTTTCATGTTCTATTCTTCCTTGCGTGGTTAGATAATTTCTCATACAAACATACCTACCAAGGCCTCGTCATACAAGCTCTGGAGTTAATTTCATTCAGCGAGGCCGATTTAGACTTGCCTGTTTTCGGTTTTTATCTTCAGCTCGGTGAACTGTCGAGGCAAATTTTCCAGATATTGTCAGTGGCGATTGGCACCGGACACCCGAACATGGGCAAACTCTTCGCGAGGAGCTAAGTTTCATCAGCGAGACAATCTCCTCGCCACTCGCGGTTTATCCGCCTTATAATTCCAATCCTAATAGGAGTCTTAATATGTCGAGCATGCTTAAAGGTTTGAAATGGATCGCGGTATCACTACTGTTGGTGGGGGTGTTTGCCTACGGCATAGCTCGCAGCGGCTCAAAGCCACTGGATCAGGCCGCTCGTGATCAGTTGGGGGGTGATTACCTGCAAACCGCACAGGGCGTTCTGTCCTATACACAACAGGGCCCAGCAGATGCACCAGTCATCATTTTAGTGCACGGCTTCAGCACGCCGAAGTTTGTCTGGGAGCAAGTGACCCCAATCCTCCTCGCCGCAGGCTATCAGCTTATTACCTACGACCATCTTGGCAGGGGCTTTTCTGATCGCCCGAATGTCCCCTACGATGCTGCCCTCTATCGCAGTGAATTGGCGGGGCTGATTAGAGGCTTAGAGCTTGCTACACCACTGACTCTGGTAGGGTATTCTATGGGGGGAGCCAATGTCGTGGATTTTGCTGCTGCTAATCCAGCGCAGATTAAGCAATTGCTCTTGATCGCTCCCGCCGGCTATATGCGAAATGCCGAATCGCTATCACCGTTGATCATGCCATTGCTGGGAGAGTGGTTAACCACGGTCTTTGGCAAGCAGTATGCGCGAGGTGCACTTAAAAGCGAGATAGAAGCCGGTTTGGCGCCGACTGACATGTTGGATAAATTTAATCAGCAAGCAGCCTACAGCGGTTACACCGATGCGCTGTTGTCTACATTGCGCCATTTCCCTATGGGCGACCTGGCCGACAGGTATCGTATTGTCGGCAAAACAGACATACCCGTAACGGCTATCTGGGGCACGGCAGATAAAATAGTGCCCTACGAGGGTGCCGCGTTAATGGCCAAGGATGTCGGGCAGCTCAAGCTAATCACCTTGCCAGACGGTAATCACAACATTACCTATGCCCGCGCCGAAGAGGTAGCAGCCGCTCTTATATCTGCATTACACCCCCTGGCACCGTAGTTAGGAATACGAATGCACAACCCTGCCTTTAAGGTCATCAACCAACCCTTAATATATCTCCCGTTTTTTAATCGGTATTATTTTTAATGAAAAAATCTACGAAGGCAGCTCTGCTATCGGCCTGTATATTTCCCGGCGTTGGGCACCTCTTTTTAAAAAAGCACATAGCCGGCATTGTCTTAATGAGTACCTCCCTTATTGCGATTTATTATTTGGCATCGACGGCAATGGAGAAAGCGCTGCAAATAACCGAGAAGATTCAACGTGGAGATATCTCACTGGATATCGCAACAATTACAGAATTAGTAACAAAACAACCAGCCGGCACTAACGCTCAATTGATCGATATCGCGACGTATACATTCATCATTTGCTGGGTCATCAGTATTGTTGATTCTTATAGGCTAGGTCGTGCAGGAGAAAAAAGCTGAAGGTTTACTAGGCAGATAAACATCACAGGGGACGTGTTGAGAGTGCGCGTTGCTAACCCGTGTCGATAACAGCAACGCTATTTGAGAATTTCTCGCCTGTCTAGACTGTCAGCATGCTCAATCGAGCATGCCTTGGTCTTTCAAGTTGCCAATTAAGGCATCGATCGCGTCATTGCGCAAACTCCTGTTGCTGCTAGCCTGAATGGTCTCTGACACTGCCTGCCATATATGGCCCTTAGTTTCAGCAACGTACAAGTCGGACACGAGAGAGTGAGTGACATTTGTGGTCCAAACTGGCTGTTGATAGGCAACCTCATAGGCACGGCCGTAGTAACCTCCGAAACCCCCGTAATAACTCGCACCATAAGCCGGCGCAACCCCGTAGTAAATAGTTCCGGGGTGATAAATATCCTCCTCAAATTTGCCGAGGTAACGCGTTACCAATATGGTATCAAGGTTCGCGTTCTTGGCTGCGGCGATCACTTCTTCAGAAGACGGTTTTTTGCCAGGCAACAGGGTATGGCTGGCCACAGCGCGCACGCCACGGAGGTTAAGGGTTTTTGCAAACGCCTGTTCGAAATCCTTTCTCGCCTCAGGCTTCTGTGCAACGGCAACGACGAGCACACCATTCAGGTCGAGCTCTCGAAGTACCGGATCGACAAAGGACTGGGTGATATCTGTATTAGAGGCGCAGCCACTGGCAAGTATCATCAGCAAGAACAAGACCGGCATGGTAACTGCCCGTAAGGCATAATTCATTGAAATAACTCCAGGTGATGTATCAACATAGTTAAACGTAGCCCTAAGCTTAGCAAAAAAAGGGCGGTACGCGTAGCGGGGCACTGAAAGATAAACGACCAAGAACCAACGAGAGATCTTACCCTGAAAGCGTCATCCCCAGAGCTTCCTAATCGATTTTCCTAATGGTCACTTCAATATTTTTGGTAACGCCTGCGAACCATTTCTGCACATACAAGCTGCCGACGATGGGTGCCTGCCCTTCAGCAGGCACTTCTTTGTATCGCACGCTATTTTTGGTTTCTTTTTCAATTTCAAACTTAACGACTTGATTGGACATGGCAAGCCCCTTTTTTACTGCGTCTCATGATAATGGTGGCCGACTATCGGCCATCAATTGATCCAATGTTATTTGCGCTGCCCTGGGCGCATCAATATCACCTATTTCTATCATCTCACATTCATCACGCACCATGTCAGCGATTGAGACCGGGTAATCCCTGCAGTCTTGCGGACGGTCATGATAAATGCGACAGCCATATTTAACCACCGCCGAGCCAGAGCCTTCTGATAGAACCTCTAGCCACGGGCAGCGCGTTAGTTGCTTGCCGCTAACAGGATCCATCCAAATCTTCCCATCGACCGCATATTCAGCGATCGCAGGATTAAATATCTCCCAGCTCTCTATTTCTTCCGCGGTAGCCGATAAGCCACCGTCGCTATACTGAAGGCAACACTTACCGCACTGATTACAACTTTTCATGGCGTAGACTACTGCGGCAGTGACAAAGAGACACGCCGAGGCATCCGCAAAGAGGATTTAGCCAGCACGCTGATTGCCACCACCGGCTCGCGCTCTGGATCCGCCATTGCGACTGCCACGGGCGCCCGGTTTACCTGCTCCAGCCCCTGCTCGGCTATTGCCACGTGGAGCACTGCCTCGATTGCCTCCTTTGTTACGACCGCCACCACCGCGACCGTTAACAATTGGCTCGGCTTTGATACTAGGATCAATGTCGTATCCCGGAAGATTGATTTTCTCAATATTTTTGCCCAGCAATTTTTCAATGTCTCGGAGCAGTTTTAGCTCATCAACACACACCAGCGAGACCGCGTGACCTTCCCGGCCTGCTCGCGCGGTTCGACCGATACGATGCACATAATCCTCGGGGATGTTGGGTAGCTCAAAATTAACCACATACGGAAGTTTGTCGATGTCGATACCGCGAGCTGCGATGTCGGTAGCGACAAGAACTCTCACATCACCCGCCTTAAAACTCGCAAGTGCCTTGGTTCTAGCACCCTGCGACTTATTGCCGTGGATCGCAGCCGATGTAATACCGTCTTTGTCGAGCTGCTCTGCCAGCTTGTTGGCACCGTGCTTGGTTCGCGTAAATACCAGAACCTGCTGCCATTCTTCTTCGCCAATCTTATGCGATAGCAGCTCACTCTTGCGCTTCTTGTCAACCGGATAGACAATTTGGCTTACCAATTCAACAGCAGTATTTTCAGGTGTCACCTGTATTTCCGAAGGCTGCCGCAAAAACTCTGAAGCCAGCGTCTTGATTTCTCTCGAGAAAGTGGCCGAGAACAGCAGCGTTTGTCGCTGCGTGGGAATAACATTCAATATCTTTCGAATATCGCGAATGAAACCCATATCGAGCATTCGGTCCGCTTCATCCAAAATAAGTATTTCTACTTTAGACAGGTCAATGCTTCGCTGCTGCACGTGATCAAGCAAGCGACCAGGTGTCGCCACAACGATATCTACACCCTTGATAAGCTTTTGTTTTTGCGGGTTGATACTGACCCCACCAAAAATAACCGCCGAGCGAAATGGCAGATACTGTCCGTAGTCACGGACACTTTCATGTACCTGCGCTGCCAGTTCACGGGTTGGAGTTAGCACCAGTACTTTGGGATGACGTTTCTCGCCTTCAGTGTATTCGTTTTGCAGACGCTGCAGCACAGGCAAAGTAAAACCAGCGGTTTTACCTGTGCCGGTCTGGGCTCCGGCCAAAACGTCTTTACCGCCCAGAACTAAAGGGATGGCCTGTTGCTGGATTGGGGTGGCTTCATCGTAACCCTTTTTCTCGACCGCGCGCAAAATTTCAGCCGAAAGGCCGAGATCTCTAAATAACATGTGTGTTGCTCCTGATTCTCTCTAGTTGAGAGCGCCTGACCAGAATGCGAAAGTCTAAAAATGGTTTCGCGAACGGCTCGGTCCAGGCTTGGAATTGATAATGGTATCGGCCGCCACAGGCTGTGACGGTGATGTGCGGCGCAGACCGAAGTGCGCCAAAACGTGGGGCACTATACCAGCGCCTGACGTAAAAGATAGTGCTTTGCATGTGTGCATGGCGAATTAGCAAATAATCAACAGGATCAGATGCTTAGCTGCTCGGCACAGACATAGTTACTTTGTACTCTAAGGTTCGAAGTTAAACACTGGACAACTGCTTTGTTAAGCGCTGATGATATCGGGAGAGAACCGGCCGCACTGGCATCTGATCTTTGCACGATTCTATCGATTTCGACCGGTTAATTAGGAAAGGCCCCCTGTCAGCTAGTCGCCATCCTTCTTCAGCCAGCCCTTGATCTTGCCGATACCCTTTTCCACTGCGTCCGCACCCACTTCAACACCTTTCCCCACAACCTCGCCGGTATCGTCCATGGCCTCACCCACTGCAGATTTATCGCCATCATCCCACTGAATAACCAGGCCGTCGACGCCGCCCGCAAGGGCAAGACCGCGCATCTCTGACTCAAGTTCCATCACCACCCCATCGGAATTGCGCAGCCATAGCTTGCCTCCTCCGGACTCACCTGCAGCCATGCCAAGGCGCGCATTACCATAGGTGCCCGCGAATGCCTCACGATTGGGTAGGTTATAGACAACTCCTTTTGCCTCCACAGCCGAAACACCAAAGCCACCAAAGCCCAGGCCTACAATACTAAAAGAGTATGACGTGCCATCAATAGTGAGCGTTCCACCACCCAGAGTGCCACTTCCTCCCCACGCGACCGAATATTGTTTAAGCTCGACCTCCCCTGCCAGCTCCAGCGATTCAGGATCTATTTCCTCGACATCAGCCACGGGTAACTCATCCACCGATGCATCTGACGCAGTACCCTCTTGGGCAGCACTAAAGGATGCAAGCAGGGCAAACACAAAAAACAATACAGCGGATCTGACGGTAAACATGGCACACTCCTGGGCAGGCAGAGGGTTGATAATACAAGGGCAATAGTGTCATTCTATTCTTCTTCTAACGGTACGTCGCCCCAACGTTCTAAAGCAGTAAAGCTGCTAACCGGGTTTCGCCTTAATTTGGTGAGTTGTTTAACGGGCTTCCCTAAGGGAATAACCGCGCATACAGCAAAAGTCTCCGGGATATTGAGTAACGCCTTAATTTTCTGCTCTTCGGGCACGGCCATTGTGCTAATGGTTCCACCGTAACCTTCATGGCGCGCGGCCAACAAAATATTCCAAACAAATGGGTATATAGAGGCTCCGCTTACAACGCCTATTCTTTCCAAATCCTGATCTGTCGAGGCAACGTACTCTAGGTCGGCACACACGACTAAAACAACCGAACAATCCACCATAGGTTTAGAAAATATTTCTGGCGCTTCGGTGTTTTCAATTTCTTCACTGCTGACCGTAGATGGATTGACGCTATTCCAAGGTGTTTCTCCCGCTTTAATTTGTGCGGTATAGCGCTTCGCGCCGGGAATACAAAGTTCCGCAAGGGACTTTCGAGTCTGTTCATTGCGAATAATGATGACTCGACCCGCTTGCCGATTTCCGCCACTGGGTGCAAATCGAGCGTTCTCTAGGATTTTGTAAATCACTCGGTTTGAAATGGGCTCGGCGGTAAATTCCCGTGCCGAAAATGTCGTACGCATTACTTCGTAAAGTTCCATCATAGCTCCTCATAATTCTTGGTTAAAAGATCCTCAGCTGTTCTGTGCGGACCAGGTCAATCTGCGTCTAGAGATTCGAAGTTAAATTTTGGATAACTGCCCAATTGATAGCTCACTACATAGCGCTCGCCGCCGCATAACGGTTCCAGTTCATAGCAGCGCAATGGCAGTGTAATTTCAGCTTCGTAATCCTCTAGACAATAACTTTGGTAGACAACAATACGCGTGAACAGCGCTGCGTTTAACTCGGAGATGTTGTCCAATAGAGGGATTTTTATGACCGTGGACTCCAGTTCCTCTCTATTTGTATGTGCGTTGTGCTGCGCTGCTTGGCGTTGAGCCAAAGCGTTATCAGCGGATAAGCTGCACAGCGTGGCTATCGGGTAACGCCTGGGCCTGTTTTCCCGACATGTTTGTTTTTGTATGTTTGCATTCCGATAAAATACGGTCTCTTTTTCGAGGTCGGCCAATGCCAAAGTGACATCAATGCGCTGCGGTATAAAGACACCTTGGCACACCAACTGCGGCGCCAGATTGGCTGTCACTGCAAACTGTGGTTCCTGCTCCAAAGATTTTTGCATGGCTTCAACGATCACCAGATGCAGTTTCTGCGAGTGACGATAAACACAGGCATCGCCCTTGATAGTTTTAACGGCATGAGCAGCAAAGCCAAAATATTCCAGCAGCAATTCTACGCTTCGAAGAGAGCGCTGATGGATATCCAGTAGCGTAATGTTGAGATCGCCGGGAATGAATCGACCGAGTAACGGCAGCAGTAGTGTTGCAAATGGCCCACAGCCCGCATACAAAATTTCAATTGGCGAATCGGCAAAGCGCAATTTGAGCGAACTTATCGCCGCATATACACTGCGGATAAAAATCACGCTGCGCTGATAATCCTGTACACACTGCGCTGCAGCCTGGGGATTGATAGCGACGCCGCCTGGTAACAGAGAATCTTCGGCCCAGGCACTAAAACTGGGATCGGGCCAAATGCCGCCAAGCTCACTGCAGGCAGCAATAAACGTGTTTAGCGCATTGTGTAGATCTTCGGGCGAACTGGCATGATCCAGAAGAGTGTCGCTAATGGCGTTAATATTTATAGTGAAAGCGCCGTGCGAAAGTCAAATAAAAGAGAAATAGACATCAGCAAACAGGCCCATGCCAGCCACACAATATAGACCACATCGTATAGCGTGTTGTGTTCCCATGATAGCGAAAGTTGTTTGAGAGAGCGTAATACAGCCCACAATATCGCCGGCCAAAATAACATATGGACGGCAGTGCCTATGGCTGTCCGGCTGGCTTCGGGAAACATCATTTTTCCAACAATAAGGCCAAGAATATTCAATATAAGCGCAAGTAGGATCCACCTCGCGCCGGATTTGGAGTAAATAAAAAAAATACTGGCCATAAAAGATACGCCCATCAGCTTCATCCATATTTGAACCGTTTGTGGGTAGTTTGCGGTCTCCCTCTGCAGATCTCCTATCGCAGCTGTTACCTGTTCAATCATGCGGCTGGCCTCTTGGTTTCCCAGTCACCACACTACTATGGCAAGGTTCAACGTTACCATCCTTTGAGGTAGCTAAACGAATGGTCATTAGACTGAAGATTATCACTTCAGCAAGCACTTTAGGGCGCTATGCTGACTGACATACAAAACCCCTACACGGCAAGTGTACATGTACTGTGCCAAATTTCTTGCTCTCATGCGCAACGATATAGCGAGTGGTCGAACAACCCACCAAAGTGCCACCGACTGCATCAAGCGCATAACCTACAGGACTGATTAAACGTGTATCGCAACAGGGGTAAACCGTTAACCTCCGGTCAGAGGATCAAAGTTTGGTCGGGGCAGCATCTCCGGAGACACCAGCGACTGCCAGGACAAACCCGCATAGCCAAACATTCAGCGAAGCTATTCAGAGAACGCTGACAATTCTTAGTGGTGTAAAACAATCATGGCAGCAGCAGCTAATACAATAAATATGAGGACTTGCATCATACACCGCTATCGCGGGCCAGGTATTCGGCCCCTTAATCTACCGGCACCCAAAGGCGTTATCACAGCCGTCATCTGATTAAAAAGCTTGCTCCATCCAACTCGCGCGACCACACCTGGTAGCCGGCATCATTTGGGTTTTCAAGCGGCAGAATAACCGCCAGTAACGCTTCAACTGAATCCGCTAGGCTCAGCTCTGCGCTGTAGGCGCCATTACGAAGCAGAGTACTTAGCTGGCAGGCACCGAAATCGACGTCATAACCGTCAATAGTCGCGTCAAACTCACTACATATCAGGAGATATACATCTTCTGATATACGCGAGGATACATCGACATCTAATGACACTCCCTGTGATCCATCGAATAAAAAGCCATCAGGTACTGTAAGATCTTCGGTTGTCTTTCCCGGGTTTCCAAACAGCATATCAATAGTAGCATTAGGCTGCTGCGCGATGACTTCCTGCGATTCGAAAAAGAACTCTATCGACACTAATTCTTCCCTATGGTCGATTCTACGCGTGGGATCAAGTGCCAGAAAAAACGCGTAATCATCGCCGCCGTCGGCCAGCACTTGCGACGCAAGATCGTCTAAAGCAGCACGCACTTGACTGGCGGGAAGATCACGCACCTGATTCGCCATTGCAGTGGATATCGCTGTCAAAGATGCATAACCACCCATCATTTGCTGGCTATTCAACTCGAAGAGGTCGATAAACAAAACGGCGGAATAACACACATCATCATAACAAGCTCGAAGTAGCCATGGGGCAGACAATTCCTCGTTCGATAAAGACTGCCCCTGGAGCACGTTCCAGAAACTAAAGTCTCCATCAAAGTAGCCATCAAGCCCTGCGGAAGACAGACCAACGCGCGCAGCGACCGGCGACTCTAGATCATCCCATCTATACAGTTCGGCAACCGCGCCGGCGGGAAAAGGACTGCCAACACAGCCTCCCAATACCATCGCAATGGAAATATAGAATACCGTCTGTCTTAGGTATGTGCTGAATTTCATCATGAGGTCAATCCTGATACAAGTTGTTAGTAACGGAATTTTCTGTCTTATACCAGTCGGTGTTGGTGGCACCGCCACTGTTTACATAATCTTCGAACTTCGGGTAGGTCTGAACCAGGTCACGCGCCTCTCCGGGGTGAATCCACTCAGTACTCACCACCATCGCCCAAGGCAATCCCGTGCTTGTCTGGTAGTAAATGCCAGCGCCTGGATTTGACCAGTCATCCGCTGAGCCAAAGGTGCTCATACTCGCTTTATTGGTTGGGGATTTATTCTTCAAATGCACTTCCTTTCCCCTCGCATCCGAGCGAAATATAAATGGATTTAAAATCGGATCATCGATAACTTGCGCGGGTATATTGCCGCTCACGGGAACAGTCAGAGTAAACTGACTTTGCAATGCCGAGCCGCCACATTGATATTGTGTACGGAAAAACTGACAGCCTTCAGGAGAGCTCACGTGGGCCCACACATCATCAAAAATAATGAACACAGCATTCTCGTAATCGGCACTCTCCTCCAAAAATGTTCCTGGTCTCTGCACGCCGTTAATCGTCAAAGACATGTTCGATTGATCCACAGAAGAGCGAGGTACACCAATTATCTCCACGCCAAATCCGCTGTGTAATGCAGCGCCGATGGCCGAGACCTGCCCGCTAATACTAATGGAATACAAAGATTGCTCCTCCGCATTATTGTCTAATGAAGCGGTATTGATTGTTGTGCGGTAGTACATGACAAGGTCATTCATATCGTAGTCGCCCACACCGGGCCACAGGTCTTCATAGGCAAGCGTTACAAAGCCTGTCGCGCTGGGAAAGTGGCTGGCGGTTACTCTTATTCCAAACAGCTCTAGCGGGTGATCCTCTACTTCGCCGTCAGCCACGGCTCCAGTGGGACCAACATTGCTCGTGCTAGACACTCGAAAGCGTGACCAGCTTGCACCAGAGACTATATCCTCCGGAATCTGCAGAGACATAATTTGTGAACCCCCGCTGATTGGATGAGAGTCAATTACCTGCTCGCCCTCGAGAAACTCTCCATCACGATTAAGATCTATCCAGGCATCAAGAAAGCCCGACCCAACGCTGCTAATCTCAACTAGTGCAAGCTCTCCGGCCGCGATATCAGTAATGAACACGACACCGTCTTCATCATCTTCATTCGTAGAATCGTCGGAGCCCGGGCTTACGTCGGCCTCAACTTCGGAATCGACACTGGCGCCTAGATAGATGGCTGACCCCTCCAGGTTATGTCGCGCACCATCATTAGCAAGCGTTGTACCGTAACTATCCGGTGCATCACCAAAGTCGATCAAGCTTACAATATCGCCTGAGACGAAGCTGGCGGCACCGTCGCCCTCGATGATGAAATTATTAATAGCACCCGCACAACCCGTGCCGCCGATGGTAGCATTCGCGCCAACTGTGACGTAGGACGTTCCTGAAAAAGCGCCTCCACAAGAAGTACCTGAGCCTGTCAGCGAAGAAAAAGCTCCTGTACTGACGTACGTCGACGCAAGTACAGTACCAATGATAGCGGCATTCGCGCCGACGCTTACATAGCCGCCAGTTGAATTCCACACAACACTGGTGTTATCCGTTGCGTTAATAACGTCAATCACAGTCCCCGCCCCAAAGCTCAGATAGCCACTAATATTGAAGACAAAAGCGCTGTCTTGGCCCTGGGCATCAAGTGTGATGGTTATGTCCGCCGTCGTCGACAGCAAGCCGGCAACATCATAGACACCCGCAGTGAAGGTCGTGCTGGTCGCTATATTGCCGGTAGCGAGAACGGTTCCCCCCGTCATGGCATCGAGCGCACTTTGCGCAGCGGTAACACCTAGATGCTCGTCGACTATAACCGGTGCCGTGGCATTCTGAGTTTGAGACCCCGATGTGGCCCCGGCGCCGTTGGTGATAACCGTGCCGTATTGAACCGTGCCGGCAACATTGGCACTCGCCCCGAGGGTTATGGCGCCTCCCGACTGAAGATTGCCAGAGACTACTGAACTAGCGCCGATGGTGCTGGCGGCTGAGGTCAAAGCATTGCCACCAATCGTTGCACTATCGCCAGTGGTTAAGGCTCTAGACTGAGTGTTGCCAGAGACGTTTCCCATGGCGCCAATAGTGACATCGTGGTTAGCCAAAACATTGCCATAGATCTCTTGCGCGCCGCCTGCACCCGAAGTTACATATGTGTGTGCAAAGACCGCCTGATCATTCAGTGTGCCGCTCAGCAAGCCTACCGTATCCGCCTTTGTACCCGCTGAAACACACAGGATGGCGATAAGGAGGACGTGCTTTACTAATTTCATAATC
>JBLHSI010000008.1:0-34368 GCA_047626655.1 Halioglobus sp.
TGGGCAGTACAATTTAAGCGTCAATCAGCTGGCAGGCTCTCACTCTCTAGCCAGTGGAGGTTTCTCCCTGCCATCAGATACTATGGGTACGGGCACCCTCAGTATTCGTTTTGGCACAACAGATTACGCATCTCCCGACCCTGGTCCCGAGAGCTATAACAGTTTTTCGCTTAACCCTGACAAGGGTGTGGCAACGATTGTTATCGACAACACGAATAACACTTTGGAAGGTGTGCGTGATGCCGTTAATAGCGCCGGCATAGGTGTTTCTGCATCAATCGTTAACGACGGCAACGGTTACCGATTGCTGTTGGGGTCAGGCAGTACTGGCGAGGAAAATAGTCTGGAGATAAGGGTCGATGATGATGACGGCAATGATGTTGATGGTGCCGGTCTTTCGGCATTTGCCTTTAATACAGACGCAATCAATCTGGCTCAAACAGCCGCTGCTCAGGATGCACTTTTTACCATCAATGGCTTGTCGATCAGTAATGCGAGCAATACGGTCGAGAATGTCATTGATGGCGTCAATATTAATCTACGAAGTTTGAGTGGTACAGCGCCCGTTAGTATAGAGATCGTCGAGGATCGCGCAGCTGTTACCGAGGCGATATCCGAGTTTATTACTGGTTACAACTCATTTATAGCCACCGCCAATAACTTAACAGCTTATGATGCCGAGACCGCCTCGGCTGGTGTTCTGCAAGGCGACTTTTCGGCCCGCTCTATTTCCGGCCAACTGCGTCAAGTACTGTCCACTGCCGTTGCCGGCTTTAATGGCCCGTTTAGTAGTCTTAGTGAGATAGGCATTAGTACGGGTAGCGATGGTTCATTGTCGCTCAATAACGCCGATCTCGATCTCGCCTTAGAAAGTAGTTTCGACGAAATCGTCGGCCTGTTTGCGGCGGTGGCCATTCCCTCTGACAGCAACATTGATTTTGTCAGCGCAAGCGACCTGACGTCAGTGGGCGATTTCGATATTAATATTAGCCAGCTGGCAACGCGGGGTCAGCTTACAGGGGCGGCAGCGGCCTTTCCTCTCACCATCGACGATAACAACGACGGTTTAACGATACAGATCGATGGCGTGATCAGCGGGGCCATTGCTTTAACTCAGGGGAGTTATGGCAGCGGTGATGCTTTGGCAGCAGAGTTACAATCACAAATAAACGGCGATAGCGCCATTGCGGCAGAAGAGCGCAATGTGTTGGTAACGTTTAATGGAGACCACTTCGAAATAATTTCCGATCGCTACGGTACAGGCTCCAAAGTAGAAATAACCTCAGTCGATACCAATAGCGCAGCACAACTGGGTCTCTCGGTTGCCGTCGGGACAGATGGCTTAGATGTCGCCGGTACCATCGGAGGCGTCGCCGCGATAGCCAATGGTCAAACTCTGACCGGTGCTGTGGGATCGGATGCAGAGGGTTTGGAGCTGTTGATTAACGGTGGGCTTGCCGGCCCCAGAGGCAACGTTAGTTTTTCTCGAGGCATTTCGTTTCAGATAAACACTATGATCGCTGGCTTTCTGGAGTCCGACGGACTTTTGGATTCGCGCACCGACGGTCTGCAGGCGCGCCTTGATGACATTGATGATCAGCGGCTGACCCTCGATTTCAAAATAGATACGTTTGAAGCGCGTCAGCGCGCGCGTTTTAATGCTCTGGATGGCTTGTTAGCCCAATTAGAGAGTACCAGTTCATTCTTAACTCAGCAGCTGGCGTCACTGCCCGTAGCTGGTTCACTGCTCAACCGCAACTAACACAGAGAGATAGATGATGAATCAGTCAGCATTAGGCCAGTATCAGAGCGTTAGTGTGCAAGGCGGTTTGACCGACGCATCTCCCCACCAAATGATCACCATGCAGCTCGATGGCGCTTTGGATCGGGTGGCATCGGCCAAAGGTGCGATTTTGCGCAATGAAATAAGTCGCAAGGGAGAGCTGTTGAGCAGTCTTATCGCCATAATTGATAGTCTGCGGGCTAGCCTCAATCTAGAGCATGGAGGTGACATAGCGGCAAACCTGTTTTCTCTTTACGATTATATGGAGCGTCAACTGTTGGAGGTGAATATGACCTCAGATGTGGTGTTACTGGATCAAGTCGGGTCGCTATTAAAAGAAATTAGAATGGGCTGGGGAGCTATTCCAGCCGAAGTGAGGCAGGGGTAATGAGCACAGTGATACAGGCTGAGACATTTATGGTTGGGCAGACTCTGCAGTGCAAGCGACTCGCAAACGTGCTGACCATTACTAAACAAATGTTGGTATTTGCGGAGCAGGACGACTGGGATCAGGTCGCCGAATGTGAGCTGGAGCGGCGTGAAGACTTGGGGCGGTGTTTTTCTGACACGCAGCCAGCAGCCGATGCCGAATTGATTGCTGAAGCCATGGCCGCTCTGTTGCATCTCAATGAAGAGTTGATGGCATTGTTGAAGGTCGCCAGGACCAAGGTCATGGAGCAGGGTCAAGCGTTTAGCCGTCAGCGCAGTGCAGCGGGCAGTTATCGAGAGATGGACGCGGCACGCTAATTTGGGGTCGATTTCTTATTCAGCCAACTTGAATTACTATGCATGTCTCGCCTCAGTTTGTGTGTAGAGGACGCTATAAGGTCAAGTGGCTATGAAAGACAATACGGAAGCTCCCCCAGCAGGGCTGGATTTTACCGATAATATTTCTATTACTTGGAAGAAAATCGACTATCGGCCATCCGAAGCTCATCTAGTACTGGTCAATGAATCTAATGAATCGTTTCTGCGGGCCGTATCTGCGATGGGAGAGGTCGCAATGGATAATCCCGACGATGATGTGGGCATCTCCCAAGAAGTTCTCCGTCTTGACCTTAAGGTAAATTTACTCCTCGATCTTGTTAGTCAGCTAATCTACAAACAATTAGAGATCCCTGCGGTGTCTAGGGTCACTGTGTCTTCCCGCGAGATTGACTGGCAGAGTGATAAAGTGCCGCAACCCGGGCAAGTCATTTTTGTAGAGGCGTACATTCAGCATGGCACGCCAAAGCCAATATGCTTCTACGGTGAGGTTGTCAGCTCCCAGCTCGAATACCGCTCTAATGCCGCGAGAGTTCGGTACTTGGGGCTTGCCGACTCAGTCCAGAGCTGGCTGGATAAATTGATTTTCAGGCATCATCGCCGCGCAGTAGCCTATGAGAAGTCTAGAAATACCGATAGTTGATAGCGTTCGCTAGGTTGCTTTAGTCGGTTATTCTTGATCGTCCTTTCGTCAAAATATTGACGCTGCCAGTGGGCGGCCTGTCTTTCCAAGTGGCGAGTCCCCTGAAAAAGCTGGTTCGGTTGATTGTATCTGGCCTCTATTTCTACAGTTTTTTCGCTTCTTGGCCTATAATGTTTCAAAACGACTACTGGCCGGTATATGATGCGAGTGTGAAAACCCTCAAATATACAGTCTATGTAGGCAGTGAAAATGCTTGAAGCGCTCGTGCGCCGGACAAGTGGGCTTTAGATGCAGTGTGGCTCAACAGTCCGCGTTGTTGACGATGATCTAACTATTCGCATCTTGTTGGAAGAAATCTTCAAGGGTGCGAACCTCAACGTAAAAACCTATGCCTCGGCCGAGGAGTTTTTGGCTGAGTTCAATCCCGATGATATGGGCTGCTTGCTCCTTGATATTGTGATGCCTGGAATGAGTGGTCTTGAATTGCAACAAGCGCTTAACGAGCGTGGCAACCACATTCCTGTCATTATCCTCTCTGGTGCGGGAGACGTGGGCATGGCGATAAAGGCATTTAAGGCCGGTGCAGTAGATTTTATAGAGAAGCCTGTTCAGCCGAAAGCCATTCTGCGTTGCGTGAACTCCGCTATGGAGCAGGATTTGCGGACTCGTTACATTGAGATGCATGAATCGCAGATAGAGCAGCGGGTTGGGCTATTGACAGCCCGTGAGCGCGAGGTGCTGATGTGGATAGTCCGAGGTAAATCAAACAAGGAAATAGCGCGAATTCTTGGCATTAGCGGGCGGACTGTAGAGGTTCACCGCAGAAATGTGTTCTCCAAAATGCAGGCCAGTTCTGTGGCTGATCTCGTACAAATGTGCGTTAGCATCGAACTTTAAAAATAGGAACTACGTAGTTATACGTATAAATAACTACGTAGTTGTGCCAATTCAACTCGCGCCAAATTAGTTTATTGTAATTCTTAGAGTTTTTAACAATTCTAACTTTATTTTTTTGCAAAACTGGTCTACCTAACTTCGATGAAAATGCGGTTATGGTCTGTTTTGCGCGCAGTACTTGGCTTTAGTATCCAGTGTGATCGAGATAAGTAAATTGCTAGCTTTCAGTAGATCGGGAGAGAAATATGCCTATTCTCAATCGATTTCATAATTCGAGAAAGCGACCGGGGGTGCAAGTTGACACGAATCTTGAAGGTAGGCGCCGCCTGCTGTTCGTTGTTTTATAGCTAAGGAAGCATAGATGTTAGATCAAGGTACATCTGTAGTCGTGGCCGATCGGGATAAGACAACAGCCGAATATACGGCTTCACTGCTCAATTTCCTCGAAATAGAAACCTACATCGCACACGATGAAGAATCGCTGACGGTGCTTGTGGCTGAGCAGCCTCAAATTGTCGCGATCTTTGTCGCGGCCGATACTTGTTACGAAATGCTTTGGTCTGCGGTCCGCGCAATGAGCGACGTGGGGCTTAATTGCGCCTGCTTTTTGATGCAGCGTGAGGCCGTTACTGCCGATCTACCGACCACATTGAGGGCGCGACTGCAAGGTACGATATCCGGCGCTATAGGTTACAAAGCGGTACTGGGTTTAATTGAGGAGGCCAAGGAATACTCTCGCGCAGCAAGCAAAAGGCCTGGCGATTCTACGGCTCGAATGTTGCGTGCTTTGGTGGGTTCCAGTGCCGATATCAAACATATTCGTGAGTTGGTGGCGCAGGTCGCCGATTCGGACGCCACAGTATTAATCACCGGTGAGTCGGGAACAGGTAAGGAAGTTGTGGCGCGCACACTGCATAATGTCTCGGGTCGTGGAAAGGGACCTTTCGTGCCGATTAACTGCGGCGCGATACCTTTGGAGTTGTTGGAATCGGAATTATTTGGCCACGAAAAGGGGGCTTTCACCGGCGCCATTGGCTCCCGTCAAGGTCGTTTCGAAATGGCCGAAGGCGGCACACTATTTCTGGATGAAATTGGCGATATGCCAATGAGCATGCAGGTAAAATTACTGAGGGTACTGCAGGAGCGTAGTTTCGAGCGAGTGGGTGGTAACAAAACCATCAAGACGAATGTTCGTATCGTGGCTGCAACTCATCGAAATTTAGAGCAGATGGTCAAGGAGGGTAGCTTCAGAGTTGATTTGTTCTATCGCCTGAACGTGTTCCCTATAGAAATATCCCCGCTTCGCGATCGTGTTGAAGACATCCCATTGCTGGTTAAGAGTTGTATTCGGAAGCTGGAATCGGAGTCGCGTGTTCCTCCCAAGCTTAGCGATAATGTACTGGCATGCCTTGCTAAGTATTACTGGCCGGGCAATGTTCGGGAAGTATTCAATCTTGTCGAGCGACTGGCCATTCTGTTTTCTGGGCGAACTGTTAACTGGGGTGATTTGCCGGACAAATTCCGGCCCAATCATGATTGGTTGGCAGAGCAGGCTGAAGAGTCTCCCAAGCAGTCACTCAATGCCAGTTCGCTCCCGGTATGGAGTGTGTCGCTGCCCTGCGACGGCATTGATTTGAAGCCGCATTTAGCCGACATAGAGTGCGACCTAATGGCACAAGCTTTGGAGCAATCAGAATGGGTGGTTGCCCGGGCGGCTAAGCTGCTCAATCTTCGGCGCACGACCTTAGTCGAAAAAATGCGCAAATTTGAACTGAGTCGGCCGGAGGAGCTGTCGACATTTTGACAGGCCATTTTCCTCTGGCATCTAACTGCTTGTTTTTTATAGTTTAATCGGTTTAGGCACAATTGTTGCATCGTGTTAGTTTAAGTACCGAAAAGTATTCAGACTAATTATATAGAGAAGCAGTATGAGCCAAATGGAGACTATGTCGGCCGATGAGCTGGGGCAAGCTTTTGATGTTTTTAACAGAGTTTCACACGAGTTAGATACCTCTTATCGGGAGCTTGAATCCCAGGTTGCGGGCCTCACCCGAGAATTAACCAGCGCACGATCGGCGAGGCTGTTGGAGCTAGCTGAGAAAGAGCGTCTGGCACACCGATTGTCTTCCCTTATATCTGTGCTACCCGGCGGCGTATTAATCGTCGACGCATCTCAATCGATACGCGATGCCAACCCCGAGGCTCTCGAGTTATTGGGCGAACCCCTGATTGGCTTCAGTTGGGGCGAGGTACTTTCACGCGTGGCAGGGATCAAAAAATTGAGTTCTCGCGAGTTGGAACTCAACAATGGCAAGCGTGTCTCCGTTGTTAGTCGACTACTGGGGCGTACGGGTGATCACGTAGTGCTGATCACTGATGTTTCCGAGATTCACCAGTTACAGGAGCAGCTAGGTCATAAGAAAAGATTGATCGCTATGGGAGAAATGGCCGCAAGAGTGGCCCATCAAATTCGCACCCCTTTAAGCTCGGCAACCTTATACCTTGCCCAGCTCGCCCGACAGGATATGGCTGCCGAGCAGCGCAAAAAAATAGTGCTGAAGGTGAGTGATCGCCTTAATCAAATGGGCAATCTTGTGGATAGCATGCTCAGCTTTGTGCGAGGAGAAACGCCAACTACCGAGGTGGTATCGCTGAGGGAAGTCATGCTGAATTTCGAGTCAGCAATACTCCCGCAAATGGAAAAGAGCGGCTCTCGTGTCTCTATTCCTCGTTTAGACGATACGTTGATGATACGCGGAGATTCAGAAGAATTGGTGGGTTGTCTTAGCAACCTGGCAATGAATGCCCTGGAGTCGTCCGATGGCAAAGTTCTGTTAGACCTGTGGGTGGGGGCGCTAAACAGCCAGTGGCTGCAGATAAAAGTAAGAGATAATGGCCCGGGCATCAGTGAGGACATTATGGATCGTATTTTCGATCCGTTTTTCACTACACGTGCTTTGGGCACGGGACTAGGTCTGGCGGTGGTTGCTATGACGATTAGCGATCATGGCGGTGAAATTTCGGTAAAAAACCACCCGGGTGGGGGTGCTGAATTTTTAATCACTCTGCCGCTTTTGCAAAGCACTGAAGTTGACTCCAGCAGTGACAGCAATGAATAAACAGAGGAATGTTGTATGAGTGACCGAGCTAGTGTGCTGGTGGTGGAAGATGATGAGACCTTAAGGGAGGCGTTGTGCGACACCATTTTATACGGCGGCTACAGCGTACTGTCGGCCTGCAATGGCATTGAAGCGCTTGCTATCCTCGCTACCCAAGCCGTGGATCTGGTTATCTCCGATGTGCAGATGGACGGCATGGACGGGCATGAGTTATTGCGAGAAGTAAAATCGTTAAGGCCCGAGCTGCCTTTTGTTTTAGTGACGGCACACGGTAGTATCGAAAAGGCCGTAGAGGCGATGAGGCAAGGCGCGACCGACTATTTACTCAAGCCGTTTCAAGCTGAAGTGTTGTTGGAAATGGTGAGCCGACTAGGCACGTGTAGCAACAATCACAGTGGTACGGGCATGGTCGCCGAAGACGTCAAGATGCAGCGTGTCTGCGAGCTGGCCAGACGGGTGGCTTCCAGTTCGGCGACGGTGATGATAAGTGGTGATTCAGGTACAGGCAAGGAAGTGCTTGCGCGCTATATACATCAGTGTTCGGAGCGAGCAGAGCGACAATTTGTGGCGTTAAACTGTGCGGCAATTCCGGAAGCTATGCTGGAATCCATTTTATTCGGATATGAAAAAGGCGCCTATACCGGCGCACACCAGTCTCGCGCTGGTAAGTTCGAGCAGGCTAGTGGTGGAACTTTACTACTCGACGAAATATCCGAAATGGATTTGAATCTGCAAGCTAAGCTGTTGCGAGTGTTGCAAGAAAAAGAGGTGGAAAGGCTGGGCGGAAGCACCTTGATACCCTTGGATGTGCGGGTCCTGGCTACCACCAATCGCAATCTGCGCGACGAAGTATCGGCGGGTAAATTTCGCGAAGACCTTTACTATCGCCTCAATGTGTTTCCTATACATATGCCAGCCTTGCGAGAACGACCCGCAGACATCGTGCCACTTGCCAGGACTCTGCTTCAGCGCCACGCGGGGGAGCGCAATATTTCCCTGACCGAAAAAGCCGAACAGAAGCTGCTGACGCAGAGCTGGAATGGCAACGTGCGTGAGTTGGAAAATAGTATTCAGAGGGCGCTTATTCTGGCCTCAGGCAATCTAATTGATGCCTCAGACATCTACTTTGAGGATTCGCTATCCATGGCAGTGGAGGAGAAGCCAGAGGTCGGCAGTGGTGACAAGCTTTTGGGTGGTGGCCTTAGGGCTAGAGAGAAACAGTTGATTGTTGATGCTCTCAATGCGGTCGACGGCTGTCGTAAAGATGCGGCGACCAGATTGGGTGTCAGTCCTCGTACTCTGCGCTACAAGCTGGCGAAACTGAAAGAGCAAGGCGTGGCTATACCGGCGGTGGGTTGAGTGACAACAAGTAAAAAGAGGGATTGAAAATGAGTGACGTGAATATTGATTTGGTATTAGGTCAGATGAGGGCTATGGCCAGCGCTGCCGGCAAACCGGGTAGCGGCCCAGAGGCCGAAGGTGCAGCGAAGCTCGACTTCGGTGCGATGATGAAAGATTCCATACAAAAAGTGAGCGAAACACAGATGCAGGCCAAGGATTTGGCCACCGCTTTCGAATCTGGCGATACATCCGCCGAGTTGCCGGAAGTTATGGTGGCTCTACAGAAGGCTAGCATCTCTTTTCAGGCGATGACGCAGGTCCGTAACAAGCTGCTCAGCGCCTATCAAGAAGTAATGAATATGCAGGTTTGAACCCTGTTTTGGAAGGTTGTAAATTATGACAGATGCACCAGACCTGCTGAGCCGGTTTAACACACTGAGTAGGCAACCCTTGGCCAGGCAGCTACGATTGCTGTTGGGCGTTGCGGCCAGTATAGCGATAGGTATCAGCTTAGTTCAGTGGGTGGTGAAGCCAGATTTCGCGCCACTGTATGGGGAGCTTTCTCCCTCCGCATCGGGCGACATTATTCGCTCTTTAGAAACGGGTGGTATCCAGTATCGCGTGAATAATACTAGCGGGATTATCAGTGTCCCGGCCGACAAAGTCAGGGAGATGCGCTTAAAGCTTGCCAGCGAAGGGCTGCCCCAAAATGACGCTATTGGATTTGATATGCTGTTTAAAGAGCAGGAAATGGGTATCAGTAGTTTTGTTCAGAAGGCCCGCTTTGATAGGGCATTAGAGCGGGAACTGGCGGCCTCGATTGCCTCGTTAGATAGTGTCAAGGTTGCCAGAGTTCACTTGGCACTGCCCAAGCAGTCCGCTTTCGTGAGGAAAAAGAACAAACCTGCGGCGTCTGTGTTACTTGGCCTTTATGCCGGCCGTGAACTGACAGAGCGACAGCTGGCGGGTGTGGTGCATCTTGTGGCATTTAGTGTGCCGGGGCTCGAGGCGGAACAAGTGTCTGTGGTCGACAACAACGGCAAGCTTTTGTCATCCCAAAACTCGAGCGAAGGTATTTCATTGACGGGGGAGCAGTTCAGGTTTACCGAGCAATTAGAGCAGCGCTATGCCGATCGTATTACAGAAATTCTAACGCCCATTCTGGGTTACGGGGCTATTCGTGCTCAAGTGACGGCTGAAGTTGACTTTATCATGACTGAGAAAACCAGTGAGGTTTATGCGCCGGAGAGAAATATTCGCAGTGAAGAGTTAGTCGAAGAGCTTACTGCAGCCGGCGCCGCCGGCGGAATCCCTGGCACCTTAGCCAATCAGCCGCCGGAGCAGGCAGCCGCCGGTGATCCGGCAGGCATCGGTGACCAGCCTGCGCCTCCCACTCGGTCGAGTAAGAGGGAAGTCAGAAATTATGAGTTGGGGAAAACTATCAGCCACGTCCGTGAGACACCGGGCACCGTGAAGAAATTATCGGTGGCTGTCGTGTTGGATTATCAGGAGTCGCTGAATGATGAGGGAGTAGCCGAGCAGCTGCCCCTGACCGAAGTGCGTTTGGCGGAGCTTACCGCATTGATCAGAGAGGCTGTAGGCTTTGATGAAGCTCGAGGAGACAAAATTAATGTGGTCAATGCGTCGTTCGTGGTTCTGCCCGAAATGGAGTCGATGCCCGAGATTCCGCTGATGGAGAAGGACTGGTTCTGGCGCATCATAAAATTCACTTTGGCTGGGGGAGCGTTTCTACTGCTTATCTTCACCGTCCTGAGGCCTTTGATGCAAGCGACTGCAACGTCAGCAGGGAGTCCAAATTTATTGGGCGCAGAGGGCGGTATGCCCGGTATGAATGCTGAAAACATGGCGATGGGTGAGGATCGAGTGAC
This sequence comes from Halioglobus sp., assembly GCA_047626655.1. Classification (GTDB taxonomy): domain Bacteria; phylum Pseudomonadota; class Gammaproteobacteria; order Pseudomonadales; family Halieaceae; genus JBALVT01. Next base: position 10,438 of record JBLHSI010000008.1, read on the forward strand.
GCTTGGTCAGCAGAATTTGGGTCTACCCGGTGCGCCGCCTGTCTATCAGCAACAGCTTAGTATGGCGCGCTCCATGGTGGAGGGCGAGCCCGAGAGAGTGGCTCATGTGGTAAAAAATTGGGTGGCCGTTGATGGCTGATTCAGTTGAAGAATTATCGGGTTCGCAGCGAGCTGCTATTTTCCTTCTAGGTGTTGGCGAGCAGGGTGCTGCCTCCATAATGAAGCATATGGACCCAAAGGAAGTGCAGCGTGTGGGAGAGGCCATGGCGGGTCTCGCAGACGTTTCAAACGAGCAGATTGCTTCGGTAGTCCAGGAGTTTTCAGAGACGGTTGATAAAGTAAGCCCGATTGGTATAGGTGCAAGCGACTTTACGCGACGTGTGATGGTCGAGGCGCTTGGCGAAAATAGAGCCCGCAGCATGCTAAACAGAGTGATGCAGGGTACCCCCAGCGCCGGTATAGATGCGCTGAAATGGATGGAAGCAAGCTCGATAGCGAGATTAATAAAGAACGAGCATCCACAAGTCATTGCTGTTGTCATGGTTTCTCTGGATGGTGATCACGCAGGCCAGGTGTTGCCGTTGTTACCCGAGGCAGTAAGGGCCGATGTTATGCTGCGAATTGCCAGGCTGGACTCTATTGATCCAATGGCCTTAGCGGAACTTGACCGAGTGCTGGAGGGGCTGCTGGCTGATAGTCAGGAGTCGCCACCTACGGCGGTGAATGGTTTGACCTCGGCGGCGGCTATTTTGAACAGTTTGGACTCATCGACAGAGTCGGACCTCCTCGACAGCATGAAATCCATTGATGGTGAGTTGGGCGAAAAAGTCCAGGAACTGATGTTTGTCTTTGAGAACTTACTGGCGGTTAGCGACCGGGGTATGCAGCGCCTGATAAGAGAGATTTCGGTTGATAGTTTGGCGACTGCTCTCAAGGGAGTAGACAACGATGTGAAGGATAAATTCTTTAATAATATGTCATCGCGTGCTGCAGAAATGTTGAAAGAAGATCTAGATGCCAAGGGGCCCGTCAAGCTGTCCGAAGTAGAGGAGTCGCAGAAGGAAATACTGACTATCGCAGCAAAATTGGCCGATGATGGAGAGATATCTCTGGGCAAAGACGGAGGTGACTTTGTCTGATCAGGGCGCAATAGTAACGCGTTGGCAAGCGCCCTATTTTGATAAAACCAAAAAAGCGGCAAGCGCCGCCCCGCCCTCACAGGCCGAGCTGTTGGCTTTGGCGCAGGCGAGTGGCTTCCAGGAAGGTCGTCAAGAGGGGCTCGAGGCAGGCCGGGCGGAGGCGCAGGACATTGTTAATACGATGCTGGGCTTGGCCGAGCAAATGGCACAGCCTTTTCGCAGCATGGACCAGTTGGTTGCTAAAGAGTTGACCCAAATGGCGATGCAGCTAGCGCGAGAAATTGCTCGCCGTGAGCTGACTATCGATTCTAGTGTGATCGCAGAGGTTGTGGCTGAAATAATGTCGATGTTGTCTGCCGTAGAGGGCGAGATTACGATATTTTTGAACCCGGTAGATGCGGCCAAGATAACGGAGTTGGCTCCCGAGATACTAGCTGGCATCTCTTGGAAGCTAGTAGAGGCGCCTGAATTACTGCCTGGGGGATGCCGGGTTAAGACGCCTATATCGTTTATCGACGCGTCTGTTGAAGCGCGGATGGATAAGGTGCTCGCCGCCCTGCTTGACTCCTGTGAGGCTAAGCTGGGATGTTAAGCGACGCTTCTAAAAGTGAGCGCTGTACCAAGATAGCCAATGTGCTAGGTGAGATATCGGAGGGCCTCGTGGTTGCCCCGCCGCAAGAAGAGGGCTCGCTGGTTCGGATGATTGGCATAAAGCTTGAGTCTGTAGGTTGTCAGGCACCTGTAGGCAGTCGCTGTCGTATTGTGACCGATGACGGCGCCTCCGTTGAAGCCGAGGTCGTGGGCTTTTCCGAGGGAAGCTTGTTCCTGATGCCGGAGGGTAATTTGGCGGGTGTGAAACTCGGTGCAAGAGTTGTGCCCCTTCATACCAGTGGAGTGGTGGCGGTAGACGAGCAGCTGCTGGGCAGGGTCGTAGACGGGGCTGGAAAACCTATCGATGACCGCGGTCCGCTGGCCTCTATGCATCACGTTGCTCTTAGGGGTGAGCCAATAAACCCACTTCACCGAAATCCAATAATAGAACCACTGGATGTAGGTGTTCGAGCGATTAATGGATTATTAACCATCGGTAAGGGCCAGCGTTTAGGCCTATTTGCTGGCAGTGGCGTGGGAAAAAGTACACTGTTAGGCATGATGACCCGTCATACTGCGGCCGATGTGATTGTTGTCGCATTGGTGGGTGAGCGGGGACGTGAAGTGCGTGAATTCGTAGATGATATCCTCGGCGAGCAGGCACTTGCTAAGGCTATCGTGGTCGCTACACCGGCTGATGATTCACCTCTGATGCGAGTTCATGGCGCCTGGCGAGCAACGGCTATCGCTGAGTACTTTCGTGATCAAGGCAAAAATGTACTGCTGCTGATGGACTCGCTGACACGAATCGCTCAAGCACAACGCGAAATTGGTCTGGCGGTAGGAGAGCCGCCGGTGGCCAAAGGATATCCGCCCTCTGTTTTCTCGCTTTTGCCCGCGCTGGTAGAGCGTGCTGGGAATGAGCGGAGAGGTTCGATTACTGCCATTTATACAGTACTGGTGGAGGGAGATGATCACAATGATCCGGTTGCAGACGCCTCCAGAGCCATCCTTGATGGTCATATAGTGCTGTCGCGGAGTGTTGCAGAATCGGGTTTGTTCCCTGCAATTGATATCGAATCATCGGTAAGTCGATCAATGATGAATATAGTCGATGAGCATCAACAGCAGGCATCCCGTGAGCTCAAGCGATTGTATAGCGACTACCAACAAAACCGGGATCTAATCAACATCGGTGCCTATCAGGCGGGAACAGACAATAGCATCGATAGAGCTATTGATGCCGCCCCGAAGATACGCCGCTATATTGAGCAAGGTAAATCTGAGAAGGTGGATATGTTCAGTAGTACGGAGCTGCTCATCACGCTTGCCGACAGTTGTGCTGCTACTTGAGCGGGAGATAATACGTGGACGCGAATAAGATTGGTAAGGTTGCTACCGTGGCGAGATCGGCAGAACAGAAAACCACGCGCTTGTTGCAGGAAAGCCAAAAGCAGCATCAACAAAAATGCGATCAATTAGATCAGCTCCGTGCTTTTAAACTGGAGTATGAAACTAATCTTAAGCATCTGGGAAGCAAGGGTATTGCTGCCAGGCAATTGCTGGATTACCGACTATTTCTGAGCAAGCTGGACCAATCAATTGATCAGCAGTGTCGCGCTGTTGAGGCGTCTTTGACAGATCTAGATCTGGCGCGCGAGCAATCCCTCGCCACTGCGCGGCGCAGGACGTCATTGGACAAGCTGCTAGATCAGAGGCATCTCGAATCTCGCCAAGGGAGAGCTAGGGCCGAACAAAAGGAATCTGATGAGAGCTCATTGATGCGCAGGTTTTCTGATTTAGGGACAGATTAACGTTGGCACGCTAATTGCTTTCAGTGAGTAAAGACTGAAAGGAAAGATGATCATAATGCCAATACATAACACCACGCTGGTAGCCCCCACTGCTAAGATAGCCCCACTATTGAATAACCCTGTGAGCACCGAAAGCACTACGATAGGGGCAGTTTTTGGTGAAATATTAAGCGAGCAAAATCAATTGTTACCGCACGGTGAAGCAATCGTTACTGCTGAAACTGGCCTCGTTGAAGGCGGCAACTTATTGCAGTCGGGTGGCAAGAACTTGCCAGAATTACTCGCCGCTGTGACTCCTGCTCCTGCTCCCGCAGTAACCCTCGATCCCGCAACGGTGGCGATAGAGGGGACATTGACGGTGAGCGCCATTACTCCTCACGCCAGCGGCGAGGACCTTTTGGAGAGGCTGCCGGTTGTCGAGCAATTACCGGCTGAAATGGTGGGTCAACTTTCCCCCCTGCCCGCGCCATTAATTAACCCCGAGGTTTATCAACTAAGCAAACAAGGTGCGACTGCGCCGCTAGTCGAAGAGTATCGGCTGCCCATTCAGATTATTGGAGAGGGGGTCGCGAGCGGACAAAATCCTAGGGCAGAAGTGCGACCTTTGGGGGGGGCAACCGTTGTGGCTCCGCTCGAGCTGGATCAAGCCATGCCTGCCGTGATCCGTAACGTGGGTGTAGGGCCCGACCAGCCAGTGACCAAGAGTTTTCTGGACGCAGGAATACAGTCTCGGCAAGCCCAATTATTGGGCAGTGGGGTGGAATCTAACACGGCCATCTCCGAGTCGAAAATTGGCTTGGATTTGAGTCAAGCAAAAATGCCAGCAGCGAATTTCGCAACAAATTTAGCTACCACTGCGGCACCGATCTCTGGTGCTATGGCTCTGCCGGTGGGTCAAACGGATGGGGCGGCGGCTTTGAAGATGACTGCCGTATCGACGATGACAATGGCTCCCGGTGAGCCCAGCTGGAACAATGAATTTGCCGCGCGAGTATCAGTGGTGGTGAAAAATGGTTTGCAGGAGGCGAGCCTTCAGCTTAATCCGCCAGAATTGGGGCGATTGGATGTGAAGATCTCGACCGACGGTGATCAGACAAAGATAGTGTTCAACGTTCAGAACGGGGCAGCAAAAGATGCTATCGAGTTGGCGATGCCGCGTCTTCGGGAAATGCTGGAGCAGAGTGGGTTGCAGCTCGCTCATAGTGATGTGTCTGACCAATCTGCATTCCAGCGCCACGATAGTGAAGAGGCTGGCAACGTAGTATCCAATTTTGCACAAGATACGATAGCTGAAAACTCAGAGACTTCATTGTTTACCAGGGCGGTGGTGTCGCCTGATGCACTGGTCGATTACTACATTTAGTCTAGCGGTTATCCCGCTTACCGCTCTGTCTAAAACACCGTTCGCCAACGTGCTTTTTGACAAACGTCTTAGCTGCGTCACCTGCTCCTAAAATAAAGTGTCAATTCTCTGACTATCACTCCTTTTTGGCCCCCTATCTTATTGATAATATTGATTAAAGTGTTATGGCATGGTTATTGCTAGATCCACTCCTGTGATTTTCTGTAAAGGTGTAGGGGTGTATGAAAAAAATAATTATCATTGTTGTGGTCGTTTTGGTTCTGGCGGGGGGCGGGGGGGCTGCCTTCATGCTAATGGGGGGCGACGAAGCCGAGGCGCAAGCCGGTGCTAGTGACGCGGCGGGCGCAGCTGAGGTGGTTATTGAGGAGCCTGAGCGCGATCCCATTTATCTCCCACTATCGCCAGCCTTTGTGGTTAATTTCGAGCACAAGGGCAGTATTCGCTATTTACAGCTGACCTTGCAGGTTATGTCTTACCATCAAGAAGTCGTGGATAAAGTTGACGCCAATATGCCGGCGGTTCGCAACAAGCTCATCATGCTTTTCAGCGGGCAGGACTACGATGCACTCAATACCTCGGAGGGTAAGGAGAACCTCCGTAAAGAAGTGCTCACCTCGATCGAAGAGGTGTTGCGACTTAAAGGCGAGATGACGGTGAGCGACGTTTATTTTACCGGCTTTGTGATGCAGTAAGCGCCCATGTCTACGAAAGAGGTATTGTCAGAGAGTGAATTGGATGCCCTGATGGACAGTGTGTCTAGCGGGGATGTAGACATTGAAGACGGTGTTTCCAGCAAAAGCTGTGAGACATTTGACTTCAGTACGCGCGAGCAGGTCTTGTTGGCGCAAATGCCAGCGTTGGTCACTATCAATGAAAAGCACTCGCTGGTTTTTACCCAGGCCATTCGCGAATTATTCAGGGTGCCAGTTGATGTGGTGGTGGGTGAAGTTCAGTTAACCAAAATGGATGAAGCCATAGCTCAAATACCCGAACCATCAGGTATCAACGTGCTCAATATTTCACCCTTGATCGGTGTTTCTGTGGCGGTACTCCCCGGTGAGTTATTGTCCTATTTTGTCGACGGCTATTTTGGTGGAACCCCAGGCGACTCAGGTAGCAGTCTGTCTACGCGCATCAACCTGACACCCACCGAGAGGCGCATCAACGACGTGTTGCTCGAGAAGTTTCTGGCGACCCTGGTGTCATCCTGGAGCGACAAGATACCACTCTCGGCTAAGGCCGTGTCTTTTGAGACTAAGCCTGAGTTTCTACAGGTCGGTTCTCCTGGTGAATTGGCATTGCGTTTTCCCTTTGTTATTCAAGTAGGTGGCTGGAAGTCGACGATTGACTGGCTTGTTCCCTATGCAGCTTTCGAAGCACTGAGGCCAAGGCTGGGCAGTTCTACTGCGCGCTCTACCGCGCAATCGGCAAGCAACTGGGAGGACTTCTTTCGCCGCGAACTACTCTCAATTAATCTTGAAGTGCGCGGTGTCTTTACCACAAGAAATGTAAGCATTGCCGAAGTGTTAAGCCTTAAGCGCGGCTCTATAGTGCCTCTACAAATGCCTTCTGAAGTCTCCGTTTGGAGTGAGGGGCAGCTTATTTCAAATGGTGAACACGGTGCCTTAAATGGCAATAAGTCGATAAAAATTACGGAGGTACTTCACAAATGAACCATGTTTTTTACTCAGTAATCGGTGATTTCCTGTGAGTCAGGAGTTGGGCGATAGCGCAGCGCAGCCTGAAGGTGGTCTGGCCGGACAAGAAGCAGTTGAGCAAGTTGCGCTCTTGCCTCAATTTGATGCTCCGGGTAGCGGCTTGCTGGACGGATCTGGTGCCGAGATAAACCTGGATGCCCTAATGGATGTCCAGGTGACGCTGTCTGTGGAGATTGGCCGCTGTAAAATGCCGATAAAACAGCTGATTAGTCTCAACCAAGGTGCCGTTGTCGAATTGGATCGAGGCGTCAACGAGCCTTTGGATCTGCTGGTCAATGGGACGTTGATTGCCCGGGGTGAGGTGGTGGTGGTAGAGGGCCAATTTGGGCTTCGCTTGATAGACGTGGTTAGCGCTTCGGAAAGATTAAAGAAGCTCAAGTGATTAGTGTCCCTAAGAAAACGGCCCAACTTGGCACTTTCGCAGTCTCTCTATGCTGGAGTGTTATGGCTGCTGCGGCGGACAAAACGACAGCGGAGATATTTGATGGCGGTTATTTGCTCCAGGTTTTTGGTGCCCTGCTGTTAGTGTTCGCCTGTCTTTTTGGACTGATGTTTGTGCTGAAAAAAGTCAACGGTATGCCTTTGCACAATAAGGGCCTAATTCAGGTTTTAGGCAGCGCTAAGGTCGGTACAAGAGAAAAAATTGTGCTACTTAGAGCGGGCGAGCAGCATTTATTGATTGGTGTTGGCAGTGGCAACGTTCGCACATTGCATGTCTTTGACGGCAACATAACGGGGCTAGACGACGAGGGTGCTGTGAATGGGGGCGCATTCGCCGCTATCCTGCAAGCATCTTCAGCACATGGAGAAGTCCGTTGAAGGGCGCTGTGGCTATAGCCCTTCTAATCATAGGCGTTGTGACTCCGGCGATTGCGACGGCACAGGCCAGTATTCCTTTGCTGACGGTTGAGCCCGTTGATGGCGGCGGCAGCAGCTATTCTGTCAGCATACAGATTCTACTCTTAATGACATTGTTGAGTCTGCTGCCTGCGGCATTGCTCGCGATGACGTCTTTTACTCGGGTGGTCGTCGTTCTCGCAATACTGCGCCAGGCGCTGGGTACAGGGCAAACCCCCTCTAACCAAATCATTCTCGGTTTAGCCTTGTTTCTAACCCTGTTTATTATGGCTCCCGTGTTAGAGCAAGCCTATGACACAGGGCTCAAGCCGTATATGGAAGAGACCATTGGTTTCGACGATGCTATGACTCAGGTGGCAACACCTTTCCGCGAATTCATGTTGAATCAGACTCGCGAAGCAGACCTGATTATGTTCTCTGAATTGGGCGGTTACGACGGGTTTCAAAGTGAAGACGACGTTCCTTGGAGCGTTCTGTTGCCGTCATTTCTCACCAGCGAGTTAAAAACAGCGTTTCAGATCGGCTTTCTGGTTTTTATTCCTTTTCTGGTGATCGATCTGGTAGTGGCGAGTGTGTTGATGTCTATGGGCATGATGATGCTGTCGCCCATGCTGATTTCGTTGCCCTTCAAAATAATGCTATTCGTATTGATTGACGGCTGGTCGCTGATTGTCGGCACGCTTGCGGCCAGTTTTGTAACATGACTCAACAGGGGCTTCTATGACACCGGACACAGTGATGGATGTTGGCCGTGATGCAATGTATCTGACTATGATGCTTGCCGCGCCTCTGTTGTTATCAGCTTTGGCGGTGGGGCTACTGATTGGCGTATTTCAAGCCGCCACCCAGATTCAGGAAATGACATTGAGCTTTATTCCTAAATTGATGGTTTTAGTGTTTGCTCTATTGGCGGCTGGTCCGTGGATGTTGAGAATGTTGATGGAGTTTACGTTGCGCCTTTTTGCCGATATCCCGGGCATGTTGGGGTGAGCTTCTGATGTTTTCTGCCGCGCAATTACTGGGTTGGACGGAGAGCTACTATTGGCCGTTTATGCGTATTTCTGCGCTATTTCTCGCCGCGCCCATACTGGGTGCTTCTTCTTTCCCAGTTCGCGCCCGGGTGATTCTGGCGGTACTCATTACCGCTTTGATTACACCGTCTCTGCCTGAACTTCCAGTGGTAGACGCACTGGGCCCGTCAGGTTTGCTCATCGCAGGACAGCAGGTAATGATAGGCCTGGCTATGGGTTTTATTGTGCAGATGGTCTTTGCTTCTGTCGTGGTAGCGGGACAAACGCTGGCAATGACCATGGGCCTTGGTTTTGCTATGTCTGTGGACCCGCAAAACGGCGTTCAGGTTCCCGTGCTTAGTCAGTTATATATGATTTTAGCGACCCTGATATTTTTGGCTGTCGACGGCCACTTGATACTGATCCAAACCGTGGTGAATAGCTTTACTTTGTTGCCGATTGGATTGACGGGCTGGCGCGACGACTTTGGTTTGGATGTGGTCCTCTGGGCGAGCCAGATGTTTTTAAGTGGTCTTTTGCTCGCGCTGCCTGCGCTCACAGCGGTGTTGTTGATTAATATTGCCTTTGGTGTCATTACGCGCGCCGCTCCTCAACTGAATATTTTTGCTGTGGGCTTTCCCGTAACTATTTTAGCGGGGTTTGTATTTATCTTGCTGACTCTGCCTTCGGTGCTTTCTCTGCTCGTTCAAATTTTTGATTCTGGTTTGGCGCAAGCCCTCCAGTTGATTCGTTAGGGGCGCCCGTGTCCGACCAACAAACTTCGCAGGAACGCACAGAACAGCCGACGGAAAAGCGCAAAGAAGATTCGCGTAAAAAAGGCCAGGTTCCTCGATCGAAAGAACTCAATACTATGTTGTCGCTGGTGATTGGAGCTCTGGCTCTACTGATGCTGGGAGACACGATCGCGATTGAATTTACCTCTCTATTTGAATCGGCCTTTATTTTTGAACGTGAATTGGCTTATGACAAAGAGCTGCTAGCGGTGCGTCTCATTGGTTTAATCACCTCGTCGGTTCTGATTCTGACACCCTTTTTCGCGGTGATGGTTGTGGGTGCATTTGCCGGTCCGCTGTTAATGGGTGGATTTTCATTCAGTGTGTCGGCGATGGCTTTTAAACTTGAGAAGCTGAGCCCGGCCAAAGGTATAAAGCGAGTATTTTCAGCTAAAGGTTTAGCGGAGCTTCTAAAGACGCTGTTCAAGTTTTTTGCACTGAGCGGCATCACCATCTTTATGTTTAATGTGTTGCTGGACGAAATCTTGGCTTTGGCAAGCTGGGCGCCGGAAAAAGCGTTTATCGATAGCGTAACATTGTTGCAGTGGGGGCTGTTGGTGATCAGTTCTACCATGGTCCTAATCGTGGTGTTCGATGTGCCCTTTGAGCTGTGGAGTCACAACAAGCAGTTGAAGATGACTCTCCAGGAAGTTAAAGATGAAATGAAGGAGACGGATGGAAGGCCCGAGGTCAAAGCGCGCATAAGGGCCCTGCAGCGCGAGGCATCTCAGCGGCGCATGATGCAAGCTGTGCCCTCGGCAGACGTTGTTATTACCAACCCCACGCATTTTGCGGTGGCGCTTAAATATGACAATAATGCGGGCTCGGCGCCGGTCGTTTTAGCCAAAGGCCGAGGGTTAATTGCATTGAACATTCGCAGCGTGGCTACCGACAATAATGTGGCCATATTTTCTGCGCCGCCGTTGGCGCGAGCGCTCTATAGCTCGGCCGAAATCGGTGAAGAGATACCGCAGAATCTCTACTTGGCCGTGGCAAAAGTACTCGCTTATATCTATCAGATAAGCAATGCCGGCGAGGCTTTGTCGTCCAGTCCGCCACAGGATATACCTATCCCGGATGAGTACCGGAATTTATACAGTGAGGGCTCTACAATTGGCGAATGAAATAGCTGGAAGAAGGAGCCTGAACATTTCGATGTTGTCTGGCTTGGGAACACCATTATTGTTGTTCCTGATGTTGGCAATGATGATGATGCCATTGCCGCCGTTTGCTTTGGATTTACTGTTTACCTTCAATATTGCGCTGGCCATGATCATATTGCTGGTCTCTGTGTATTCCTCTAGACCGTTGGATTTCGCGGTTTTCCCCACGGTTTTACTGATATCTACACTATTGCGCCTCGCCCTGAATGTTGCCTCCACTCGAGTTGTATTGCTGGAGGGGCACAACGGAACAGGCGCCGCCGGGCAGGTCATTGAGGCGTTTGGTGAGTTTGTGATTGGTGGCAGTTATACCGTGGGTATTGTGGTGTTCGCTATCTTGGTGATCATCAACTTCGTTGTGGTTACCAAGGGCGCTGGCCGTATTTCAGAAGTGACCGCTCGGTTCACCCTGGATGCAATGCCTGGCAAGCAAATGGCTATCGATGCTGACCTCAATGCAGGGCTGCTTAATCAGGAAGAGGCGCAACAACGGCGTCAGGATGTCTCCAGAGAAGCGGACTTCTACGGCGCGATGGATGGCGCCAGTAAGTTTGTTCGTGGAGATGCCGTAGCGGGAATTCTAATTCTATTTATCAATATTATAGGCGGCTTCGCTGTCGGCGTATTGCAACATGATCTCAGTGCCGGTGAGGCGGCAAATAACTATATATTGCTGACCATCGGCGACGGCCTTGTGGCGCAGATTCCTTCGCTGCTTCTATCTACCGCGGCGGCGATTATTGTTACGCGGGTTTCCGGCGAACAGGATATGGGGGAAGAGGTAGTCTCGCAGCTATTTGGCAACCCCAAGGCGCTGTTGGTATCCGCAACTTTACTGGCAATTATTGGGCTGGTACCGGGAATGCCGCATCTGGTGTTTTTGATGTTGGCGGGGGTAATGGGTGCGCTGGGCTATATCCGCTTGCAGGAACAAAGGTCTGCAGCCTTTGCGCCGGAGATAATGCCGGTTGAAGTGTCCCCTGAAGTGAGGGATTTGAACTGGGACGATGTAGTAGTCGTGGATGAAATCGGCTTGGAAGTGGGTTATCGATTGATTTCTTTAGTGGATAAGAAGCAGGGCGGGGAGCTGTTGAGTCGAATTAAAGGAGTTAGGAAAAAGCTGTCGCAGGAGCTTGGTTTTCTCATTCACTCTGTACACATCCGTGACAATCTCGATTTACCTCCCAATACCTATCGGATTAGTTTTCATGACGTGACTGTGGGGCAGGGGGATGTATATCCGGGCAAAGAACTAGCGATTAATCCGGGTCAAGTTTTTGGTGAACTGGAGGGGCAGCAGACCAAGGACCCCACCTTCGGTCTAGATGCAATATGGATTGATTCCTCGCAGCGCGATGATGGCCAGGCAATGGGTTTTACGGTAGTCGATTGCGGCACCGTGATTGCAACGCATCTCAGTCAGTTGCTAAAAAACCAGGCCTATGAGCTGATAGGTCAGGACGATGTGCAGCAACTGTTAGACAAATTGGCCAAAACTTCACCCAAACTTGTGGAGAGCTTGGTTCCTAAGTTGCTGAGTCTGGGGGAGGTTACCAAGGTGATGCAGAACTTGTTGCAAGAAGGCATCCCTATTCGCGATCTCAGAACAATCGCCGAAGCTTTGGCGGAGTGTGGGGGCAAGAGTCAGGATACTGACGCTTTAACCCGCGATGTGCGAGTTGCTATGGGACGTGTGATCTTCCAGACAGTCAATGGTATAGGGCATGAGATGCCAGTAATGACACTAGACTCGCAGTTGGAACAGATATTGCAAGGAGCTATACAGGGAAATGCTGGCGGTCTAGAACCAACGCTCATTGAGAGTGTCATTAGTCAGATCATAGCTGCCTCAGGAAAAATTGAGGCAGAGGGTAAGACGCCGGTTGCATTGGTTTCTAGCGGTATACGGCTTTTCTTGTGGAGGTTGTTGGGAGGCAGGATGGATAATTTTTATATCCTTGCCTATGAAGAAATTCCGGCAAGTAAAAACATCAAGGTTGTGGCGACTATTGGGAGTGGTCAGACTTTGTTGCAGTAGAGCGAATATAAGGTGCTGGCGATAGACGAACTAGCCGAGTCATTGTTATTTAAGGTAGCTCAATGAAAATCAAGCGTTATGCAGATAAAGACAGTCGTAGTGCGATGGCACGAATACGGACAGAAATGGGCCCTGATGCCGTTATATTGTCGAACAAAAACGTAGATGGGCAAGTTGAGTTGGTTGCCGCGATGGATTTTGATGAGGCTGACATCGGTCCTGATTTTAGTTCGGGCACCGCGGGTGAGTTTATGCTGCTCGACTCACAACCAGACAATCCAACGCTGATTGACTTGCAAAGAGAGCTTGGCAATTTGCGTAGTATGCTCGAAGGAAAATTGTCTCATCTATCATGGCGCGATTCAGTTACCAGGCCCTCTACCAAAACAGCTGTTCATAATCGTCTTGTCGGTTTGGGGCTGTCTCGTGCGCTGGCTGGCCAAATCGTTGATAAGTTAGGTGACACAGGAGAGCTAGAGCAGCACTGGGCAAAAGCACTCGAGATTTTGGGTCGCCGAATTCCTCTTATGGCTGGCGATAGTTTGCTAAACCATGGCGGTATTGTGGCCTTGGTTGGCTCAACAGGTGTTGGCAAGACCACTACTATTGCTAAATTGGCGGCTCGTTTTGTGCTTCGCCATGGTAATCAGCAGGTGGGCTTAGTCACGACTGATTGCTATCGAATTGGTGGACAGGAGCAGTTAGAGGTTTTTGCTAATTATCTTGGGGTACCAATGATCGTTGCCACCGATGCGGCCGAACTTAGGTCGGCATTTGACAAGCTGTCGTCCAAAAAACTTATTTTGGTTGATACAGCGGGTATGAGTCAGCGAGATGTTCGGCTATATGAGCAGTTCTCATCGCTTAACTCAGTAGGCTACGATATTGATACTTATGTGGTTTTGTCGGCGACGGCACAGCAGCGTGCTTTGCAGGAAGTGGTGCAGGTATTTGGCCGTGCCCTGACCGGGGCAATGATTTCCAAAGTGGATGAGTCTGCAGAGTTGGGCGGAGTTCTGGATGTCGTTATTCGAAACCAATTGAAAGTTGGATATGTCAGCGCCGGCCAGAAAGTTCCCGAGGATCTAATTCCTGCACGGGCAGAATATTTAGTGGGAAAAACAGTGGAACTAGTCGAGCGGGAAGTCAAAAATTCAGCTCAAAGAATTCGCAGTGGCAAACTTGCCAACTCAAACGCGGTATAGAGAATGACCAATCAAGCACAAGGGCTAGCGCAACTGTCGACGCCGTCGAACATTAATGTAATAGCGGTGACGAGTGGTAAGGGTGGTGTGGGCAAGACCAACATTGCAGTTAACTTGTCGGTCTGTCTGGCGAAGATGGGTAAGTCGGTGGTGCTACTCGATGCCGACGTGCGTCTGGGTAACGTAGACATCACCTTAGGGCTCAAGCCCAGCTACGATTTGCGCCATGTTATCTCTGGTGAGAGAACGCTGGAGGAGATACTAGTCCCCGGTCCAGAGGGCATTCACATCGTTCCGGCCTCTTCTGGTGTTTCTAATATGATCGATTTGACGGAGGTGCAGCAGGCGGGTGTAGTAAGGGCTTTCAGTGAGCTGACTATTCCAGTGGATACCCTAATCGTTGATACAGCCGCCGGCATAGACTCCAGTGTTCGAACATTTGCCAGCGCCTGTCAGGATATTATTGTGGTGGTCTGTGATGAGCCTACGTCCATTACAGATGCCTATGCGCTAATCAAAGTACTGAATAGGGAGTGCGGTATAAAGCGGTTTCAGTTGTTGGCTAATATGGTGGAGGGTGAGGCTCAAGGGCGAAATCTATACGGTAAAATTAGTCGAGTAGCCGATCGTTTCTTAGATGTCCACTTGGGATATCTTGGGGCTGTTCCAAGAGATGAGTACTTGTGTAAAGCGGTTCAAAGGCAAGGAGCGGTCGCGCAATTGTACCCGCGTAGTAAATCGGCGCAGGCGATCGGAAATCTAGCCAGAACTATCGAGAGTAATTTTAGACAGAACCACAGTATAGGCGGACTGGGTTTCTTTGTTGAGCGCATGATTCAAGCAGGCGCTATTGGTGCAGAGGCTTAGCAATGGAGGGAACTGCCGCCTATGCGGAAAACCAGACGAGGAGCATTGATGATGTCGTCCGTGAATATCTGCCGCTGGTAAAAAAGATTGGCCTACATTTGGTTGCTCGGTTACCAAGTGACGTCGAACTGGATGATCTAATGCAGGTGGGGATGATCGGCTTAATTCAAGCAAGAGAGAGTTATGACGCTTCACTTGGAGCTAGTTTTTCTACTTTTGCCGGTATTCGTATTAAGGGCGCAATGCTAGACGAGGTACGCCGCAATGACTGGGTGCCCCGTTCGGTACAACAGAAAATAAAGCGGGTGTCGCAAGCTATTCGAGAAGCCGAAGCCCGTTTGGGTCGATCGGTGACCGACAGTGAAATTGCTAATGAATTGGGTGTGTCGCTGTCCGAGTATCATGATATATCCCGAGAGCTCGTGCACAGCCGTTTGACATCGCTGGACCAAGTGGAGGTTGAAAGCGAGAGCGACGAGCCGTCCCTGTCTGTTGGGCACGAAGATGTGAAGTTTAAGGAGGGCCTGGTGAGAGCCATAAATGCCCTGCCGGAACGAGAGATGTTAATGATGTCGCTGTATTACGGCGACGAGCTGAATTTGAAAGAAATCGGCGAGGTCATGGGAGTTTCAGAATCTCGCGTGTCTCAGATACACGGGCAGGCATTGGCTCGGGTGAGAACCCGAATGAACGAGTGGTTAGAGTGATAAGGGCTTTCATCAATGGCAAGTAAACGACACTCGGTAGATTATTTGAGCATTGCGGGCGTTTCGTTGTCATTGGCGGCAGTGATTGGCGGCAATATGCTCGATGGTGGGCATACCGACTCACTTATTCAGCTCACAGCATTTATCGTCGTTTTTGGCGGTACATTGGGCGCAACCCTGGTTCAGTCCCCGCAAAAAACCTTTGTGCATGGTATGCGACGTGTTAAATGGGTGTTCTTTCCTCCCAATATCGAAAGAGAAGTCTCGATAAAGAAAATTATCAGGTGGAGTGCCGTTGCCAGGAAAGACGGGTTGCTCGGATTACAGAACATTGCCGACCGGGAACCCGATAAATTTGCCAAAAAGGGGCTGTTGTTGTTGGTGGACGGCACCGAGCCAGCAGAAATACGAAAAATACTGGAAGTAGAGATTGATAGTAATGCGGTGCGTGAAATAAATGCCGCCAAAGTCTACGAGGCTATGGGGGGATACTCTCCGACGATAGGTATCATTGGTGCCGTCATGGGCTTGATTCACGTGATGAATAATCTCGCCGATCCGGCCGCCCTAGGGCCTGGAATAGCGATCGCTTTTGTCGCGACGATTTACGGTGTTGGCTTAGCCAACTTCTTCTTTTTACCGATGGCGAATAAGCTTAAAACCCTTGCTGATAACCTAAGTCACTATCAGGAAATGCTGTTAGAGGGCTTGGTTTCAATTGCCGAGGGCGAAAATCCCAGAGCGATCTCGACCAAGCTCGAGGGTTATCTTATATAACGGCTTGGAGAGTGGCGGCTAATGGCACGAAGAAAACGGGTGGAGGTGCAGATAAATCATGATCGTTGGCTGGTGTCTTACGCCGATTTCATAACACTTTTGTTCGCTTTTTTTGTGGTGATGTATTCCGTCTCCTCTATCAATGAAGATAAATATCGCGTGTTATCCGACTCAATGGTTACCGCATTTCAAAACCCGGACCCGGTTGTTGATATGGTTGGCGAGAGCGAAATAGTTGTCGCTTCGCCTCTGCCGGCAGATCTAATCCGCACTGTACCCGCGGAGATTATCATGGAGGAGACTGAGGAAGTTGCCAGCGGGCTACCCGAGGAGGCCACAAAGGAGGAATTGGAACGTGACTTCTCTCAGGATCTACTAGATTCAGCTGAAATTGAAGTGAATAACATCGCAGAAAATGTCGAGTCGCGTCTAGAGGAATCTATCGACGAGGGAATAATCAGCATAAAGCGCAATAAGTTTTGGTTGGAAGTAGAAATAAAATCCAACTTGTTATTCCCCAGTGGCGGCAGTCGTCTCATACCCGAGTCGATACCGCTGTTGGTTGAACTTTCGGATAGTTTCGTCGATTTGCCTAATCGAATTCATATTGAGGGCTTTACCGATGACGAGCCCATAAACACGCCTGAGTTCCCCTCTAATTGGGAATTGTCGGGCGCTAGGGCTGCAGCTGTTGTGCGCTTGTTCGAGCGCAATGGCGTAGCTCCATCCAGACTTGCCGCCATTGGCTATGGTGAGTACCACCCAATTGCGGAAAATCTGAACGAAGAAGGGCGGGCTAAAAATCGGAGAGTGGTATTGATTGTAATGGCCTCGCTGGAAGAGCATAAAAACGAACGAATCTACGAGTTTGAATTATTGAAGGGATCATCGGCGGGACAGTGAACTTTTAGGTCGTAGTGTGTCAATATAGATTACAGAGGTGGCCAAAATGGTTGACCAGATTGGACCCGGCAACATCAAAGCGATTATGAAGACTAGGCCCGCAGCGTATAGGGATGACAATAAAGGTAAGCAGAATCGGGAAGAGCCCACAGAGGATCCGCCGCCGAAGAATACGGAGAACAATCATTTGGGGGCTAACATCGACGAGCAATGCTAGTCCTCTTGAGGCTCGGGGAACTCCTCAGCTGACATAGACTGCTTTTGCACAACGTGCTGGATTAATTGTTCCTGCGCTCCAGGGTTATTTCCCTCAAGGCTTATTCTCACCCAGTAGGGCTGGCTGGTGTCGGGGTGCAGATATTCGCAGCCCACTACAATGCCAGTAAAGGTGATGTGAATATCAGACGGTTTTAATACCAACGATAAGGACAGTCGAGTATCCACTGGTATATCTTCAAGTGCTCGAAATGCCAGCCCGCTGCCGCTGATGCTTACCATCAACTCTTCGTAGGAATCTTTACGGCGCACTTCCTCTGGCAGTGTGTGGGATGCTATGAGCGATATTTTCCTGTTTAGTAAACCAAGGGCCTGAGCAATAGTGGGGTTTTCGCGCCATAAGATATTGGTGGCTTGATTAAACTCGCGATCAATTTCAACAAACAGATTACTCAGCGGCGTACTCAGGCTTTTATGCAGCTCTGATGCGTCATCCTCCTCAGTGCCAAGTTTGGAGTACATTAACCCTACGATGTCATCAATGCGGTAGTAGCTTCTTCGTTCGTCTTCTCTTTTCACGTATTACACCCATGTTTCAATTTTGTTGGCAGAGGTGCCATTACTCTTGTTCAGTCATTTCGATTGCATCGGCATTGATATCCTCAATGGCGGCAATAGTTCCCTCATCCAGGCCTTGGCGTATAACGATCTCGACGCGCCTGTTTTGCGCGCGGGATTGGGATGAGTCGTTGGGCCCGAAGGGCTGCGTGTCAGCGTGTCCCACCACCACAAAACGTTTGTCATCCAGTACCGTATCTTTGAGTAATTCATGCGTTACCGACAGCGCCCGTGAGGATGACAGGCCCCAGTTGGACCTAAACGCACCATTTACTATGGGGATGTTATCGGTATGACCCTCTACCGATATTGTGCCGTTAATATCGACTAGGGCATCCCTCAGCGTCGCCATTACAGGCTCAAAATCAGGGTGCAGGGTGGCGGAGGCTGATGGGAACGAACCCTGCTCGCGGATGCGAATTGTGATAACGCTACCTTCCGATTCAATATCAATTTTGCCATCCCTAATATCATGGCGGAGCATTTCTCGGAGGCTTTCGGCGTCGGCCTCAGTTTTCGCGGTGAGTTCTTCCAGTTTTTCTTGTAGCAATCTCTCGGCCGCTTCCCGTTCTGCATCGTTTAGCTCGGCCGCGTCTGGGTTGCCTACACTCAGAGAGGCTTTGGTAGTTTCGGTAGTGAACTGATTAACCGTTTTTATCTGAGAGGGCTGAGGCTTTCCCGGGCTAAATTCCTGGGCAATGATGCTGGTACCCTTGGGAATGTCCATGACCTTAACTTGACTTTGTACGCCGAAGGCGTTCTTCATTGAGCCGGCAACTTGTTTGTATTTTTCTACGTCCATCTCCGAGAACGATAAAAGCAGTACAAAAAAGCACATTAGCAAAGACATTAAGTCCGCGAAGGTCGCCATCCATGCTGGTATGCCGGGCGACTGTTCCTCTTCAGCTTCAAACTCGATCATTACCCGGCCTCAGCTTGCCCTGCTTCATCGCTGTCGCTGTTTTTTGCTCTCTGTTTGGGCGTCAGATAAGTTTTGAGCATCGCTTCTATGACGCGCGGGTTTAAACCCTCCTGAATGGCAAGAAGTCCATCAAGGCACATGGCCTTGATTCGGCCCTCTTCAGTTTTTCTAAGCGTCAGCTTATCTGCTATAGGAATAGCGATTACGGTGGCGAGCATGGCGCCATAGAGCGTGGTGAGCAGCGCCACGGCCATCGCCGGGCCGATTGACTTGGGGTCCGACATATTGGAAAGCATTTGTACGAGGCCAATTAGAGTACCGATCATGCCCATGGCAGGGGCCACGTCGCCGGTGGCGCTGAATACCTTAGCGCCCCATTTATGGCGGTCAATGGTCTGCTGCAAGTCCTTGCTCATAACCGTCTGTATGACTTCACGAGTATTGCCGTCAATTAGCATTTTAATTCCCTCTTCGAGGAAATCATTCTCGACCTCTTCATTTTCAAGCGCCAACATTCCTTCCTTGCGTGCTATATCGGAGAATCTGACGATCTGTATGATGAGTTCTTCTGGGTCGTCCACTTTGAACATAAACGCGCGGGCTGCTACTTTAAAAGCACCGAAAAACTGTTTGATGGAAAACTTGATCATAACGACCATGAATGTTCCCCCAATGACAATCATCAAGGCCGGAATGTTCACAAACACCAATGGATCGCCGCCTGTAAGCATTGCCGCCATAACGATGCCTAAGGCACCAACCAAGCCCAGTAATGTTGCCAAATCCATACGCTATCCTAAGTCTCTTATTAGTCACTGCCCGAAGGCATATTGTTGCTAACCACACTGCTGGGTAGTAGCCGTTGCGCGATTATTGTAGCGAGTGTGCATGGTTCTTGTTGTGATTACTCTACCTGCCATACCGATAAGCCGTTTAGATCTGTTTGGTCCATTACTTCCCCAGCCGCGGTTTCAGCCAATACCCTGCTGTCAAAGCCCGAAAGGCGAACTTCAAAGACGTTACGTCCTTGCTCCACACGTTGAGCGATGTTCGCCTGACGTGATAGTGAGAGAAGTTGGCTCTGCAAATTGACAGCAGCTTGTTCACTGATAAAAGTGCCAAGATTGACATACCAGTTATCGGTCGGAGTTATGATTTCTTTAGTGAAAACTGTAATCTCTGTCTCATCCAGCAATGTCGTGGCTGCCAGGCTGCGATCTTCGCTTGAGATGCGGTTCTGGGCAGCCAGTGTCTGTTGACTGCTCACCGCCAAAGCGAGTTCTTTTAGCTGCTGCTCTAGCCCTGCAAGACGCTCATTACTCTCCGCGAGCATCAATTTTAGCTGTGGTGTAGTATTTAAATCGCGAGAGGTATTGGGAGCAGCGATTGTATAGGGTAATGTCGACAGCCAGAGTCCTGCCAGCAGTAAAAATACCATATTCGCAACGGCTACTATCGCGGTAGTGAGCGCCGGTATATTTCTGCGTGAAGCTGCTGGGGAGGTTTTGGTGTGTTTTCCAGATCTTGGACCTGCAGATGCGTCTGCTATTCCGCTGCGCATAGATTTGGTTGTAGCCCTGTCTTGAATTAGGCTGTTATCAAGTGACAGATTTAAGTCTTTGCGGGTCATACAGGGTCCTCGGCAATCCTTCGTAATAGGGGCTGCCAATATTCACAAACGATGCAGCATACGTAGACCATGCATAAAACATGCCGATGAGGTGATATGAACGAATTGAAATTATCCTTAGCCGGCGCACAGCTGGGAATGAAGTCACCCGTACCGCTGATCCAGTCGCTGCAGGTGGGTCAAAAGCTCATTGCGACTGTGGTAGATAAGCCTTCCTCAGGCACCTTGCTACTTCAGGTAGGAACTCATCAAGTGTCCGCTAAAGCTGATGTTTCCGTGCAAATAGGCACGGTATTGAGCCTCATAGTGAGCCGCCTAGGTCCCACGCCCAGCTTGCGAATTGTCAACCCGGCTAGTGCCGGTCCAGTAGACAAAATTCCAATGGGCAGCTTCCTGAAATTATTGGTTCCAGCACAAGGTGGCATTGTTGCACCGCTGCAGACGTTGCTGCACCCAGCAAAAAACGCCAATATTTTGTCACTCTTGGGTATCAGCAAAGAAGAGATGGAGCGGATCTTTAAAACGCTCGGTCAAAACGAATTGCCAGTGCATGCCAGTGCGGTAAAGGGTTTTGTAGAAAAGTCGGGGCTATTTTTAGAATCTGATTTGCGGTTACTGTTGGAGGCTAGCGGGCTGATTCGCTCTGGCGACCTTAAGGCGGTTTTGCTGAGTCTGTTGGGCAAAGTAAAGTTGGCACTGTCTAAATCAACCCGCCAGACGGGTGTGACTGCGGGCAGTGGCGATTTATTGGCCTTGCAGGAGGAGTTGGAGGGCGCCCTTGCAACGATTACGCTGAAACAGCTATCGGCGTTGCAGGCGCATGAGCGGGGGGCGGGTATTTGGTCATTTGATTTACCTGTTCGCCTGCAAAATGAAGTACACAGCATTCAATTGACCATTGAGCGAGAGGACAAGGCGTCAGAGCAGGACTCACCGAGTGAAGATTGGAAAGTACAGCTCAATGTCACCCTGCCCCACCTGGGTCCCATTGAGGCCGAGTTGTTCATGCGGGGGAGTAAGGTGTCGGTGGTTATCTATGCAGAGCAAGCTGAGACAGCGCACATGGTGGATGGAAGCCTGGGCGGCTTGAAATCGGGGTTGGAGAACGCGGGATTGAGTGTGTCTGTGTTGCTGTGCCATCAGGGTAATCTGGGCGAGCGAAGTGTGGGCGCACAGTGGAGTGAATTTGTGGATGAGAAAGTATGAAAGATAAGCCGAAAAAACGCGCCGCAGCGCTAAAGTACTCAGGCCTTGGCGCGCCAACTGTGGTGGCAAAGGGAGAGGGCAACACGGCGCTCAAAATACAGGAACTGGCCAGCGAACATGGCATCCCGCTGATTCAGGACGCAGCCCTCACCGGTATGCTGAGTCATGTGCCGCTGGGAGAGGAAATACCTGAGAGTCTATATGTTGCTGTGGCCGAAGTTTTGGCCCTCATTTATAAGATTGAGGGCTTGCGGAGCTCGCAGTTTGAGACCCAAGCTTGAGTGTTTCCACCAATTTGGCGCAGCCAGCTACATCCATATATTTGGGCACAGGGTAGTTGTTGCCCTCTTTGCAGGCATCCGCTGCAATGGCGGCAATATCCGCATCCTTGATTTGCTCAAACCCTCGAGGAATACCCACTGCAGCGTTTAGTTCAACCACTTTGTCGATCAAAGTTTGAGCCAGCGCTGTTTCGCTATCTCCAGGATCACCTAAGCCTGCTTTTACCGCCAATTCAGCCATTTTCTGCTGAGCCTTATCCTTGGAATATTCTAGAACATGGGGTAAAACAACGGCATTAGCCAGGCCGTGCGGTATGCGGTAGTGCGCACCTAACTGGTGGGAGATGGCGTGAACAAACCCGACCATTGCCTTCGAAAAAGCCAGGCCAGCATAGTATGATGCCAGTGCCATAGCCTCTCTAGCGGCTAGGTTGCCGCCTTCATTGTAGGCCTTAGGCAGGTGGGTGAAAATAAGTTTTACTGCGGCACTGGCCAGTGCGTCAGTCTCGGGTGTACCCCAGTGACCAATATAGGATTCGATGGCGTGGGTTAGGGCATCCATGCCGGTAGCAGAGGTAATGTGGGGGGGGAGGCCGGTCATAATTTCGGGATCGAGTGCGCAGGCTGTGGGCACTAGTTTATTATCTCCTATGGGCTGTTTAGCGTGGGTCTCGTCATCGGAAGGCACCGCCGCAATAGTGACTTCAGAGCCAGTGCCGGCTGTTGTTGGAATGGCATATAGCGGCAGGGAGGGCAGCTTTGCCTTGTTCAGTCCCACCAGGCTTTTCGGTGTCATATTGTTGGATGCCGCCAGCGCCATTACCTTGGCAGCGTCCATCGAGGAGCCGCCGCCAAACGCCATGACGCAGTCACACTGGCTTTTCTTGAGCAACGCGAGACCTTCATTGATTACTTTGAACGTTGGATCGGGTAACACGCCGTCATACACGACGACCTCAATACCGTTTTGTGTGAGCGCTTGACTAGCGCGATCTACCAGCCCCAGTTCTACCAGCGGCTTGTCGGTAACAATAAAGATCTTCTTGTTGCCAAAGTGGCCTATCGATTGACAGAGCTGGTTCATAGACCCGGGTCCAATGAACGCAAGAGGGCGTGGCTGGGCGCTTGGTTTCAGAACTGCGCGAGTCAGTGCAGAACGCAATCGATACAATAAGGTGATCAGAGGGCCGGGCATAGGAGGCTCCAAAGTGAGTTTTGTGAAGGTCAATTAGCGATACATAGTGGCTTGCAGGCTGTGCCTTGTAAAGTGGTTGCCAAATTAATCACAATGGCGTTACTTTGCGGGTACTGATTACCATTCTGTCGGGCGTTTCTATGGCACTTCCTTTCTCCCAAGCGTGTGAAAATAATAAAGATGCGATTTTTGAGCATCTGCAGCCGCTGTTAACCCGGAGCCTTGCGGTCCTTGAAATAGCCAGCGGCACGGGGCAACACGCCTCGTATTTCGCCGCAGGGATGAGTCATCTCAATTGGCAGCCAACCGAATTGGCCGACAATATAACGATTTTACAGCCGCGCTGTGAAAGCTATGCGGGCGTAAATCTGCGGCCTCCCGCGATATTGGATGTGTGTGAGCGGCCTTGGCGACTGTCCATTCCCGACGTTGTTTTCACCGCCAATAGCTTGCATATTATGCCGTTTGAAGCGGTGCAGCAGCTGTTTTTTGAACTGGGTAGGGCCGCAGCGAAAGGCACACAGCTGGTGGTTTATGGGCCTTTCAACTACGGCGGACAATACACCAGTGACAGTAATGCCGGCTTTGATCAATGGTTGTTGCAGCAACACCCGATGAGCGCCATCCGTGATTTTGAAAAAGTCGATGAACTGGCGTTGGGAGCGGGCTTTGCGCTGCAGCACGATTTTGAGATGCCCGCGAATAATCGACTCTTGGTGTGGCACAAAAACCACTAGAGAGAGTGACTATCCAGTGCGTGCAAAGTAGGTAATCTTGCAAATTGTGCCGAGGCGTCGTATCCGCTAGAATGCGCGCCCTTTCTCTCCCCCTCGAGACCCCCCATGTTTGAGATACATCCCGGTAAAGTCGCCACCATTAAAAATGATGTGCTGTCTGGCATCACGGTAGCACTGGC